>JAGQOY010000362.1 GCA_020427005.1 Planctomycetales bacterium
TTCTAGTACTCGACCAATATGGTTCGATTCATTAGCAGTATTTTCACAGTTCCACCCATTCAATCCTATCGGCCAAAAACCTGGAATTCAAACGGGCAGCAAGCGAATGATAGCCACCATTTTCAACTTCGTAAATGCTCCCAAAGCAATTGCTGCTCAGAATTTGTGCCAGACCCAAGAGTGATTCACGTACAAAATCCACCGATTTCACCTCCGGGAACGTAGAGTCACAACTCCATTGTCATTCCTGCCCATTCCCTGGCGAATGTTCCTTGAAGTCGTTTTTCGAAAGAATTAGCGCATTCGCAAAACCATTCTTCCATTCGACTTCAAATTCTCCAACAGCCTGAGCCTGTGCCGGATCGAGCAGTTTCGTTGGCTCCGCTTGAAGTTTTTTGTCAAAGTCGATGCAAATGCGGAATGCATACTTGCCGGCTGACAATGAATTTTCTGGTGTTGCATTATTTGCCTCACCAGCAGACTCTATTAAAAACAAGCTTCCATTGATTAGTCCACGGGGTGTTACGATTCCTTGAGTAAAGGCAATCGGATTTAAGTTCTCGTTGGGATTAGTTTCGCTGCGTGAATCAGATTCACCAGATAATGCTGTGAGCCGATAAACAAAAATTTGAGCACCGGCCATTGCGGGCCACTCTGGTGGGCAGTCCTTGATGCGTACCACATGTTGTGTAAGCGTCCAGTTGTCCGTCGGAAGTTCGCTGGCTGTTTCATACCCGCCGTTGGTAACTTCCGCATAGTCCGTTAGCCAAGTGATAAAGGCTTTGTATCCATCGTCCCCAATATGCATCTTGATTCCACCTCCGTGCGTTACAGGGTCCGCATAGGATGGCTTACGCATATTGCCGGAATCGTCCTTGCCAGGCACTTTGGCAATCGGTTTCAAAAGCAAAAGACTTTGCTCTGGGTTCTGTGAACTAACAAGTGGCAAATGACCTTTTTCTGGCTTGGCAGATGACGCCATTAGTGACTTTAATGTCTGCTGCGGTGTCTCTTTGAAGATATTCATCCTTTCTCCAAATTGCTGTACATATTCACTATGACGCTGCTTTGGAGTCAGATGTTCGGGATTATTGTCATCAATTTCATACGGTGTGTGACAGGGAAAGCACCGCATACGTAGAGACCAAATGTTCCTTTCAAAGGATGCCAGTAAACGATCCTTGCGACTGTGCCGAATGACCTCATTTGATTGTTTTGGTCCAATTTCTTCATGCTGAATTCCGTTTGTTTGGCGAGTTACAAGTTCATCGTTTCGACAGCAAGCGGTAATCCATGTTGCAAAAGCTTCATATTCTGCTTGCCTTGTCTTTGCATGCAGCATTTGCGCTCCGCGATCTTCATCGTTCTCACCCATGGAAATCAAATGTAGGATTTTCGAAAGTTCAGGTTCTTTGATGTTGATAAGGCCCGCATCACGAAGCGCTAGAAACGTTTTCTCATGCGATGGTAAAACATAATCCTTCAAATCGACTCCCGACAAATGACATTGAACGCAACTCGATGGATTCGGCGAGTTAAAAATGGGCATAATCCGTTGTTGGAAAATTTCGTTCGCAGATAAGCCGTCGGTCGGGCTTGCACCATCCTGGCCATGACTGACAGGAATTCCAAGTTGTCCCAAACAGGCTACACACAGCAGGGAAGAAGCCAGATATCGTGGCAAATTGGCTATCATTGAAGTCTGCCGAAGTGAAACCGTCTTGGTTTGTCGAAAAGTGAATCGTGGCAACATATCAATACTCTCTTCTAATTCTCCAAGCATCTGCCTTGAGTGCAGGCCGGTCAGTATCTCGCATACTGGCGGACTCTTATTGGTCTCAGATGTCGCATGTTCCCGGCCTAACATGTTAGTACTTGCTATGATCTTAGCGTTATTCATTGACAATCCAAATGAAAACAGCAAAAACATGACCGTTAGTCTCTAAAAGTAGTGAACCCGATCGCCACAATTCACTGAATCTCACCTTATATCGAAGGTTTCAAGAAAATGCATGCGATTTCCGCGGTCATCCACTGGCAACGGCAATCCGCTGTTTTCACAGATAACCGCTATTCAAGAGCCCACATTTGGCACCTTGATGGCGGTGCTGTGATCCCGGCCTCGTCATCGCCACATGTAGTACCGATCCCGCTTTCGGATCCATCCGCCATCGATCCGGAGGAAGCATTTGTGGCCTCACTTTCGAGTTGCCATATGCTTTGGTTTCTATCACTAGCTGCCAATAAAGGCTGGGTGGTCGACGACTACAGGGACCAAGCTCAAGGCACTCTTGCTCGAAATGAACAGGGCCAGCTGGCCATGACCGAAGTTACTCTTTGTCCTTCGGTTCGTTTCGCAGGTGATTGCTCGCCAGATTCGGAACAGTTGCTCGCCCTGCATGAACAAGCCCATGCAGAATGTTTTATCGCCCATTCAGTAAAGACTTTGATCACCATTAGTCCCAATACATAGCATCTGTCCAAGTTCTGATACTCGCGAGACACGCTATATCGCGGCTTACAAAAGAACCGGCAATCGTTGCGTGACAACCGCCTTCGCATTGAAAACGCTACAAAAAATCAATATCGCCGAGAGCCATGAGCTTAACTCTCGTCGCTGACACGCCCTGAAACATTGAGATTCCTGATTCTAATTTGATGATAAACACTTAACGATCGAACATTTGCTCTTCGACTGTTAAGGCATGTTCATCATCTTCTTTAGATCGACAGCCTTCAACAATGACCAACGGATCAATCTGTATCCATGTAGACAGAGAACTTATCATTGACGCACCGATGTGGCCCGAATGGATTAACCACAGCATCGCTCCTGCCCCAACCGCTGTGGATACAATCGGATGTGCCGTCACCAGAGATTTTTCTAGGGCTTCGTCCGTAATCTCTGCGGAAGATCTTTGGTACAAAGTAACAAACTCTCTAAAATCATTGGTCAGCGTTAGCGGCCGCAATTGCAACTCGCCTTCATGCAGAGAACTACGTGCGTCTGCGTCCTCGTTTTGCCATTCACCTAGTCCTTGGAAGACAAACAGGGACATCGAATTCGCCTCGGAAGTCGCGCCGTCGACTGCTTGCTCGACGATCAATTCTGCCTGTTCGGAAACAGCGCTTTGTGAGCCTTCAGTAGTGTCCTCCCCAGCACCTTCACCAGTGGCCGAGGGGGATGGTGCTACCGTAATCGATGTGTCCTCACTGCCAGAAGAAGACTCATCCAAAGAAACATCCTCAGCTGCTGTGTTACTACTCGTACTCGTCGTATTCGTGCCAGAACCGCTGCCCGAACTACCACTCCCACTCGTGCCACTTCCGCTCGTACCCGTAGAGCTGCCACTACCAGAACCATTTCCCCCGCCGCTCGTTGGAGATGGTAGGTTCGTCGGTAGAGTGACCGTGACATCCACCGTCAACTGGCTCGATAAACTGCCATCGAAAAACTGAACCACAAAACTAGTCGCGCCTACGAACAGATTCGTGGGTGTGTAACTCAACGCTCCGTTGGATAGTAACGAGACAACTCCGCTGTTCGGTTGACTCACCAACGAGACCATCAAATTGTCTCCGTCTGGGTCCAGTACATTGTTAAATACTCCCGGGGATGAATAGGTTACCGCCGTAATGTAATCCGTTACTATGCTCAACGGGCTCACCACAGGTGCCTCGTTGATGTTCAGGACGTCGATCGTAAAGTTAGCCGATGAGGAAGAACCGTCGTTGCTCGTGGCTCTTACGGTGATCACATGGCTGCTGGCCGCTTCGAAGTCCACCGCGCCTGACAAGGTGACTTGTCCCGTCACCGAGTCGATCGCAAACCGCCCACCCGCACTGTTCGTTAAACTGTACGTCACCACGCCCGATTGATCCAAGTCCTGCGCAAACGCTTGCAGACCAACCGCTGTACCCACTGCAGAGTTCTCTGCCACAGCATTGGCTCCAGCGTCCACATCCACCACCGGCGTCACATCGTATTCATCCACATCACCCAGGGAAATCGTAAAG
>JAGQOY010000363.1 GCA_020427005.1 Planctomycetales bacterium
GCCCTGGCGTAAGTTTGCAGGGTGATGAAAAGTCGATTTGCAAAATCTTGTGGACGATCAGTGACCCGAAGCGTCAGAGCGTCAGCGCGGGGGGCTGGGCACATTCCCTCGCTGACGCTTCGGGTTACTTTTTTCAGCAGCCTGCTAGTGCGAGTAGCACCGCTGTAACGCGTGTATTTACAAAGATAGAGTCGATACATTTACCAGACTTTGGCAATTGTTAGAGAATGACTGTTACCTACTTTAAACGCTACAGAATGGAAGTCCGGCTTGACGCACGACCTGCCGTCGTATGCGATTTGGCAGATGGATTCGTACTTCTACCTTGGGAAAGTAATTTGAGCAATCGTCATGCTCAGGCAAAGTTTGAGAGTTTCCGTTATGAATTGGATGCACATGTTTTCCCATGCTTGGCGGAACTAGACGGATGCCGCAAGCTTATGCGAGATATATCCAATCGAGCTGACTTTGTTCCGGAGGCGACTTGGTTGGCCTGTCGAAAGAACGACTTTGAGAAGGAGTTAGCGCCCATTGGAACTATTCAGGGATTGCTCTCTTCGTCCGGAGCTGTTGGTGCGATTCAGAACATCGGTGTGGTACCTGAATTCCGCGACCTAGGCATAGGACGAATACTGTTAAGCAATGCGTTGAGCGGATTTCAGCAAATCGGTTGCAAATACGCCAATCTAGAAGTCACAGTGCAGAATTCAGCGGCAATTCGACTCTACGAAAAGTTTGGTTTTCGACGTGTCGAAACGTTATTTAAAATGTGCGAAGTGCAATATGCCTGAGCACGCTTTCGCGACCCATCTCGTCGCAACCTTGTAAATAAGCGGGCCCCCTGGCTGCTATCGAATGGATTGCTCCGGAAGATCAGTCTTGATGCCTTCATCAAGTGGCATTTGATCTTGCTGTATTCCGGTCTCTAGCATCAATTGCTTCAGTTGTTGATCCAACTTTGCAACAAGCGATTCGTATATCGGTTCGTTGATCAGATTTTGCTTCTCCAATGGATCGTTGCGAACATTGTACAGCTCCGACATGTGCCGATCAGGTTGCCCATCTCCATGGGGATAGCGAACAAGCTTCCACTCGTCGGTGCGAATGCCTCGAATATTGGGCGTATACGGGAATTGCTTTTCATAGTTGTAATGATAGAACCAACTTGTGCGCCAATTAGCGTCTCCACCCCTTATCAAATTGACCATACTGCGACCATGGATATTCTCCATCGGATCCGCTCCAGCCAGCTCACAAATTGTCGGCGCCAGGTCTACCGTCAGAATTTGTTCAGGTATTCGTTTGCCAGATGCTAACCGAGGATAATGCATCACGAGGGGAATTCGAATACTGGCTTCATGCATAGTACGCTTGTCTACCATCCCATGCTCACCTTCTAGCAGTCCATTGTCTCCCATAAAGACAATGAGTGTATTCTCGAGTTCACCGCGTTTCTCAAGGATCTTCACGAGACGGCCCATGCTATCATCCAAACTGAGAATTGTTCCCCAGTAGGCTCTTACCATAGCCTGAAAATGCATCACTCCGGCAGCAGAAGTGTCCGGAAACTGCTTGCGCCACTCGAATAGAGGACCATAGATTCCATGCCAAGTCGACAATCTTTGGCGAATCCAATCGGGCTTACCGTCTAATTCGAAGCTCGAATGCGGATAGTTGACCTCAACAGCATCGAAAGTATGTTCGTATTTGGGCTCGGGGAAATAGAAGCTATGAGGCGCTTTGTGACCAATCATTAACATCCATGGTTTTTCACTGGATCGGTCCTCGAGCCAATGTTCGGCCATATCTGTCACGACGGTCGTATAGTATCCAGGCACAACGCGACGTTCTTGACCATTGAAATTAAATTCTGTGTCAAAGTATTTGCCCTGTCCTTTGTGAGTAACAAAGTAATCAAATCCAGGGCGAGGCGAATCGTTTTCTTCACCCATATGGTATTTACCTAGATAGGCCGTCTCGTAGCCAGCGGCTTGTAGGGCCCTTGGAAAAGTCGACATATCCTCTGGGTACTCAGTAAAATTGTTCGTCACACCGTGCACGTGTGCGTACAGTCCACTTAGGATCGATGCACGGCTTGGAGAGCATAAACTGGTAGTACAAAACGAGTTCTCAAAGAGGATGCCGTTTGCAGCAAGTGCATCAATATTCGGCGTCTTGAGATGTTCATGGCCCAAACAACCTAGTGCATTCCAACGTATGTCATCGCATAACACAAATAATACGTTGGGGCGATCTGCGGCAGAAAGCTGAGCAGGGTTGGTTCCCAAAAGCACTACCAGCAGCCCCAAAAACGCATAGATACGATGAATCATTAGTCAAACCTCAATTCGGATTCCCAAAAGCATGCCAACGAACCGACGAGTCCTATGACGATTACTTGGATCGCAATTTGTCCGCAAAAAAACCATTTTGCTTGGTCAATATAGCAGTGATACTCCCCAAAACAACATGCTATTTACTTTTCACGTAAACTCGCCCAGAGGAATTTGGAGTTTGCGTCTGTCCTGAAAGCCAAGCACTGGAAACGAAGAAGGGGCGCACGCCAGACGGCAGTACACCCCTTTAGCTTTCTTTTTTTGAATTCCCAAGAGCCGATCGGTGATTAGCTTAACCTGAATTTAGCATTCAATTGTGAGCGGCTCGTCATTGGTTGATTTCCGGCCGCTCACTCGCTTTGTTCACTAAATGTATAAGCCCCTAAGCTCGACGTCGGCGAACCATGGCCAAGCCAAATCCCAGTAGACACAATCCGCTAGCTGGTTCAGGAACAGCAGTTACAGAGAGGTTGTCGACAAGTCCAAACGAGAATGGAGCATTGTCCGATACCGATGTAAAAATGTCTGTGTAGCCAATGGTTACGCGACCATCGGTATTAAATGCCGCTAGTCCCGCGTCTAAGGTCCCAATTTGAAGTCCATCTATTGACCAAGAAACACTGGCTGCACCACCAGTCCCGCCCGTTGGATTTACCAACAACGACACCTCGTGCCATTCGAATCCAAATGAACCAGCACCAGTTACACCAACTTGAGTGGCAGGTGCTAGTGCGTTTTGAGGCAAGGTCCCAACGTCGATTCCGCCAAAACCGGCATAATAAGGATCAGAAGAATTTCCAGAAGGAGCATTAAACTGCCCCGAAGCTGGTAACTGTTCAGCAGTATCCTTGAACATTCTGTAATCGCGCGTCGAACCACCTTCTCCGGAAACGGCAGTCCATCCACCACTTCCCGAAGTACCCGCCGTTGCAACGTTTACTGCGCTTCCATTGCCACCGACTCCAGCCGTAAGAAACTCGGTTGAACCTGTTCCACCTGCCGGAAATGGCCCATTGGCATTCATCCATGCATCGAACGTTACTCGATAGTTACCGGAAAAACTCTGCAAAGTGTGCAGTGTGATACCTGTAACTTGTGCACTTTCGATGTTTGATTCTAGCTTTAGTCCAAAGGTTGAACTGTCCGTTGTATTGGGGGCAGATGGAATGCCCAACGCAGAATAATCCCAACCAAAGGTTGCTTTGTTGTCAGCAGAAGACTGCACGACGTTGTAATTGGCGGAAGATGCCGCCGAATTAAAATCATCTACAAAAACTGCTGCTTGGATGGCCTGCATAGGCATGGCCACCAACAATCCCCCCATCAAAACTCGTAAACATTTCTTCATGCTGAGACCCTCGTGAATCTATCTTGCTCAACTCGCCGATTACCAAATCACTCTTTTGGTACCGTACGAAGAAACTTCAGATTCCTAAGATTCTAACGATTACTCCGGTTTGAATCCGGCTCAATCGAAGTGAATATAGAGTAAATGGGTAAAAAATGCCGGTCTTTATGGG
>JAGQOY010000364.1 GCA_020427005.1 Planctomycetales bacterium
CCAAGGTTGGCGTGAGCTTGTCCGTTGCTGGAGGACCTGTCATTGGGATGCGGCTGATGCCGAGTCCCTGTTGAGCAGCGTTCACCTTGACTCGCAACGCGTCTGCTGCGGAGCGTTCGTCGAATCCACAGGTCTCAACCATCCGATCGCGTAGTTGCATCGCCGTCTGCACGACATTGTCGCTCAACACAAACGCATAGGCTCGATCGAGGGCTGACACGTTCGTTGGACAAGCGTTCGGCATTCGCAGAATTCGACCGATCAACTGTTCGACCGCCGTTGCGGTGGCCGTATTTCCAATCGAACCTAACACGTAGGCCCAAGGGCAGTCCCAGCCTTCGCGCAGCTTGTCAACAGTAATGATGTAACGGATGGGACACTGCAACGCCATGAGATCCGTGTCACCGATCTCATCGACACTACCTGTGCAGATCTTTACGTCGGATTCAGGCACCTCGAGTTTCTCAATCAACGCCTTCTTCACAGCGTCAACCGTGTGCATCTCTTTGGTTTTTGAGTTAGGCTGAGCTTGAATCAGTGCGATTGGTCGAATGGGCTGGACGCCGTTGTCCCGATGTTCAAGATCAGCGAGAAATTCAAGTTCTTCGCGGCGATGCTTGGTCGCAGCGAGGACTTCGAGCCAGTCCGAGCGATTCTCAAGCTCAACAGGCAGCTTGATCATGCCTTCGTTCTTGAGGGCCAATGCACTGACGCTGTGCAGAACGTTGCTCGCGTACTTTGGATTAGTGCGATGTGATGGATCGTGTGTTTGTTCTGGGGTGGCCGTCAGCTCAAGTACAAACGAAGGTCCGAACCGCATTAGCGATTCAAATGAGACCGGCGTTCGCGCGTTATGTGCTTCATCCATCACAACAATAGGCTGTCGAACTCTAAGCGCATTCGCCAATGACAATTGAATCAGACCAGACTCGTCCCTCTGTAGATCAGCAACGATAGCTGATGGCAGGTTGTCGAGCGGTTCTTTCATATAGCCGTTGTCACGATAGATTCGCCGCGTTGCTTCTAACTCCTCGCCGCTTCGATCGTCTCGAATTCGGTAGGACTGAATTGTTGTGACAATGACCACGGCGGGGCCACCGGGACGAACGAACTGTGGACGCGTTAGCGCTTCTTCCAGCGTCATCACTTCGATTGCAGCACCAAGCTCCTCTTCGATTGCCGCTCGGTACGGGTGGTTGGGATTCTTCAGACCTCGAAGCGTTTGGTCACGAATGGTTGTGCTCGGAGTGATCCAAAGAACGGCGGGCCGGTCGGTTGCAAGTAAGCTTCGGCCGACGACACCGACAGCGTGAGCGCCCAGAAGTGTCTTTCCGCCACCGGTCGGGATTCGCAAACAAACGTAAGGCACACCGCCGAACCCTGGCGTCGATAGATAGTCTCGCTCGGTGAACTCGGAAAACGCATCATGCTCCGGGCGATGAACGCCAAGCAGCGATTTCTCGCGCACGGCCGCGGCATATTGCCGAAGAATCGAGAGAGATTCAGTCTGGTATTGTTTGAGGGCCAATCGCCACATCGGCAGTTCTCCTAGCTTTCACGCAATGAATAGGGGATTTGCCGAAAGACAATGTTCTCTCGAGCTAGAGTTGATTCGGAGAGGCGGGTTGCTTCACCAAAGATGACCCGGCTGCCTTTTCCTTCTGGATGCAGTGGCAATCCAGCCAACACACTGTTAGTCAACACGTTGCCTCCAGCGGGGCGGCGATCGCCTAGCACGCCGTTGTATAGCAAGTAAATCGCTCGCCCTTGGTGGACGCCCAGCAATGGACAATCTTTCTTCGGGCGCTTCGGTACCGGTACGCCTGTTTCCAACAAATACACATAGCGAGCTAGGTCGATGAAGGGAACTTCGCCATTAATATCGCCAGACTCATCTAGCAACGTACGACCGAGTTTGCAGTATCGGAATCCAGAGCCAAGTCCCTCAACGCGTTCCGATCTGAGTTCTCCATACAGACGCAGGTGGTCATCCTCAACAACTAGACGAACGCTATCCCATTTTCTCTTTTCAGCTTCTGCGATTTGATTTGCGTCATTCAATAATTTGTCGCCCCTACCCAATTTTGTCGGAGTGAGTTTTTGTTCCCAAAGAAGATGTTTTTCACTATGAACCCAGCCTTTACCGCTGGTGGCTCGGGCAAGTCGTTTGGCTGTAATTGGCTGCGCAACTGACGGCTCAATCTCAACTAGAATGCACTGCCGATTTCCGCCATCGCGCAGATTACACTCAAGCACTGCTTGACCTGTGGTTCCGGTTCCTGCAAATGAATCGAGAACGATCGAATCCTTTTCAGTTGCGATTTCCAATATGCGACGTATTAGTCGAGTGGGTTTGGGTGTAACAAAGACATCATCTGAACCTTCGAAATCAACCAAGCGGATTAATTCCTGTTTCGCCTCTTGGGTGTGCCCAACTTGGCGATAAAACCACAGTGTCTGAGGAACGACCCCATCCTTTACTTCGGAAAGAAACCTCTTAATCTGCGGTATCGAATTTTTATCTACTCCCCACCAGATCCTATTGTCGGCGTCCATCTCCCGAAACTTTTCCGGTGAAACTCGCCAGTAGTTGCCGCGAGGGGGTCCTTCAATGAAACGTCCAGACGGGCATGTTATGCTGTACGTTCCTTTGTCGTAGTAGTTTCTCGCGGCGAGATCGCTCGTCTTCCATAAACCACGAGAATCATTGTCGGGATTCTCGTATCGCGCGTTCTGCTCCTCAGATCTAGGTAACAGCTTCGGTCGCCACAATTGCTTATTCTTCGCAAAGACCAAAATGTAATCGTGGTCTTCAGAGAAATGCTGCGCAGTGTTTTTTGGCGAGTAGACCTTCTGCCAAATGATGGACGCAACAAAGTTGGTTGCACCAAAAACCTCACTCAATAACAATTTCAGCGAGTGCCCTTCATCGTCTGCTATACTAACGAATATAGAACCATCTTCCCGCAAGAACTCTCGCAGCAATGCTAAGCGTGGATACATCATGCACAGCCACTTGTCATGGCGGCACAAGTCTTCCGCCTCCTTGCCGACAACCTGCCCGAGCCACTTCTTGATTCGCGGGTCGTTAACGTTGTCGTTGTATACCCAGTTCTCGTTGCCTGTGTTGTATGGTGGGTCGATGTAGATACACTTCACCTGTCCTCGGTAACGAGGCAACAGAGCCTTCAGCGCTTCGAGGTTGTCCCCTTCAACGAGCAGATTCTCGGCGTCCGGATCTCCAAACGAAAGCTTTGGGTCGCATTCCAGCAACCGGGTGGGGATATGCCGATGATGATCAACGACAGCTTCTTTGCCGATCCAGTTGAGTGTTGGCATCCATGTTCCCTGTTGGTTTTCAAATCAAAATCTTGCCCTGCCAGCTACTAGCCAGTGAGAACGATCTCGGGTATGTTGACTAGAGAGTGCAACAATTTACCGCTTTTGGGCACTGCGAACAAGTGGCGAACAAAATGACGCTTGGACAGAGATTGCGAGAGCTTCGAAAAGCAAAGCGGCTCTCGCTGCGTGAACTGGCTTCCCGCGTGGATGTCGGCTTCACGTACCTATCGAAGATCGAGAACCACAAACTTGAAGATGGCCACAGCCCATCGGAAAAGCTGCTCCATCTGCTGGCCATCGAGCTTGGCGGAGATGAAGAGGAGTTGCTACTGCTTGCCGAGAAGGTCCCCGAACCCATCCGTCGCCGCGTTATCGCCCGCCCCGATGCTTTCCGACGCCTCGCGGAACTCTCGGATCGAAAGCTGGATCGGGTTCTCGCGAGCTTGGATTGAGCATTCAGGCGCCAGCAGGTGTTATTTCCCAAACAAGCAAGAACGTTGTCGTGAATGACG
>JAGQOY010000365.1 GCA_020427005.1 Planctomycetales bacterium
AGCGTAAGCGAGGGACCGAACAAGAATCCCTCACTTACGTTTCGGGTTGGGACGTTTATTCCTGCCGCTCGCCTAATGGTCTCTCATGAAGAACTGCGATGTCAAAACAGGATTATAGGATTGGCGTGTACACCGGATCGTTTGACCCCGTTACTCTAGGGCATTTAAACGTAATTGAGCGAGCCTCGCTCCTATTTGACGAGTTAATCATCGGCGTCGGGGTCAATACGGAAAAACGTCCCATGTTTGACCCTGCCGAACGCGTGCAACTTTTGAGGATGGTCCTAGTTGCTTTCACCAATGTGCGCGTCACAACCTTCGAGGGGCTGGCTGTGAACTTTGTTCGAGCCTGCGGCTCAAGAATCATGGTCAGGGGGGTCCGACCGCTGACGGACATTGCTGGCGAATTTACCATGCTAATGGCCAATCGTCAGTTGGACGCAACTATCGAAACGGTTTTTTTGATGGCTGACGAAAAATACTCACATGTTTCCAGCTCACTAATCAAGCAAATTGTCCCGTTAAGTAACGATGAAATGCTCTCTCGATTCGTACCTCGAGAAATAATCCCCAAGTTAAGAGCCAAGATGGCTTTGGAGCAGTAAAGGACAAAGAAAGTCCGTTTTGATTCGACTAAGTATTGAGCGCCGGTGAGCCCGTCTGAACGATGAGGAATTATTCCAAATTTCTTTTTCCCCGGCTGTTTGGGTCCTTCTTGAAACTGAATTCACCCAGTCGCTCGTCGTTACCGAATTATTCTGGAGTTTGCTTGCATGGATCTACTACCTGAATTCTCAACAATGAGGATAATGTTGTGTTCAAATTAGGCCACTGGGAGCCATGGGGGCAAATTTCTTGCGGATGATCTTTACTTTGTCCGAACACGTTTTGAATCGTCTGTCCACACCCCAACGGGTTTATTACACGACAAGTTAATCACATTTAGATACACCCTATGATCGCGAAAGATCGAGCTGCATTGCTGCCCGACGATCAACGAATCGTCATATCCGGCATTGGATTAACCAGCCCCAACGGAAATAACTTGGAAAGTTATCGCCAGAATTTGTTGGCTGGAATAAGTGGGGTCAAGGATTACGAAATTCGCTACGTGGGGAAGACTCTAGCCGGTGTCTGCGATTTCCCCGCAACCGAGTATCAGTCTAAAAAGGATGCGCGCCGCGGTACTCGGGCCGGAGCAGTTGGCATTTGGGCCACGAATGAAGCCATACGTCGAAGCGGTTTGGACTGGCAAAACGTCGACCGCTCAAGGGTAGGGATATATGTAGGTGTTACGGAGCATGGAAACGTTGAAACCGAAAATGAAATCTATCAGATTAAGGGCTTCGACTACGACACTCAATTTTGGTCGCACCACCACAATCCTCGAACTGTCGCTAATAACCCCGCAGGAGAGGTCGCGCTAAACTTGGGAATTACAGGACCACATTACACTATTGGTGCGGCATGCGCGGCCGGCAACGCCGGTGTGATCCAAGGAGTGCAGATGCTGCGCCTAAACGAATGTGATCTTGCTCTTGCGGGCGGTGTTTCCGAGAGTATCCATACGTTTGGAATATTTGCTAGTTTTAAAAGCCAAGGCGCGTTGGCGGAACATTCCGATCCAGCGAAAGCCTGTCGCCCATTTGATACGCAGCGCAATGGAATTGTCGTGTCTGAAGGGGCCTGCATGTTCGTGCTTGAACGACTGAGCGATGCACGAGCGCGAGGAGCTGAGATCATTGCAGAAATCGTCAGCTACGCGATTAACACGGATGCAACGGATTTCGTTCTTCCCAATCCCGAGCGCCAAGCCCAGTGTGTGCAGCTTGCGTTACAACGTGGTGGACTCAACGCAGACGATATCGATATCGTCAGTACGCATGCAACTGGTACGAGCAGTGGCGATGCTCAGGAATGTCAAGCCTTGCGATCGGTTTTTGGTAACAGCACTCATACGCATTTCAATAATACAAAGAGTTTCATCGGCCATACGATGGGAGCCGCCGGTGCGCTGGAGTTGGCCGGCAATCTGCCCAGTCTAAAAGATCGCGTCTGCCACGCGACGATCAATTTAGATCAACTCGATCCAGAATGTGCCTTGCCAAATCTAGTAGCCAATGAGGCCCGAGAGATCCCGCGCGTCAGGTATATCCTAAATAATTCGTTCGGCATGCTAGGTATTAACTCAGTCGTAATTGTTCGCCAAGCCTAATTGCGACCAGGTTCAAATTCAATTGACTCGTACTCCGAGCCACGCTGTCAAAAAAATGATAACTTTGACGTCATTGGCTGTTTTTCGTTAAGGTGGAAATGAGATGGGACGTTCACATGGGTTTTTCGAACACGATGACGAAAAACCCAAATTGCGAGAGTTTCAACGGACCCGATTTGCACCCTCGAAGCTTCGAATTGTGGCTGGCGAAATGCGAGGGAGAAAGATTGAATACAATGGCGACCCTGCCACTCGTCCGATGAAAGATCGGACGCGCGAAAGTCTCTTTAGTTTGCTTGGCGGAGACCTATCCAATACGGTGGCTATTGATTTGTTTGGTGGAACTGGGATTCTTGCCTTCGAGTCGATTAGTCGTGGGGCGGAACGCGCGATTATCCTCGAATTGTCACGCGCGACCGTTACATCCATTTTACAGAATATCGAATTACTCCGTATCTCCAGTCAAGTGGACGTTCACAATGTGGACACGTTTCGCTGGTTGAAGGGCTTCGAGCCGTACACTCAAACGCTTCCTCAGTTGCCCTGGATCATATTCTGTTGCCCTCCATATCGCTTATGGACCGAACAAGGTGAAAGATTGGCGGACGGCCTGAGGCGTCTGTTTGACGCAGCCCCTGAAGAGTCTGTGCTCGTATGTGAAACAGAAAGCACGTTTGACATTCGCGAGCTATTGCCGGATAAGAAATGGGATGTTCGTACATATTCACCCGCCCATCTGGCTCTAGCCACCAAACTAGCGGCCGATGCAATCGAATCTAGCAATGCGCAGGTAATGGGAAAGCCAGAAAGTAAGCTGTGATGACCGGCCGAATGATTGCCTTCGATGGGGTTGATGGGAGCGGTAAGTCGACCCAAATTGAATTGCTGCGTGACTGGCTTCTTACTCGCGATCTAGAAGTTGTCTTGGTTCGCGACCCGGGAGGAACAGTTTTGGGAGAATCACTTCGAGAGATTCTACTTCACCGGCAAGATATCCCATTATCCATTACTGCCGAAATGCTGCTTTATATGGCCAGTCGTGCAGAACTGGTAGCTGAGGTTATTCGACCTGCACTTGAGGCCGATAAAGTGGTTTTAGCGGACAGATTCCTCTTAGCGAATGTAGTCTATCAAGGGGTAGCCGGAGGGCTTCCCAGCGACTATGTTTGGCAGGTCGGACTAGTTGCGACCGGTGGATTGCGACCAGACTTAACTTTGTTAATGGATATCGACCCAGAATCCGCCATGACTCGAATACAACGTGGACTCGATCGACTAGAGAGCCGAGGCCTGGACTATTTTCGTAAGGTCCGCAGCGGTTTCCTCGACCAAGCCTCCAAGGCGAGTGAGCGGGTCGAGATTATCGACGCAACTCAGTCGATTGCTGATATCCAGTATCAAATTCAAGCAGCTGTTGAATTATTGTGGTAGAGTGCATTCAAACCAGTTTGGAATCGCTCAGTAATAAGGTCGACCTAGGAAAAAGTGATAGGCTTCCGGCCTGTTTTTTTGCTGCCAGGCCGGAAACATTCCTACTAAGGCGAGCGGCAGAAATAAACGTCCCAACCCGAAACGTAAGTGAGGGATTCTTGTTCGGTCCCTCGCTTACGCTCTTACGCTTC
>JAGQOY010000366.1 GCA_020427005.1 Planctomycetales bacterium
AACCCCGCCACAATCTCCTCTTTACGCTGCATCATGCGTGGCAAGTCGAGTCCGACTTGATCGACACGTAAGCCATGTTCCGCAAAACGGTGACAAGCTTCGTGATACAAATGACTTGACTCCAAGAGTGCTTTGCTCGGGATGCAACCGACCCGAACGCACGTTCCGCCGTAGCGGGAGTTTTCGTCGATAACGGCGGTGTTCATTCCCAGTTGGGCGGCCCGGATCGCGGCAACGTAGCCGGCGGGTCCCCCACCCAATACAACCAAATCGTGACGGGCGGTCTTCATGGAAAAATCGTGCGTTGCAACCTTGGAAAAGCGATGTTCGACATGACGCGGCGCGCATGCGGTTTACGAACCCAAAGTTTAGATCGCTCCTCGACCGCCGAACACCGGGAGGAATAGAATTCGCAACCGCTACGAGCAAAAACTCCAGGAGGAAGGCTCCTTACCTGAAGGCGAACTTAGACGGTATAAAGCTTCTCCCGCCCATCCTTCACATATTGCTGTTCTTTAACGTGCGTTCTTTGCTCCGTAAACTGCGATCCGCCATCGGCCCCATTTTGGCGCTGGTGTTGTTTTCCATCGCAATCATCTTCTTGATTCGCGACTTAAAGGAAATCAGCTGGGACGAGTTTGTGGACGGCCTGACCGGGGCGCCACCCCTATATCTGGCATTCGCCGCACTGCTGATCGCGCTCAATTATTGTTTGCTAATCACGTATGACATGCTGGCGCTCCGCTATGTACGGCGGGCACTTCCCCTCAGACGTGTGGCACTCGTCGGCTTTCTCGGTTACGCGTTGGGGAACAATCTCGGTACGATTGTCGCTGCGACCCCATTGAGGTTTCGACTCTACACGCATTGGGGTCTGCGCCCCATGCAAATCGCTGCGATCGTTGTCTTACTTGGACTAACGTTCTGGAGCGGTATCTGTTGGCTGGCAGGAACCGTACTGCTATTTGTCCCTGTCCCAGTCCCAGAAGAAGTCAAACTTCCCTTCTCGACAGAGACGCTCGGAGGCATCTTGCTGTCGGTGGGTGTTGCTTACGCTCTGATCTGCCATTTCTGGCAGCGTCCGTTGCCCATCGGCGGAATTAACCTCGCCCCGCCCAAGCTTGATCTGATGATGCTGCAGACGTCAGTGGCTGCGATGGATCTAACGATTTCCGCAATCGCACTGTATCTTGTCCTGCCTGAATCAGCCGACGTCCCGTTCGCGCTGGTGCTAGCTGCGTACCTAATGGGGATCACCGCGTCGCTCGTGTCACAAATCCCCGGTGGGCTCGTCGTCTTGGAGCTTATCCTGCTCAAGCTGTTGGCAGACGAAGTCGGCAATGCAGTAATCGGATCGCTGCTGATCTTTCGCCTGCTCTATTACGTCGCACCTTTGATCATTGCCTTGCCGCTGCTGGGCGGCTACGAATGGTCTCGGGTCCGCAGCCGTCGAGCTACTCCCACAGCCGACACGCCAATCGCGCCGAGCAACGGCGACTAGGCAAACTTTTTTAACGCTTCTGCAACCAGAGCAGGATCATCTTGCGTCCGGAGGTGATCGATTTGCTGCTGGGGCATTCCCATTTTTTCCAGATGCCCCACTAATCGTTTCCAAACCTGCTCACGCTTCTTGCCTTCACTGAGATACAACTCTGTGACTTGCTCCGTCGCCTTTTGGAGCGAAATCGCATCCAGGTTTCGGTAGTAGTTCTTGATGATCTTTTCTTGATGACGACTACGTTCCGGAGGCATTATCGACGATTTCGCTCACAAATAGAGATGGTTCCAGTCCATCGACTATTGTGCGGGACCATAGGCTGCTTCGTAAAGGGCCTGGCGGTCGGCCAATCGCTGACGCTCCGCTTCCAGCGTTTCAGACTTTTCCAACGCTTCAGACTGCGCCGCTTCACTCGAGCGCTTTTGCTCGCGAAGTGCATTGACTTGGGCTTGCAGGGCTTCAATCTGTTTTTTCAGCTCTGCCAATTTTCCATCTTCCGCGTTCAACTGTTCTCCCAATTGCAGTGCTGTCGCTTGAGCCTGCTCCATCGATTGAGCCAATACGGTCAGTTGCTGTTCAGCTTCAGTTCTGGCCGTAGTTAAAGTGGCAGGAGCACCTTGGAACGCAGCTAAGTCAGCCTGCAGTTGATTCACACGAGCAACCGCGGCATCACGGGTTGCGGTCGCCTCACTGGCCCGCGCTGTGGCTTGCTGTACCTGCGGAGTTAGTTCCTCAACCATCTTCGTCGCACTAGCTAATGTCGCTTCTAGTTGCGCGACCTTCGCTTTAGCTGCTTCCGCCGTAGCAGTTGCCACCTTCGATGCGACAGCCATTTGCTGGTTGGCAGCACGCGTCTCGGCAACTTTGCCTTGAGCCGAACTCAACTCACGCTGTGCAGCTACTAAGACTGCCTGAGCCTGATTGGCTTGCTCATTGAACTGTGAAACTTGAGTAGCCGCTGCAGCACGTGCCTGTTCGGCCGCGTCAACAGCTGCGACTTGCTTGGCGTGTTCCGCCTGAGCCGCAGTACGTTGCTCACGCAGCGGAGCAATTTGATCCGCAGGCGTAGCACCAGCGTTCTCAAGCTCCGCAATTTTTGCGTCCAAGTCAGCCATTTGCGCAGCCGCTGCGTCACGCGCTGCCACCGCTTGCTTCAACGTCGCTTCGTGGCTAGCCATCGTCGCCAAAGCAGCATCGCGTTGCCCCACGATGGGTGCCACGGCATCAACATTCTGTTTAACCTTAGCTTCAATCGCTGTCACCGCTTCCATTGCAGCCTTAAACGCCGCAGCAGCTTGTTCTGCTCCGGTTGCCGCTGCGACTCGGGCCGCTTCATATTGCTCTGATTCTGGTTTTGCCGCCGTCAACTCGGTCGTCGTTTGGTCTTTTTGTGTAGTGGCCTCGGTCAGTTTTTGCGTCAGTGCTGCTAGGGCAGCGTTCTGTTCTTCAAACACGCGAGTTGCCTCAGCACTTGCCTGCTGAGCACTCGCAATTCGAGTTTCAAGCGTGGGAGGATTTGGCGACAACTCAATCACTTGAGCAGGGTCGTCCGTGTTCCACATTAAGACCTTGCCAGACCAGTCGCCTGCGATAACCTTGCCACCGTCATGTGAAAAGCTAACTTCTAAGACTGCTTCAGGCATCGCAGGGAAATCGCGTACAGCGTTCCCATTTGCATCCCACAGCTTGACCAATCGGTCCTTGCCACACGTCACAATGCGACCGTCACGGGCCATCGAGATCCCAGTCACACCGCCGCCATGAGCGTTAAAACTCTTGATCTGGTTGCCGTTGAAAACCTCCCAAAGCTTGACGGTTCCATCCAGTGACGCTGACGCGACTAAATTCGAATCGGCTCGCCAAGCTACTCCGCGCACCGCATCCTTGTGGCCAATCAAGTCCAAGTACAACCTGCCAGTGTCTGCTTCCCACAGGACCAAACCACCAGCACGGTCTCCCGAAGCGATCAACACACCGTCAGGACTGAAACGAACATCGTAAATCCAGTCGGTGTGCTTCTTCATTTCAAAGACCAACTCACCATTGGCCAGATTATGAATGCGGACCATCCGCTTGGGGCCGCCCACAGCAACTCGCGTCAGCGACTCGTTCACGTCGCTGCCAAAGACGATATCCAGTTCATCACCACCACGCGCTACACGATCACCGGTACGAACGTCGTACAGGACCGAAAGTCCCATACTGCTGTGATGACCACCCCCAACAAGCAAGTAAGAGCCATCGCGAGAAAAGGTCAGTGAGTGGGCCTCACCTTCAGGAAACGGCAGAATCCCGACCAGCTCACCATTGTCAGTGTTGTAAAGCACAATCTGTTGCTG
>JAGQOY010000367.1 GCA_020427005.1 Planctomycetales bacterium
TAGACAGGCCGCGTTCAGCCTGAAGTTCTCTTCTAAAATTCTCAAGATTCTCTGCCTTCAAACGGCCTTCCATAAACGCCCGGGAGTACATGCCTGGAGAGGCGTGGCCTTGAAAGTAGATGATATCCCCCTCGTAACCGCTTTCTCCCCGTCCACGAAAAAAGTGATTGAATCCAACTTCGTATAGTGTCGCGCTGGAAGCAAAGGTACTGATGTGTCCGCCTAGCGTGCTATTGGACTTTTGGTTTGCTCGCTGTACCATCGCCATCGCATTCCAACGGATGATACTCTTGATCCGACGTTCCGTTTCGCGATTGCCCGGGTAGGCCGGCTGGCGAGATGTAGGGATGGTGTTGATATAGGGAGTATTCACCTCCAACGGAATATCCACTCCGTCTCGTCGAGCTCGAGTCTCAAGCGACTTCAAAAGATATTTGACTCGCTCGGCCCCCTTGCTCTTGAGCACATACTCCAAAGAGCTCATCCACTCTGCGGTTTCGGCAGGGTCGGCATCTACAGGCGGTGGCAACTGACCGCTACTCGCTGCCAGCGCCTTGTCCTGAAGAGTCTTAGCATCTGTCATAACATTCTCCCGGTAACTTGAATCGCTCAATATCACAGCGATATCGACGGAAGTCGGAATTACACCACCCAGGAAACTATTGTTTACAAAGTGGATCTAATGTGAATGTTCCACTCGATTACCATGAGTGGATTTCCAAACTCCATCATTGTCTGCCTAATTTTGCGACACAGTATGTATCAAAAGCCGCCTTGCATCAAAAAAATACTTCCACACAACTCGCAATCGCGAGTCGAATTGCAGTAGCCTACCGAATTTTGGACTAATGCTGACAATTCTCCAAGTCCGTCACAATCCCAATCGCAGTCCAATGTACCCTCCGATACCATGCATCGCCATCAGACCGCACCTGCTCATGGCCAATATCATTACCGCCAAGCAAGCTTAGCGACGGCAATCACACCACTGCAAGGCAAAATCAGCCAAGCTAATAGTATGCAAAAAATTATTATTTTTTGATGTATTAGGTGGCCGAAGAGAAGTCAACTAAGCATTTGGTTTGAGAATAACTTTCATTGCACCTGCTTCACCATCGTAAAGCCGAGCAAACCAATCGGGTCCTTCATCGAGCGTGGCCTGAGCAGTGATGAGCGGGTCGACTTTGATCAAACCGCGATTGAGCAGGTCAATACACTGCGGGTATTCCCCGTTAGAAGCACAGCTGCCCAAGACATTTAGCTCACGAGTCACGACTGCCTGCAATGGTAACTCTACATTAGGTGCCAGATTGCCAACCAACGTAATCGACCCACCCTTACGCGTACATTCGATAGCTGTTCGAACCGTAACCGTCGCTCCCACCACTTCCAAGGAAACATCAGCTCCCCGTCCCCCGGTTAGCTTCTTAACTTCCGCGGGCACATCGCAGGTTTTTGGATTTAATGTCACGGAGGCACCTAAGGAACGAGCAATTTCGAGCTTGCTGTCTTCTAAATCGACGGCAATAACTTGAGAGCAGCCCGCAAGTCGAATTGTCTGCACCACCAGCAAGCCAATCATCCCGCTTCCCACAACCACTGCCGTGTCGCCTAGAGTGACGGGTGTCCGATTAGCAGCGTGTACAGCAATGGAAACAGCCTCAATGAGTGCGGCATGTTCGAAAGCGAGTCCCTGGGGCAAGTGGTAGCTGATATTCTCGGGTACTACAACCAACTCTGCAAAGGCACCATGTCGGCGAAATTCATTGCACGAGACCCCTAGTACTTGTCGGTTATCGCACAGATTAATCCTTCCTTGAACGCAAAACTGACAACGTCCGCACGACACCGTTGAATCGAAAGTAACGCGATCCCCAATGGCGAATCGATTTACTTCACTGCCAATGCGTTCAACCACTCCCGCCGCCTCATGCCCCATGACCAAGGGTGGAATACGGCGACCAGACGAGCCATCCCAACCATGTATGTCGCTTCCGCATATCCCACAGGCAGCGACTCTTACCAGCAAATCTCGAGGCCCGATATCTGGCTCGGGCATATCGACGATTTCAAGTTGCTTGTATTCGCTTAGCAACATGGCCTTCATAATTGACTCTCGCATTTTGCTTGATTGATTTGTTGAACTCTAACTTCAGCTGTGACGCATTGGCCAGCTGTCCAATAAACTTGGCACCAGGCCATTCCCACACGATGGTCTCGACTGGCATCAATGGCGTTTGGGTTTATAGATTTCCGTAGCCGTACCATAGTGAACTTCCCCCGCATTCATGAGCGTCTCGCTGAGGGTCGGATGCGGGTGGATCGACTCGATCACGTCACGTACTTCACAACGCATTTCGATGGCCAACACGGCTTCGGCGATTAGCTCACCAGCGCCAGCTCCGACAATACCACACCCCAGTACCCGGTGCGTTTCAGGCTCTACCAACCATTTGGTCAAGCCCTCCGTGCGTCCCAGAGCCTGGGCGCGACCGCTGGCGGCCCAAGGATAAACTTCCACATCGACCTGCTGCCCACGGCGTTTGGCTTCCTCTTCGGTCAGCCCTGCCCACGCGATTTCAGGATCGGTGAATACCACAGCTGGTATGGCCGCTTTGTCAAAGGTTGCAGATTGACCAAGAATCACTTCCACCGCTACTTTGGCCTCGTGTGAGGCTTTGTGAGCTAGCATCGGTTCACCGGCCACATCTCCGATGGCGAAAATGTGCCGATCATGGGTCCGCATTTGCTTGTCGCAGACGGCAAAGCCTCGGGCATCCAATTGCACCTGTGTGTTTTCTAGTCCGATATTGCCTGATACCGGTCGTCTCCCAACGCTTACCAGTACTCGATCAAACCGTTCGTGCCCATATTTTCCAGGGCCTTCGAAGGTAACTTCTACTTGATTGCCAACATCGGCCAGCGAACCAACTTTAGTATTTAAGTAAATGCGTTTGTTGAATAAAACGTCCAGCCGTTTTTGAAGTGGTTTTACCAAGTCGCGGTCGGCACCCATTAACAGGCCTTCTAACAATTCAACCACCGTGACCTTCGTTCCCAAATTGGCGTAGACCGATCCCATTTCTAGACCGATATACCCACCACCAACTACGAGCAAAGTATCTGGGATATCCGCTAGCGCCAGGGCACCGGTGGAATCCATTACTCGGTCGCTACCAATATTGAAGTTCGGTGGCATGGCGGGCACGCTACCCGTTGCCAGAATACAGTGTTTAAAGGTCAGTCTCCCTCCAACTGGGATTGACTCGTGATCACCCTCCAAGCGCATGGTGGTGCTGTTTTCAAAGATCCCCTGAGCCTGAATAACTGTAACGTTGCGACGCTTGGCAAGCTGTGCCAGGCCTCCGCTGAGCGTCGAAATCACTTTCTCTTTTCGCTCTCTCACCCGTGCAACATCGATTTTGGGTGAGTCATATGAGACTCCCCATTCCGAACCCAATTCTTGCACTTCTGAAATCACGCGTCCTACATGCAAAAGGGCTTTTGAGGGAATACAGCCTCGCAATAAACAAGTGCCCCCCAATCGCGGATTGGCCTCAACCAATGTAACTTGCATCCCTTCGTCGGCAGCCAGAAAAGCTGCCGCGTATCCGCCGGGTCCACCACCTAGTACTACTAAATCACTGTGTGAATCACTGTGCATCGGAATTCTCTCCCTAGAGAATTAGCGAGTGGAAGTAAAAGCTCTGCCACTTCCCAAAAAACTCATCGAGCGCCACAGTTGGCCGCCCTTGGAACGATATTCCCAGCAATTGAGCCATGGAGCAGGGCCTGCCCAGAAGCCAATAACAACAGGCACGCAGGTCTCAAAAAC
>JAGQOY010000368.1 GCA_020427005.1 Planctomycetales bacterium
GCAGCAGAAAATAAATCTACCAATCCTAACCCGAAGCGTCAGCGAGGGAATCCCTCACTTACGTTTCGGGTTGGGACGTTTATTCCTGCCGCTCGCCTTTTGTGAAGTTTGCCCTAGTCCTACTACAAGTACGTCCCACGAGCCGAGCGGGTGGTCGAACCATTAAAGATTTCGTGATGGCATGATGCTGGCCAATCGTTGCCATAGTGTTATTGCTGCTCTCACTTCTCACCGGCTACGAGTTCAGCAATATTCAAGGCATGGTCACGGACTCGGACATAAGCATTGAGTACCGCCAGAAATGCCACCGAGACCAACGGTGCCATCTCACCGCTCGATAGATCTTCCAAGTGCTTGCGCCGGATACTCTTGATTTGCTCCTTGAGTCGTTGCGATCGAGGGTCCGATTTGGAATGTACATTTCTATTTCCCTGAATCACCCCCGTGTTGATCTCCTGAACATATTCCCGCACCGCCGCGTTCAAACGATCCAAGTCCTCGAGTTGCGTAGGAGAGAAGCGGAAGCCATCGCGACGTAACTTCCGATCAAATTTATCTAGGTCATAAATGTAGTCGCTCATGGATTCAAATTCATCGGCCATTCGGAGCTGGCAACGGGCTTCATCGGCCACAGAATGGGGTACGTTACCAGACAACAAATGAGTCACGTAGACTGCAACTTCGTCCTGTACGTGATCCAACACCTGCTCTCGATGTTTCACTCTGTCCGCTAGGGCTTGATCTGGCGTGTCTTGCAAGCGCAATTCACCAACCCAAGCCAGCATTTTTTGGCAACCATCACCCATCTTCTGAATTTCTTTGCGCGATTGTTCAATAGCCAACAGGGGCGTATCGAGCATGCGAATATCTAAATCAGTCAGCTTGGGCTTTTCTTTGTAGCCGGTACCTGGAATTCCCCAATCCAACAGCCGCACAATTTGAGGGACAAAGGGAATGAACAGCAACGTATTCACGATATTGAACACCGTATGCGTGGCCGCGATTGCCGGAGTGGTGTGGGGGAAGGTTGACACGCCGTCTGCCACCACGGCCTCATTGGGAGTCACTCCAACCAGCCAGGGAATCAATCTCACGTACCCACTGAACACGGCCGTTATCCAAAACACGCCCACCATGTTAAAAAGCACATGAAAGTAGGCTGCACGGCGTGCGTTGGTGGTCGTTCCCAGCGAAGCCAAAAAAGCCGTAATGGTCGTACCAATGTTCTCACCAAGTACCAACGCTGCTGCTGTTTCGTAGTTGATGATCCCTTGGAATGCCAGCGATATTGTGATTCCTAACGTGGCTGAAGAAGACTGAATCAACGTCGTGAGGATACAACCTACCAGGGCGCACTTTAGAACGCCGAAATAGCTGTCGGCACGAAACGCATGGAACCAGGCCTCGAAATCGGGCATATCCTTGATGATGGCACAGGCGTCTTTCATCAGTTCAAGGCCGAAAAACACCATGCCAATACCAGTGGCCGTCATGGCCCAAAATCTGGGGCGTTCCCCTTTGGAGAATAAATACACAAAGGCTCCCAAACCCAACAGCGGCAGCCCGTACTTGCCGATTTTTAATACGAGAATCCAGCCTGTAATTGTCGTCCCAATGTTGGCCCCCATGATCACACCGACGGCCTGAGAAAGCTCCATCACGGCACTGTTTACGAATCCCACCACCATAACCGTGGTGATGGAGCTCGACTGCACAATGCAGGTCACCATGGTACCCGCCAAGATTGCCAAAAATCGATTTCCGGTAACAGCCGCTATCATCCGACGGAGACTCTTGCCAGCAACCGCCTGCATGCCATCGGACATGTACTTCATTCCCAGCAGGAAAATTCCGAGGCCTCCCACTGTGTCGCAGACAAGTTTGATTAATAATGAAAAATCCAAAGGAGACCCTTTCGTATATCAGGCTATCGCTCATTCGGGAGGTAGGATTGGGAGTCCAGCAGCCCAAATGTTTAGGCCTGGCAAATATTCGATTAATTTTCTATGAAGATTTAATTACGTTTTGCGCCGTTTGTAAACCTACCGGAAGCTGAATGGAAATGAAAACCAAATATCGAGCAGGAGATTGGGTGGTTTATACGAAATCAAAGGTCAGCGTCGCCCCAGGTCCTCGAGCCAAAGATGTAACAGCCGCGTCAAAAGGCGAAAGCTATTCGTATTTGGTTGACAAGTTTTGGGTAGTTGAGAAGGTGCAAGACGACGGAAAACTCGTGCTAAAAACTCGACGCGGCAAACTGCATGTCATCCCCCCCACCGACCCTCAATTGCATCTTGCAAATTGGTGGCAGCGTTGGCGATACGCCTCCCGCTTTCGTGAGATAACAAAAATCCACCCTGATAGCGGTTCGCAATCGAATAGCTGAGCAAATTCGGCAAAAGATGTCCAAAAGATGAATGCCAAATTATTACAAAAATGTTATTATTAACATTCTGTAATATTAGTATGCACATCTGTTTGGAGACAAATAATGAGGAAACGATTAGGCTTCACGTTGGTGGAGCTGCTGGTTGTCATTGCAATTATTGGGATATTGGTAGGTCTGCTACTTCCAGCCGTTCAAGCCGCCCGGGAGGCTGCCCGGCGCATGCAGTGTTCCAACAACCTCAAGCAGCTTGGCTTGGCGATGCTCAACTATGAGTCCGCCAATAAAAAGCTTCCAGCCATGGGGGCCAGGACCCGGCTCCAATATCAGACTGCCGAGAGGCGGTACGGTTGGGCAATTGCAGTATTGCCATTTATTGAACAAGGCAACTACTACAACGCCTTAGTCTCGCAAGCGAGCCGAGATCATTCCAACGGTGGCGGGCTTCCCAACCCGTGGCATACGCTCAAAGGCTCCAGACCTGGAAATGCTCAATTAGTAGCATGGATGGCCAATAGCGGTTGGGAAGTGGATCATCCCTACATGCTGTGCCCATCTGACCCTTTACCGTCGAACCGACGGGAAAGCCCATCCGTCATGAATTATCGTGTGTGTGTTGGGGACGACTATTACCAAAACCATTTCTTTCTGGGGCAAAATGGAGCCGACAACCGCGGCATGTTTCAAGTAGACCGATGGTTGGCCATTGGCGGCGTACCTGACGGTCTGAGCAATACAATTATGCTTGGAGAACGCGTTGCGGGCGGAGCACCGGACGACATATTGGGAGGAGTTGCGGTAAACATGCGTTCGTGGAATCCGGCCGCCTGTGCCGCTCGGGTTGACCCAACCACGCGCCGACTGATACCGCCAGTGCGTGCAGACTTCCGACCATCAGGTGGCCGAATGCCTGAAGGTCGACCATACTTTGCTGGGTTCGCGACTCTCGTTCCACCCAATGGACCCACATGTCATTGGGGTGGAGTGGATGGGAACGAGGATATGGGAACGCTAAGCAGTCATCATACTGGAGGTGCGCAGGTCACTATGGGAGATGGTTCGGTACAGTTCATCAGCCAGAATATCGACGCCGGAAACCAAACTGTTGATGATACACGCCTACGTTCGGGACCATCTCCATATGGAGTTTGGGGCGCATTAGGCAGCCGCAATGGAGGCGAAGCTGCAGGTCTTCCGCAGTAACCGAAAGCTGCGACCTCCATTTGCCAGGCTCAAAACTAATATGCCGAATAAACCAGCTCGAAATGGGCTGGTTTATGAATGGAAAATGTAGAACTCTTTTGGACCAAGGGGCTCTTCAGCCCAAATTCGGAACAAATTTTTCTTTCATCAAAATCTCCTCAGTTGCACGTGTAAAGACTGACTATGGTTCCCATCCGACAATTTGCTTGTTTACTGATTTTGGTATTGATCTGCG
>JAGQOY010000036.1:0-10850 GCA_020427005.1 Planctomycetales bacterium
TGAATCGATTTTTTCGACAGCACATAAGATATTTTTGGCCAATCACTGTCGAGCATTGCCAGTTCGAGCTCAGCCAGTTGGTCATTCCATTCGTCAGAAAAGTCTACGCTTATGAATTCCTCCAGGTCGTTGACAACAGATAAAGTGTTTTCGTCATTCAAATCACCTAGCATGGCCTGCAATAAGGATGAGGCCGCTTGAATTCTTGCCTGGTGTTGCTTGCTCACAGACTGGTACGTCTTGTCCTGGCAAACGTCTAAGGCTTCCCTTGCAGGCTTAGGTTGGAAAATCAGTCTACTTCCATCTGAATGCTGCCAGGCATTTTCGATCAGCATTCTTACTAGCATGAGTTGGGCCGAGTCTCTGAATTCCGAGCTTTGATCTGTTGATTCGTTCCAAAGATCTCGCAGCTTATCTGTCAATCCAGAATTGTCGTCGACACCCAGGCTGGCAATTCCTTGCACATAAAAATGCTCTGCTTCCCGGAGCAGAGCCCGGGGTTGAAATATGGATTGTCCTGATGCGAGCTGGTGGTAGAGCTCGAGTGCCTTCGCATCAAATTCCCTCGCTTGTTTCTCAAGGCGAGTTTTCACGTCATCTTGCACGCTTGCTGCCGAATCCTGAAGTCTCTTATCAAGGTTTTTTGTATGGGTTTCCAAGAATTCTGCCCACTCCCAATAGCGCTCAGGCTGTCCTGCTTCGAGACCAATCAGGCGACTGAAGATAACATCTAGATCACCCGCTACCTCTCCTAGTCTCCAAGAGACGAACGGAGTTGTTGACTCAGTTAGCTCCCGATACTCTGCCTGAGCCGAACTCAGTGAAGCTAAGTATTGGGGCCGAAGTCGCTCCGGCAAAACGAAGATACTGTAAATTCCTAGGAGCAATGATCCGAATCCCACTGCCACAGCGGGAATCGCTCCGCGCCAACGAGCTGGGCGCCCAAATGCAGTTTCTATTGGTTGCATGTAAAATCTAAACTCTTATGTGGCATGCGATATGTTCGCATCGAAATAGATCGCCAATGCGTAGCAGATGTAGGAAGTTGCTACAGATGTCCTATAAGCGTTTTTGAGCGACGTTCCAAAGATGCATCCTTGCGTCCATAAAACGCTGCAAAACCAAGGCCTGTTCATCGTCAGACAGCGGCTCATAGGTTGTGACAAATGCCTGAATTTGATAGGCGACTGAGCTAAAAAGTGCTCCTCGCACGGAAGGGGTAAGGCGTGCTCGCAAACGTTCCTGAAGGATCGTCCAGTAACTGTATTCACCCGGCGGCTGTAAGAGTTTTCCTGCTCGATCCACTTCAGAGAAAACCAAAAAACCCCGCTCGTTGTTTCTCGTCATGTGAACAATAACCATTGGCCACCCTTCGGCCTCAGTCCCGTCAATCACAACTCTTTGAACAGGTTGCCAACCAGCATTTCTGTAACATCTTGTAAGTTCATGCCAACCAGGAAACATCTGGTCAAATGAAATCATTGCCGTTCCAAACGGCGCGTCGTAGAACCACAAATCGCTCCGTTCACCAAGATCGTCATTTCCGCGCGAACGTGTTTCCTGTTCGTAATTTCTCTGTGGCCACCCAGCGAGTTCCTTTGGGGCGTCGCCAGCAGTCATCTCTAGAACTGGTTCATCTCTAAAAAAGTCGATGACGTTTCTGTCTCTGCCCCAGGATTCCTTAATGTCATAAACTTGAATTCCAAAAAAGGCTGCAAACAGCAATAGACTTGGAGCCAACAACACTGCTTGCCACTTACTGCGTCCCCGCAAGCCGTCTGCAGGAATTGAACTGTCGGGAGACGAGGCACTGGACATTCTTTGTATCCAACTGCCAAGCGACATGATTCCGAGAGTCTTGATCAGCAGCTCGTCTGTGCTAAGCAATAGGAGTATGGCCAACGCCATTGTGCTATAACCCAAAAGGTCATGTTGAACTCCGTGCGAAAGGTCGAGTCCAGTCAATTTGAATGCGATTGGAATGGCTGTAATTCGAATCGTATTCATGAGAATTGCCCATATCGGACAGCTTGCCAAAAGAAATGCACTGTGTAGTGGGCCACGGCGCAGAAATACGACTAACAACGCTCCAAAACAAAGCACCGTGAAAAAGGATTGAATTCCGCTACATGCTTCTGCAACACCGAAGCTCCGTCCTGAAAACTCCAGGACCGTTCCAGGTTGATGGTGAATATATCCTAGAAGATCTAACCACTGTGAAGACTGTCGAGCGCTTACTAGTTGAAGAGTTTGAATTAGGATTGTGTCGCCGGTAACTATTGTGTCCCAAGGGGGCTGCCAAATAAGCAACACTGGCAGTGCCAGATAGATGAGGCTCTGATCGCTTGATTCATCTTGTCGAAACGCCAACCAGCCTGCAAGACATAATGCGAATCCAAAAAAGCCCATCCAAGGCGAAGCGAAAATCGTAGCGAAAAAAGTACCGCCAATTCCTGCCGATAGAAGCAAACTTCTAAACAGGCGAAACCAGAGATTTCCCCTAAATTCCGCTCCCCATCGTTGCTTAGCCAGGATTCCGACCGCAATGAGGGGCAAAGGAAAGAATTGGTAATGGGGTAATCCCCAGAGATTCAGTAAATAAATCGCAGCATACGGAAGCGTGGAAAGCAACGCGAGAAGAGGGAGCAATGGTCCCGCTCCTTGAACTACTTTTAGGTTGTATAGTCGGTTAAGGAAATTCATGCGCTAAATTGCTTTGATTCATGAACGAGGGAGTCAGTAATTTCCCAAGTGTCTGCACAAAATAGATGAAGTTGGTTGAGGAAGTTTGTCAAACCACTTCGCATATCCAGTCCAACCCGGACGTAATACTGCTACGGCGGTTCCAATCATGATTTTTAGGTCTATCCAAAGATTTCCGTGTTGGACATACCAAACTTCCAAGGCGCCTTTATAGGGCATGATGTCGTTGCGATAACATTCACGCAGGTCTTTTCCATCGGCTTCGGCCATCGCAATAATGGCCTCTTCGTCTCGGAATACAAGAGAACCAATTCCGGTTAAACCAGGTTTTACTTTAACGATCTCTGCTTGAACTGATTCGGGATAATCTGCGAAACCCTTGGGCATCAATGGACGCCAGCCAACCAAAGACATCTTTCCAACAAGCACATCCCAAAACTGAGGTACCTCATTCAGTTTCGTTTTGCGTAACATTTTTCCAACCGGTAAGACTCGGGGATCATTCTTTAAAGTGATATCTTGTGTACCGAGATTGGGAGCATTTTTAACCATCGTAACGAATTTGGTGACTTTAAATACTTTCCCCAAAAAGCCAATTCGTTCCTGAAAATAGAATGCTTCGCGTTCCCCTGTCAATTTCAAGATAATGATTATGACTGATAATGGCACGGCCAGTATCAAAAGTACAGTTGCAGAAACTGCGATATCAAGTAAACGCTTGGCCATAATTCTGTCTACCTAAAAACTGAGCTGATGAGCGAACTCAGTGCAAGAGAAAAAGGACGAGCTGGAACCGGAGATAAGACCTAATATTTGGCTAACACGCTACATGCGGTTATCCAAATTCTTTCCGGTTTCCTTATGGGCAAAATTGGGTAAGAGTTTTGCAAACGCTTCGACCAAATCTTGTTTGGTCCATTGTTGTTGGCGTCGAAGTTCGGCCATGCGCGCAGCAAACTCATTCAGTTGATGGGGGTCTGCTAGAGCGTCGTTGCGCACTACGCCGATCTCAGCGTAGCGTTGCCAATCGACCTCCTCTTCAGCGGTATAGAATTCTTCGAAATCTTTTTCCCCGGTGGTGTCAGTTTTAAAAAAGTACGTTGGCCAGCATTTGTTTTTCGCCAGCTCATCTACGCGGTTGCGTGCTTCTTCCTCAGAATCGCACTGCACAGGTGTGTAACCCAAAGATTCTAGATACTTCTCTGCCATGGATGAGAAGGTAATTAGGTGCAAGCGTGGACTTAGTTTCGGGAAGAAAATTTCTCGATCGTAACCAAGTAGGATTGAGAACAGGCAGAGTTGTGCTCCCTCCTGGCCGGTAACGAAGTAGCGTCGGATATCGTTTGGTGCGGCAAGTGGCTGGCGTTTTCGAATTCGTTCTGTCCAGGCATGCGGTAAAGATCCGTCCGAGAATGCAACGTTTGCAAATCGAGCTGTTGACACAGCGGTAGAGCCTTCCTCGCCCAGTAAAAACATCTCCATGATACGTTTTGAACCGCCCATCATATTGACAGGATTCGCCGCTTTGTCCGTTGATACGCAAAAAAACTTCTTTGCTCCAATTCTCTTCGAAAAGTCAAGCAATTTTTTGGTTAGAAAGATATTCACGTCAATCAAGCGCATAAGAGTAAAAGGGTCCTTTTCGCTTCGTACGTGTTTCAGGGCAGAAAAGTTAAGAACATAGTCGTAACTGAATTCCTTGGTAATGTAACAGTTCGCAAACGCTTCGAACTCCGACCCCAAAATGTCAAAGCAAAATGCATGGAAATCCCCAGCGATATAACCTAACGACGATCGTAGGTCACGGACCAATTCGGCCAAATTGTTCTCACAAGTATCAATGATATGAAGAGCTTTAGGATTGCGGGCGAAAATCTCTTTTACAACTGCACTGCCGATAGACCCTGCACCTCCGACTACTAAGAAGCGGCCATTCTTGATTTTTTGTTCGAGTTCAGATTGGTAAGTGTCTAGATCCTCTTGAAAGAGAGGTGCTTCACGTCCAATTAGATTTAGGATACTCGAGAAGGTATCTGCCATTGCCATTTTCCGTTTTCAAATCAGGCCAAAGGGGAGCATCTAGGAAGAACGGTTTGCGACTTTATGCGGTAAGTTGACATTGTATCGCGAGCCAATTTCAGTTCGTCTTCATACTAACTACAATGTCGGGAATGCTCTCTACACAGTACTTAGGAAGATATTTGTCGGGAAGTGACCAATCTTGCTTGTGAATATTCCGACCGTCATCCCTTATGCAAATCGTTGTCCATTCAAGGGAATTTGGTGTAACGAAATCCTTCTTTAGATTATCTCCAACATAGGTGTAATTACCGGCAGGAAACTGACTCTGAAATGCCAGGTAGTTCGCGGGCGATGGTTTTTCAGAACCAAAACTCTCAGACACAACGATCAGAGAAAAGTAGTCAAAGATCCCTAATGCTCTCAGCTTGTTTACTTGTGTCTTATGGCGTCCGTCAGTAATCAAGCCTAGATTGACTCCGTGATACATTAAGTCCGTCATGAGCTGGCTCGCACCCTTCTCGAGTTCAATGGTCGGCATATGAAACCGATACATTTCCACTAGGTCAGAGATTGACCTATTAACATTGGGCTGTTTTGACAGTAACCCAAACGCATCCTCGCCATTATGGTACGCATTCCAAAGCAGTTCAAAATAACATTCACCACATTCTTCGCGAATGGATGATGCAATATACCGGTATGCCGATTTGACATAGTCAACTTCTTTGTAAAGAGTGTCATCTAAGTCGAATACGACGACTGAATGACTATCTAGAATCAAATGCATGGATCAGGATCTCAGCATCATATCTTAGGAACAGCAGATTTTCCTCCCAGTCGTGAAACTCTGGGATAGGTTGATCTAAGAGGTATTCAGTTATTAGGAAGGCAGGGAAATTTGCTCCGGCCTGGTAGCTCAAAGGATACCCGCCGCCGAACCTTGGATTGATTTCAATTCCATATACTTCACCATCGGTACGACCAACAAACACTTGAAGTGTAATACATCCTCTCGCACCACCCATGTAACCAAGCTGGCTCCAAATTTTTTCAAGTAGTGCACCTTTTTCAGTTATACCTTTCGCAATTTCACCGGCTCGAACGGCGATTCGCTTTCGAGGTACGGCGCACCGCAGATTCGAGCATCGGTCGTAATACAAGTCTATTGTGTATTCATCAAATTCGTCTGGCGATAGGTACTCCATGTGTAGGAACCTGCTGCCATCAAGTAGCTTGGGTGCTAGGTCCTCGTCGGATCTGATCACATAGATGTCTTGACTACTGCTACCGGAAATCGGTTTTACAAAAAATGGGTACTGTCCCAATTGTGGGTCTATCGCTTTGGGAACCTTAAACCCGTATTGCAAGAAAAGCTCATTTGTCTTTGATTTGTCGCGACATTTTTGAACCAATTGATAATCAGATATCACAAGATTTGTTCCAGCGGACTCGAATTGGCCAACATTCGACGATAACAGTAATAGTTCAGTATCGAGCGTGGGGACAATGAGTTTTGCATCGCGCTCAACGCAGGCAGAAAGAAGTTTTGGAACATATTCAATATCGGAGAATTGTCCGGTTTCAAAGCATTGATCTGCGATCTGACAAGCTGGAGAGAGTTCAGGGTAAAGATCGCATGCTAAGACGGAGTTCCTGTTTCCTAAGAGTCTCTTTAATTCAGTTTTGAATGCTGTAACGAGGCTTACTCGCCGGCCAGCAGAACAGACTAGTACGTTCGACATGAGAACTGGGCACCTAAGACCATGACAGTTTTTCAAGAATCACTTTATGTTTTTCTGGATGGAGGGCAAATGTGTTTCCATTGGGGAGTTCGCCGTTTTGAATCTTTTTTCCGTCAGGCGAAAACAACTCATAACCCTGAGCAAGTAGTAAGTCTGCTGCTGCCCTATGATTGGCAGTAATTTCCACCATGATTGTTGGCTTGAGATTGCGAAGCGTATTTGTCATACCTTCTAAAGCAAGCACCTCGGCCCCTTCAATATCGATCTTGACAAAGTCAGGAAGGTGTTTGCTATCGCGAAGGAAAGAATCTAACTTGCAAGTTGTAACAGTGACTTGGTTTTTAGTAAGTTCTACAAATGCAGCACTTTGGTTGGCGGCCAAAACTTCATATTCGCCAAGCAACGAGTTGTTTTGTCCTGTGAGATCATCCAGGTAAAACTGTGCGACTGTATCTTCATTTGAAACAGCCATCTCTACTAAAGTTACCTGTGGTAGCGTCTGAATATTCTTTTTTAAATATTTAAGGTTGTTCTCACCTGGTTCGAATACGACAACCATTCCATTTTTCGTAACCAGCTTTGCAAAGAATTGAGTGATGTATCCTATATGTCCACCGATTTCAATTACACAGGCACTCTCACCAATAATGGTCCGGAATCGCTCCATGGTCTCATGTTCACGCCGTTTTCCGTGGTACCAATACCCCTTGTGTTTGAAGGAGTGCAAACAAAGGGTATCTCCCGTGTAATGATTCTTGATGGTGATATCCCCGGGATTTAAATATCGCAGCAGGGGTATTGCAAATCGACGAAGGAATTTAAGTTTTGCTAATTGCAATTGACCGTCTCGCTAATTGATAAGCTAACTAGATTGACTCGCTTTCCATGAATGGAAAAGCTAGCTGTGCAGAACTCGGAATGTTAACAATAGATTGGCTTGCCCAATTGGTGGCGGTCATGGAGCCTCGAGGGTTGTCTCGATACATTGGCAGCGTGTGCATCGGTGCCCAAAGTGGTCGGCTTTGCAGTTTGGCATCTGAAAGTTCCTGCAGAGAATCATGGAGAAGATCAGATTCTTCCAGGACAATGGCGTTGAGCCAGTAGTTGCTTACGCTGTCGGGGGGCTCTACCAATAACCTAACTCCCTTCAATGCTCCAAATGCATCGCGATACAATTCGTGTAAACGACGTTTGGCCACGAGTAATTTGGGCAATACTTCCAACTGAGCAACACCTAGCGCAGCATTGATGTTTGGTAGACGATAATTCCAGGCCACTTGATCATGGAAGAACTCCCAGGCATGTGGGATTTTTGCAGTAGTCGTTATGTGTTTGGCTAGGTTCGCTAATTCGTCATTGTCCGTTAGTATTGCACCGCCTCCCCCCGTGGTGACAATTTTATTTCCATTGAAACTGATGGAGGCAGCCACGCTGAACCGCCCTGTATGCTTATCGTTGTAAAAAGATCCTAAGGATTCGGCTGCGTCCTCAACAACAGGCAATTCGTATTCATTACAAACCTCAGCAATCGCTTGCATTTCGCAGGGGTGCCCAAGGCAATGCATCGGACAAACTGCTGATATTTTCTGGCCAGATTGCCGATTACGCCAAATACCGTTTTCCCGCACGGCTATTTCGTCAAGTCTGAGCCGCAAAGCAATCGGCGACAAACCAAGTCGCTTCGGACATACATCTACGAAATGAGGGATTGCACCCATGTGGCTGATAGCGTTGGCAGTTGCAACAAACGTGAGGGAAGGGCAAAGTACTTCATCTCCAGATGCTACTCCTGCCAAGCGTAAGCAGATTTCTAGAGCTGCCGTACCATTAACAGTTGCTATGGCACGTTTGACACCCGTGAATCGAGCGAGCTCTTCCTCAAACCTGGTTACGAAAGAACCTGCTGACGAGACCCAACCAGTTTCAAGGCAGTCATCAATATACTCCCTGGCCTTTGGTGGTAAGTATGGGCCGTGAAGTAATACGAGGTCGTCGCTAGGACCAATAGCGGTTCTAACAGCATCAACAATTCTCTTAGGTAATGATACTGTCATCTACAATCAACTCTTAGTACAGGAGATTTCGCTCGCGTCGAAAATACGTGGTTGGATGGCAAACTTTTCAGAACGTAAGTTAATGCGTCCACTTGGCAGTCGTCGCCAATTGTTATTCCTGCAGCCACAAAGGCATTACTTCCAATCAGTGAACGTTTTCCAATCTTCACGTTTCCGCAAATTCGAGCACCGGGTAAGACTGCTGAGAATTCTGATATATGCGAATCATGCCCAATGGAAGCATGGATATGAACCATTACATGCTGGTCTAGCACAGCGTTGCTGGAAACTACAGCCAATGGAGCGATAAATGTTCCCGGAGCAATTCTGGCCGATGGAGAGATGATTGCTGATGGGTGTATTATGGAGCGAGGTATCCAGCCACAGGCATCGCAATGACTCACTACCTGTTGTTTAATGCGTTCGTTTGCAATTGCGGCGTGATAGAAAATCTGTGTTGCCAGCGCAGTAAGCCGCGGAAAGTCTTTCTGCAAAAACTTCGTGGGTTCAAAATAGAGCTTTTCGATTGATGCGAAACTGCCTTGATCAGACGCCGTGGCAGCCTCAAAAACTTCGTTTGCTGTTCGGTCACCAAAGATTACGAGAATAGGTAGACTCATATTGGATTCCTGGTCGGGCAATAAGGCAGAATTCTACAAGTTCGAATCAATCCTATATTGTCCCCGAATCTACCACGAATTCTTGTCCAGTAACTGAGCTACTCAAATCGGAAAGCAGATAACCTACCATAGAGGCCACGGAACTTGTGGAAGTCGCAGTATTCAGGCAAGTTCGCCTAAATATTCGCTCCTTTTGTTCAGATGAAAGACTCTCGGTCATCTCAGTTTCCATAAATCCCGGGACGACGCAATTGGAACGGATTCCCAATGTGCCCCATTCACGTGCTACATTCTTTGAAAAAGACTCGATGGCACCTTTTGAGGCGGCGTACATGGCCAGCCCCTTATAACCAGCGTGGGCGCTAATTGAAGAAATGTGAACAACTGAACCCTTAATTCGATGCAGCAACATTTTGCGAATTACTAGCTTTGTTAGAATCATTGGTGAATACACGTTAATTCGGAACATTGCATCAAGTGCTGACAAGTCAATGTTACTAACCAAGTCATCGTAAGCAGACGCAGCATTGTTGACGAGACCATGGACCACCATATCGCCCAACGGAGGCGAATCAAATTTTTCTTTAATAAGCTGTGGTTCAGTTAGGTCGGTTGGCACAAAAAAAAGTCGATTAGAATATTCTGACATCAAAGATTGCAAACCTGTCGACATAAATCTGGACATGATCACAATCGTATGTCCTGCTATTAATTGTTGGGTGGCGATCTCCAACCCCAAGCCTCGAGTACCTCCTGTAATGATCAGATTCATTGGTGCCGCGATTGTTTTCCTGTAATTGTAACGTCGATTTCGGTGCGGAAATTTACAATTCGTGGGACAGCAAACAATGGCAGTCGTGTCTTAAGTTCGGCGATTACTTCTTGAGCAGTGAGCTGCATGCCATCGTTCAACACTAAATCACAAACAACAAGACTTCCCGTTACAGAATTTGGAATGCCATAAACTTTTGCAAGCCTAATTTCAGGCATCTCACGTAGAAGTGCCTCAATTCTATACGGACTTACCTTATTGCCACCCACGTTAATAAAATCATCTCTACGTCCAACGATGCGGAAGATCAGAGGATTGGCCTGAACTATCTCGACGCAGTCTCCAGTTAGGTAATAGTCACCATCCACAGACGATTGGAGCGAAGTTGCCAATAGGGAGCGATGAACTGCTAATTCGCCCCCGAAAACTTGGAATAAATGACTTTCGTCAGGGTGAACGTTGAATAACTCACTGTCAGACATTATGAGTGAGCCTGCTTCCGTCGAAGCATAAATATTCTTAAATCCAGCGTTGGGAAATGTGCCGCATACTGCGCTGATTGTTCTCTCATCTACAACTTCACCTCCGAAAGTAATACGCTCTACTTTTCTGTGAACGGTACCATCGCAAGCGAGTAGTCTAAAAAATGTAGGAGTGGCACTTAAATGCGTAACTTGATATTCTTCAATTGCATCGTGCATCGCACTTGGTGTGAGTCCAAATAATCGAACAATAGTATTCTGATTTGCGAGCGCCTGAAAAAAAACCTGGAGACCCGCCAGACGAGTAGGCGTGTAGGTTAGGCCCCAGACATCGCTTTGATGTTTCGACGCCTCCTGCACCGATCGCACCAAACTTTGCATTGTGTGAAATACTTTTTTGGGAATCCCAGTTGTTCCAGAGGTCATTAGACCGACTTCACAATGGCTCATTTCAA
>JAGQOY010000036.1:10872-42993 GCA_020427005.1 Planctomycetales bacterium
CATTGATGAGTCCAACCGGATTCACCTCTCGAATGAATCGAAGGTGGTCGATTGTTCAGGTAAGAGTGCACTCCTTGTTCCAATTCATCCTCGTTGAGCCGACTTCCATCGGCAAGGACAAGCCTCGAATTATTTTCAATTGTCGCCAACAACAATACAAAAAGTTCGTAGCAGTTGCGGTAATGGTAGATTGCGGGTACTTCGGTTACTGCGTGTGAGTCATTTTCCAAATCCGAATACAGTTTCAAAGTTTCGTCGGATGGGTCTATGAAAAAGGGTTTATTTTTCAACTAATCTATCCTCGACATCGCCAATTGTCTTGGCAATTCCCTTTGCGAAAACATCTATGCCCGTTATTGCCTCAAGCTTAACGGTCAAAACCGCTAGTTCGAGTGAATCAAGCTCTAGGTCCTCGCGTAAACGGTCGCTACGGCAAATACTAGGCAAAGGTTTTCTGCCCCCGTCCTGCAAAACTTCGTTTATGGATTCAAGTATCTGCTTCATATGAAGCTTTCGAATGGTTCAGTTTTTGCCAATGGTAATATGGGTATCCAATTTTGTTGATAAGTTCTCAATGAGTACAGAGGGGCAAGTGCGTTTTTCACCATAGTAAAGCGACTCCCAGGAATCCACTAATGACATCTCAAATTCGTTTTTGGTTCGGCCTGAGAATTGTATAGATATTTTTTCTGCGTTTGGAAGTATCGCACTGATAATCCGTTCTCCAGTTTTTTTCCAACAGATTTCGGGCATCAATCTCCAACGAACCTTGTATTTCAAGTTACTGGCAACTTCATCCGAGATCACGTAATCATCATTCGTTCGACGTATTGTCCGCGCATGGCGATACGGAGTCTTGCCTGAGAAAGACGCTTTACATTGTAGTTCTGTTCCTGAACAAAACTGCCCTGTGGCGATAGGCCAATCAAACCAGAGGAAATTTGGTCCCTTGGTCATTTGTTCTGCAGTAGATACTTGGACGGTGTTGTGGGCCGATGCGGAGTAAAAATACTCTTTGATTTCCTTTTCCTGGTGATAATAGCAATAACTGCCTGCATCCCGAAGAATGTTCCATCCCTGATACCATAAATCAACATGCAGAGTGTCGCATTGGCCAGGGCGATCTCGGTACACTGGCGCACGAATGAAAAGTTGGCTGGCGGGGCCACGAATGATGTAGTAGCCCCCAATCGGAGCCTCCCAATGACACGCCGGTGCTGACGGCTTTTGCGAAATAACGCGATTTGGATCTGACAGCCAACAGGCCTTTTCACACCACGGACCATCCTTAAGGCCCGAGTCAATTCCGCAGACCATTGAAGCTAGATGCAAAATGGGACGGAAATCCAAATAGTCGCTGCACGCCAATGGTAAAACGTTCGCACCGTCGTTGGCACCATAATTGGGAACTCGACCATTCGATGCGTTTACAAATTGACGTAACCAATTAGTAGCAAAAGTTACCCGTGCCAAAAAAGTCTTTGAAAACTCTAATCCTTGTTTTCGTCCTAGCTCGATTGCCCAACATAGATCATCAAGCATTACCCGATGGTAAGTCATCGAATGTTGAACATAAGAACCGTCAGAGTAGATTTGACGTCGAACTTCAGACTCAAGTACTTTTTTTCCTAATATGCACCATTGATTTGATTCAGGGAACTCATTGAAAAGGAGTCCAATCGTCCAAAGTCCCACGGCTTCACTAAGTGCATGATTGTTCTCTTGGCTAATCGCATAGTTCAAGTTGCTTTGGATTCGTTTGGCCGATTGCCAACATAACAATTCAAGCAATTTAAGCCGATACTCCGTTGTGCATGGACAATCTAGGATTGTGATGACTGATGTAAGCATCGCCATAATGCGAAAGGATGTTTCCTGGCCGCAGGCCCAGGCTGCAGATTCATTTACCGGGTTTTGTTCAATCCAGCTCTCAATAAATTGCCAAATATGCTCTGCCCACTTGTCTTCACTTGAATACACAAACTGTCGCGCTAAAAAATACAACAGCGTGCAACGTGAGGATTCCCAAACGAGCTTGATATCGTTGTGAGGAGGACCCGACCGAGCGAAATTTAGCCAGTGCTCTCCAACTGGCCAACGCACTTGGTTTACTGGATCTAGATTAAAATTGGGAGGCCAGCCCAATTCTCCTTGCCAACGGCTGAAAAATGGATACCTGCCCTCAATCGCTGCATCGCACACGGCAGTAACGGCTCGATTCCACTCCTCCGGCGGACTAATTCGCCTAAGTTCCTCAGAGCTTGGGATCCGAAAAAATCTCTGGCGTCGCAACTGCCAGCTTTCGATCCGTTGTTCGGCTGAAATGTTCTTGGTCGGAAGTTTGTGCTCTCGAAAATGTTCCGGATCAAGCTTTTTTCGCAGCAAGCCGCTACGAATTGAGAAAGCGTGCCAAACCCTGCGGCTTACATTATCCCAACCGACGCCTTTGGCTATTTTATATGGATCTAATATCCGCATTACCGCAAGGACCGAATCGCTTTTGGGTTATGAGTGTTCTCCAAAACCTCGACGAATCTGTCAGTTAGTTTACTTCGATCAAACTTGTCTTCGGCCAACTTGCGTGCCGCCTCGCCCATTGTCTGAGTCAATTGCCTATGATCAGCTAGGTACTGAAGCGCATTTGCAAATTCATCTGGAGCATCTGGAGAAACGGCAATTCCACATTTGTACTCTGTGATCAATTCAGCTACCCAGCCGGGGTAGTTATTAATCACTGGTTTTCCAGCAGCCAAGTAATCAAAGAACTTGTTCGGTGAAGTGCCATAATAAAACGCTGGCACGTTAGCTAAAATCTGCAATCCTACATGGCAACTAGCAAGGAGGCCTGGAATGCTCTCTTTCCTCACGTTGTCGTGAAAGACAACATTATCTAATTCTTCTGACCTAGCTCGCGATTGCAATTGGTCCTTGAGTTTTCCATCACCAACCAGAAGCAATGTGATATCGTCACGTTTCCGCTCTTTCAACACCTTGGAGGCATCTAGGACCGCATCCAATCCATTTGCGGGACCATGGGTGCCAGTAAACACCGCCACAAAGTTATTTTTGGGAACTGATTCAGGAAGCCATGCTTGTGATTGATCAGCAGAAAGAAAGTCTAAGTCGCAGCCGTTGGGAATCATGGTGATGCGATCGCGAGGAATGTGCCTAGCGATTCCATCCGCGATTCCTGGCGCTAGGCCAATGCAGTGTTGTGCGGCGCGATAGGCGCGTTTTTCAAGCCAGGCCATGCCAAGAAGTACCAATGGATTCTTGACTACTCCCATTGCCTTGGGTAGCTCGGGCCACAAGTCACGGACTTCAAACACAAATTTACGCCGTCGAAAATACCGTGCGGCCAATCCAGGAATTGCGGCCGTAAGTGGTGTAGAGGTTGCAAATACAACATCGGCGTGACGTGTAATCGCGACCCAACTACTACGAATAGAATATTTGGCAAACGTCCACGATCGTTTGATTAAGCTGTCTCGATTCGAGATCGGTAATTCAAATTCTATGACGTGAATTCCGTCTACCTTCCCTTCCCGCTTACCATTCTTAAAGGGGTGACTGAGACCTGTGTTTGCAGCACCGTAACTTGCACAAACCATCGTTACATCATGTCCACGTTGAATTAGCTTTTGAGCAGCCTCATAGGACCTGGTGCCTGTGCTCCCGGAACGAGTCGAGAAGTATTGATGAAAGTAAAGAATGTGCACTTGATAAGCTTAGAAGAGCGTTGACGAAGAAAAACGACTATTGATTTGTCTAGTTACTGCGTTTCCAGGCCTAGGAATCCCTTTGCCAACTTCACTACGCTTCGTTCTTGAGCAGCTTTGACTGCCGCAAAACTAGCAAGTGTTACGTTATAGAGTTGGTCTAGCGGAATAAGTCGTTGTCCCTTCGCCACGGAATCGATGATTTCTGCAAACTGCCGAGCATGCCCTTTGTCCTGCCGGCTTGTTTTGAGCTTCTTAAACCCTCTGAATCCATAACCCGTAGTTTGGCGGAAGTTGTCAATCTGCAAGATTCGGCCATCAGAAAAAACTTGTAGGGACTCTTTCGGGAAACTCTTACTACCGTTGGCAAAGTAGTTGATTGAGCCGATCGAGCCATCCTCCAACTCCATTGTTATGGTCATCTTGTCATCGCGCACAGCTGCTGAGTTTCCCATTCTGTGGGCAGATACTGATTTGACTTTGCTTCCGGAGAGGAATACTAGGAGATCTATGAAATGGCAAGCCTCACCGATAATTCGGCCTCCGCCAACTCGTGGATCATGCACCCAATGGTCCGGAGGGATTTCGCCAGCATTGACCAACATGTGCATAGCCAAAGGCTCAACTCTGCCGGATAGTAGTGATTTGCATTTTTCAATGTGTGGACTGAACCGGCGATTAAAGCCGACCATTAGTTGAAGTTCCATGTGTCGTTCAGCCACACTTGCGACTTCGCACAGTTCTTCGAGAGTTAAGGCCAGAGGTTTCTCGACAAATACATGCTTGCCAGCCTGCATCGACTGGCAAATAAGTCGTGCATGGGAATCATGATTGGTGGTTATGAATACTAGATTTAGCTCTGGGTCATTCAGTACGTGCTCAAAGTCCGTGGTGGCGTTTTCACAATTGAATTTCTGCGCAATATGTTGGATGGCAGCCGCATTAGTACGTCCTACAACATATTTCCTGCGCATCGGTAGGTTTTTCAGTGCGGGCATAAGAGTAGCTCGAGTGAAATTCCCCGCGCCTACAATGCCAGCGATCACAGTTCGCGAAGGTACAATCTCACTTGATTGCTTTACTGGTATCGTTTGTTTGGGATTCGGAGAACCTGAATACTCTAGTATCACTCCCAAGGCAGATGGATCGTTCTGAATGATACTATACGCCTGGGCTGCCTGTTCAATTCCTACACGATTGGAGATCAGCGGAAGAAAATCCAACTGGCCGGTAGCTAACATGAGCAAGATGGCTTCAAAATTACGTTGTTCGGTCCAGCGGACATAGCCCACAGGGTAATCTAGTCCATCTTGTTCATAGCGTTGATCATAACGCCCAGGACCGTACGAGCAGGAAACTTGAAAACTGATTTCCTTTTCATAGAAATCTGCACGATTCAAATTTAGCCCTACGACTCCAACAAGTACGACCCGCCCCCGCTTACGACACATCTTTGCAGCGGACGATACAATGGAGTCCGACTTGGCAGAGGCAGTAATGATGACTGCATCGGCTCCACGTGAATTAGTCATTGAGCACACGCGGCCGGGCAAGTCCGAGCACTCGCTACCATGAATTGGCTCAGCTCCGAAAGTTGCGGCCAAATCTAGTCGTTGTGGATTGATATCGATCCCTACAACTCGGCATCCGCATGCGCGTAAAAGCTGTACAGTGACGAGACCAATCAACCCCAACCCGTAAACAACAACCGTTTCACCTAGAGTCGGGGCAATCAACCTCACGCCTTGGAGACCAATGCTAGCCAGAACCGTAAACGCTGCCTGCTCGTCACTGACATTCTCTGGAATCTTAGCAGCTAGTAACGGTGGCACGGACACAATCTCGGAATGTGACCCGTTAGATACGACTCGGTCGCCGATTTCAAACCCGGAAAGATGATTACCGACATGGGTAACGATTCCGGCGCTGCAATAGCCAAGTGGTAAGGGTTCACCCAGTTTTGAGAACACAGCATCAAGAGTAGGCATCAGTCCATCGGTGCGAATCTTATCAATTACCTGTTTAACTTTTTCAGGTTGTGCCTTAGCCTTTCCAATGAGCCCGGCTTGGCCAAATTCAACCAGCATCTTCTCAGTGCCGGCAGAAATCAGTGTACGAGAGGTATTGATAAGCAGACGCGAGTTGGAAGCGCTGGGCGCAGGTACTTCCTGAACGAGTGTTTCACCGTTGTTCAGATTTTGTAGGACTTGAAGCATTTAGTTGAAGGGTGTCAGTTTGGGGTAAGATCAATCAAATTCTAAATGTGTTAGTCTTTGGGTGTCGAACTTTACAGAATTCAGAAATCAACGGCAATTTGCGTGCGAACAAAATCAGCGAATACTTACAATGGAATTTGGGAGGCACTACCGTTGTGCGGGTTCAAGTGGCCTAGGTGCATTCAGCTACCAGGTGGACTATTCTCAAGGCAGCTTTGCCATCCCAAAATTCGGGACATTTGCCCTGCTTGTATTTGTCACATATGACCTGTTGAAGATAGTAATCAAGCATTTCTGCATCATTGCCGATCAATGTACTGGTCCCCATTTCTACGGTAATAGGGCGTTCGGTGTTCTCTCGCATTGTAAGGCAGGGAATCCCAAGAGCCGTTGACTCTTCTTGCAGTCCACCAGAATCCGTCACAATGACTTTTGCTTGCGAAGTCAAGCAGAGGAAATCATGGTATCCAAGGGGATTCGTTAAACGAATATTACGGTCAGACTCGAGTTTTGATAGCAGTTCGAATTCATTTAGCTTTAACCTAGTTCTAGGGTGAACTGGAAACACGATGGGAAGGGTACGTGCAGAGCGGATTAGTACGTCTGTCAGCTCGGACAATGCCAACTTGGAATCGACGTTCGAGGGGCGATGCAGCGTAACAACATTGTAGTTTCCGGGTATCACGTCGTAGTGCTTGAGTGTATCTCTGCTTCGTGCGACGTCCAATTGACTTAAAAGAGTGTCAATCATGACGTTCCCTACCAAATGAATGGATGATTTTGGCTTTCCTTCGGCGATCAGATGCTGAACGCCGGTGGGTTCTGAGCACAACCAGAGATCGGAAAGCGCATCGGTAACCAGCCGATTAATTTCTTCTGGCATCGCTCGATCGAAACTGCGCAATCCGGCTTCGACATGGGCTACTGGAACTCTTAATTTGGCAGCTGCCAATGTTGCTGCCAAAGTAGAATTCACGTCTCCAACAACTACCATACGATCAAAACCGAGTCCTGCATCCAATTTCTCAATGAGGAGGCGTTCAATTGCTACCAAGATATTTGCCGTTTGCTGAGCGTGCGAACCTGATCCAATAGCTAAAGAAATGTCGGGGTGAGGAATCTGCAGTTCCTGAAAGAAGATGTCGGACAATGCTTGATCGTAATGCTGGCCAGTATGAATGAGAACGGGCTGAACATCTTCATAATTGCGAAATGCCCTGAGGATAGGGGCGATTTTCATAAAATTCGGACGCGCACCAACAATACATGCCAGTCGTTTCATCGAGCTTGAATTCTATAAGGATAATGTAATTGTAATGGCGGTAGGCGTGATTAAGTCAAACTAGGTCTATGCTACTTTTTTAAGGTTGTTCGTATTCATTGGTGCAGCGTCCAGGTAAAGCTGACACCAAAGTTCGATGCACATCATTGTAAAGAGCATGTAAGCAACGTCTACTTTGCCAGCTGCATCGAGTTCGCGCAATTGTGACGTATAATCAGGATTGAACAGGCCTCGCGAGGCTACAACGTTTGGCGACAACAATTCGTCTGCCATAGGTTTCAGTTCATGGAGCATCCACTTTCGCAAAGGAGCTCCAAATCCTGTTTTCGGCCGGTAAATTACATCAGATGGCAGTATTCCTACCATAGCTCTCTTGAGAACTGCTTTACCGACGCTACCACGTTGCTTCCACTGAGGCGGGATGCGATAAGAAAGTTCAACTAGCTCAGGATCCAGAAAGGGAACGCGGGCCTCTACGCCAACCGCCATCGAAAGTTTGTCAGTGTAATTCAGGTTGTGATCGATGAGGAAATGGGACATCTCAAGGAACAGCATGCGGTTCAAACGAAAGCTCCCTGCCCCCATCGATGGGCATAAACTCAAACGCGCCTGGAGACTATCGGAAAAGCCATGTGGAACGGACAATTGTGCCACACTTTGTGGTGATAAGGCTTTCCAAACTTGCGGTGGAGTAGCCCAGCGGAAATACCCCACTAGGCGCTCGTCAGCTGTTAGGTCAGCATAGGAGAATAATTTGGACAATCGCCGTGTGGATGGGATGCCTTTCGGCAGGTTTGCAGTACCGTACCGCAGTAGAGACCTCAATGGCTTTGGGAGCCAACTCCACCAGCGCTCCATACACAGTGAGTAATGTCGCCGATATCCTGTAAACAAATCATCGCCGCCCGTACCTCCCAACAGTACCTTAATACCATCCTCACGTGCCGCCTGGCATATGAGAAATAGATTAGCGGCCGCCGGATCCGCCAAGGGTTCGTCCAGGTGCCATAACATTCGACTAAACTCGCACATGATGTCAGAACGGATAGCAATGATATTGAGCGGAACATTGAGGTGCGTTGCAACACGTTTCGCGTAAGGCAAATCGGCAGTAAACCCTTCGCTCTCTTCTGAATCAGCTGTGTAACAGGGCAGGGAATTTGATGCTTGGCACTCGCGGGCGAAGGCGACTACAGCGCTAGAGTCGAGACCACCTGAGAGAAAGCAGCCTACAGGTACATCTGCAACCATCTGCCGATGCACAGCGGATCTAAGTGAGTTACGTACTTTGTCAGCCGCTTCCGCGAAACTCATTTGCTCTATGGGTTGGTCTACCGGAAGGTTGTAGAAAGTCTCTTGTTTCGTGATTCTTCCATTTTTTACTTCAAGTCTTTCGCCTGGGCCCAGCTTTCTGACAGCCTTGAGGATGGTTCGTGGCCAAGGACAATAAACATAAGACAAATACTCACGAATGGCGTCGACGTCAATTTCACGGCTTACGTTTGGATCCTGCAAAATTGATTTGATCTCGCTGGCAAACCGAAACCCATTGGAGTCACATGCATAATACAAGGGTTTAACCCCCATGCCGTCTCGGGCCAAATGAAGTACGTGATTCAGGCTATCCCAGATCGCCATAGCAAAAATACCATTTAACCGTGCAAGCGACGCAGGACCAAATTTACTCCATAGGTTGATGAGTACTTCAGTATCGGAAGTGCCTCGAAAGACTACACCATATGTCTGGAGGTCGCTTCTCAACTCTCGAAAGTTGTAGATTTCGCCGTTGAAAACAATTGTGTAACGCCCTGAAGGATCCGTCATTGGCTGAGAGCCGGTTGGTGCCAAGTCAAGAATAGAAAGTCGTCGATGTGCCAAGCCAATTTGATTGGCGGCATCAAAAAATTCACCTTCACTATTGGGCCCGCGATGTCGCTGAACTAATGACATTCGCTTCAGTAAATCAAGCGAAAGACGACCTTGAAAACCTGCTAGTCCACACATGATGCTCCGCAATCCTGTCAGTTAGTATTGGAGGTTAACGGTTTCGTCGCTGAAGTAAAGTCAAGAGTAGCCATGAGATACACGTTCAAATATTTTACTTACTAGTTTTGACAAGCATCTTGTTGGTGCCAGCAGAAATTAGGGTTCGAAATGTACTGTTAGGTTGAGGCGAATTTGAAATGCTTGACGTAGGCAATTTTCGTTAGACTTTTCTAATCGTAATCAATCATATCGGCGGAAGTAGACGGCTGATAAGTAACAAATTACTGAGGGATAAGAGTTTTAGCTGATTCTAAAGCTTCTTCCATGTATCTGTGTTCAACAACTACACTCCTTGTTCTAACAATGTGCGAGTTCCGCGATAATAAAGGAGTCCGCAGGAGTGGGGCACTGCAGCAGTTAGCACGGACTAGAAACCAAATCAGTTCTTTTGATATGAATTTATTCTGCATTGATTGTATCCAAGATATTGGGAATAACATCGACACCAAGCACTATTTGCCCTTGTTAGCGAAAGTAGTCACGGGTGGTAGACCGACATTTCTTTGGCTGACGACGCAAATTTCAAATTTGTTATTAATCAAAGAAGACTCAATCAAGTAACGTCGTAATCCGATGGTTCGATAATCTCTTTTAGAGAGAGTGCTTGCCAAGTGAATTTCTCACACGCTCCGAAATCGGCTGTTCAGGTGAACTGGCTAGATTATTCCAGCAGCAATTGCTGAAGTAAAACGAACAATTTAGACACCGCATAATTCTAAACATCTAGAAAGTTTGCCAATCTGGAAGTCAAGTCAAAAGAAATTGGCCCTTTCCGACGTTCATTCTGTAAGTACCTCAACAAGTTTGTCAATTTCGTTTGAAATTTGAAGTTCAGCCTTGTTTGTGATCTCGCCTCGGAGTGCTTTGGACATACAATTGGCAATGGACTGAGGTGATAAAGGGTCAAAGGTTGCTGAGGCTTTAATAACTTCTCCAGAAAATGGCAAATCACTTGTCAGTACAATTTTGTTCAAAAGGCAAGCTTCTACTAAACCCAATCCCAATGATTCAACTACACTCGGAAAGATCACGAATCTTGCATGTTTCGTGAGATTAATTGTTGAATCGCGAGACAGCTTTCCTAAGTTAATGACTGAATCGCGGATAGATGACTTTGTTTGTTTCCGAAAACTAGATTCACTGTTGAAGGTAACCGCGAGTCTTGCAAGTGGAAAATTCTTGGTGCATATTTGAACTGCATCGAATAGGTTCTTGTGGTTCTTATGGCTTGCTTCGCTACTTACATAGATGAAATCAAAAGATTCGAATCTGTTGTCTTGCTTAATGGTGAATTCATCCTGGAAAAAGGGCGCAAGGATAATATCACCACCAAAATCGCGTGGGAGAATTTTTCTGAGCTCGGTTGCTACCCAACGAGTTTGGCAAATAAACTGGTCGCAATTTGGTGAGAACTTCCAAATTAGTTGGCGCAAGATATGGAATCGGATAATTGAGAAAAAGTCGAGGCGGATCGGTGGGCTAGATAGAATTAACGCATTATGAAAGTAAGTGACAACTCTACAACTTAGGCGTGCTGCTGGTGGTACATTTCCAAAACACAAAACGGTTGATGCAGAATATTTTCTGGAAGTATCAAGAAGGATTTTGTTCCTCTTCAAAGAGAACGGCGGATACCGACCGAGAGCTACCTCTTTGTCAGAATTTAGAACTTTTTTTGGAGTGAGAACTAAGTATTTCTTGCGCTTTGATTCAAGGATTTCGCATAGATACTTTAGTAAAACGTCTGATCCTCCTCCGGTATTAAGCGCATCTATAATAAGCATCAGTCTACATTTGCCGGATTGTTGTGAATGATTTGTGCGATTTCTAAGGCAAAGTGTCTAGAAAAAAATCGAGCTCCCGCTTGTGTCAAGTGACGACAATCCTGGCTGATAAACATTTTGTCGTCAGTAAATACAGGAACTTCTTTATTTTCATTGATCACTTTGGCAAAGTAGTCCAAGTACCTGGAGCCGTATTGAATTCGAAGTCGGTAGTTCTCGTCCAAATATTCGGCTTCAATCGGAGTTGTCTGTGAATAGTAGTCGGAGTCACGACTGTTATAGAATTTTCCATTACTTGTTCCGAAGTTCTTCACCCCGATGACCCAAATCTTATTGGAGAAAGAACGCCAAATTGTTTCAGGCAAAGGAGGAGTGAAGAATGCAACATCACATTCACTGATTCTTGAGCTGAAGGCGGCACTTGGCTCTGAGGAAAACAAGTACGATATGTCAATTTTGGAAGACATCTCTGATTCTTGGAGCACGTTTGCCCAGTCGCGTGCAAAACTATTGCCTACTACAAGAACTTTGACTTTATCTTCAAATTGAAAATCGCGATCAAGGTCGTATATTCGATGATTATATTGGGAATGCATCCCTCGTTGAACTTTCTTTGTCGAAACTCCTAACTCGGGGATGTTTCTAATGACTCCGGCTCTGTTGTATACCAAAAGGCCAATAATTGTCGTTGTAACTAGACCAACAATCACAAATAACAGTACAGTTCGATTAGATGTCGAATTGGCATTGCGAAATGGTTGCTCTACAGCATAGTAAGTCAGAATTGAGAAGCCAAAAAGCAATACGGCGAAAAGTGTTAGTTCAAAGATGTTGAGTTGTGTTCCGTATAGGTAACGCATGAAGGCAAGAAGAACTTGATGCCACATATAGATGCTGTAACTGATTGCTCCAATGAATCTTAAACCTTTGTTCGCTACTAAATGCATTAGAGCTGGAGATTTTGTGTTATCGCTTGCCAAGAACGCCACTGTCGCAATAACGACAAACGTCCTTTCAAAGTTTTTTCCAACTACTTCAAGGCTTCCACTTATTAACACAAGTAAAAAAGGGAATGCCGCTTTTAATGTTCGGTAGCTAAGTCTCTGCCTTCCAATTTGAGAAGCTAACACTCCGCCGGCAAGCAATTCCCAAATCCGAAATGGAAGAAGATAGAAAGTTAAATATTCGGGCATCCCAGAAATATTCGTTACCATCCAGGTTGCAAACGTCGTTAGAGCGAGTGGAACCCAGACGCCTCTCTTGAATATCCTTATGCCTAATGCCATTGCGAAAGGAAAAAACAAATAAAACTGTTCCTCAACAGCTAAACTCCAAGTGTGCATTAGCGGTTTAAATTCGTTTACAACATCCCAGTAGTTCTTCGTGGTTACCACTTGAAGTAAATTGTTAGCGAAGAAATTGGTCGCGACAACTGACTGAGCTAAGTTTTCTAGATCGTCAGGGAGCATCCAGGTGACACCGCCTAATAAGGCGATAAAACTAATGCACACGGAGAGCGGTAGAATGCGTCTGATTCGCCGCATGAAAAAATTGGCGAAAGTAAACTTGTTGTCTTCTATTTCCTGGGAAATGATATTCGTGATTAAGTAGCCGCTGATTACAAAGAAAATGTCGACGCCAAGAAAACCTGAATTGCATAATCCTAAATGGAACAGCACTACCGAGAGCACTGCAACTGCGCGAAGTCCATCAATGTCATTGCGGTGATTTAGCATTCTCGTTTCTAAAGTCGAAGAGACGCCTAGTTTACAGTCTCGGGAAACGTTCAGTAATCCAAGACATAGACGTTTGTTCGATTCCGGTACTCTTTTACCTACTTAGACCTTGTAATTAAATCACATTGATCCGCCAAGAGCATGGCATGTGGAGGTAACTTAAGAGTATCCTCAACAGTTTGTAGAGCGTTACGCACAACACGTTGCATCAGTTCGCGTGAAGTTACTGCGCGTGCTAACACCTTCGCAATTTCGCCTGGGGAGTCTACTTGAATTTCCAAACAGTTATAGTCAGGTATCATAACTGACGGAATGCCGCCGACCATTGTGGTAAGTATTACATTTGATTTGGCCATTGCCTCATAGAGAACTCTTGGGAAGCCCTCATGGTGAGTCGGCAAAATGAAAAAATCTGCTTGCTCATACTGTTGCATAAGAGCAGAATGACTGGCTATGTGGCCAACCACTGTAAGCCAGTCTAATTGTGAGCTAAGTTCACTTAGCACTGGATAAAGGCTGCCTCCTCCTACAAGCATCAATCTAAATCTCAATTGTGAGTTGCTTGCAAGTTGCTCACAGGCTTCGACGACATCGAGTACTCCCTTATCCTTTTCGAGCCGTCCGACAAAAAGAAGATTCCAATTCTCTTGAGAATTATTTTTGACAAAAGATTTGGCGCTAAAATCATCTTTTTGGATCTCAATCATTGGGCGGATTCGAGAAGCATTCAACTCTAGTTTTGAATCCTTTACCAGATTAGTTGCAACAGAGTTAATGTATTTTGCTTTCTGCAGAATTGCTAAACCGAGATGCGATGTAGGAAACTTCTGTCCTCTTAAGTAAATGCCATAGGGTTTACGAAAAACCCGACATACCATTGCAATCCAAAATGATATAGTTCCAGGGTAAAAGAGGTACACATAATCAGACTTCATCATTGAAATAACGCAATTAGAAAGATCGAGCGGCCATCGTGTGACCTTGATAAACCGTACGAGGGTCTTGTCTAATATCAAGTCGTCGATGCTTGCGTGTTCAGAGTAGGGTTTGCAGGGTTCTAGAAACGAAACTTTATGTCCGGAATTTGCGAGTTGGTGAAGGAAATTTCCGATTGATCTTGGGACAACAATATTCCCTCGCATATCTAGGGATGCGGAAGCATTTCCGACGACTAGGATGCGTCGGGAGTGTCGATTCTTCGGAATCATGCTGAGCGAATCAGATACACGAAAAGACCCAAAAAACCTAAGCCAAAATACGCAAAATAAAACTGATAAAGTCTTTGTTTCAACTGTAAGCTACCCAAACTGCTAAAGACCACAACGCCGACCAATGGCAATATAAATACTAATGCCGGAGTCGCGTATCGCGGAATTACTCCAAGATACACGTATGCCACGAATGCGTACAGTAAAAGGCCAGTTATGAATGAGGCTTGCAAAGTAGCGTTGTTTTGTTTGGTAAACTGCAATATAGAAAATAGAAAAGCTGGTCCGACTAGAACTAGCCATAGCAGGTGTAACTGGTTCACTGCGAAAAACCACGTATGCACGTCAATAAACTGTGTAGTCCAGAATACGAACGGAAGAAGGTACTGTATAAGAACCAGTAAAGGGACCATTGAGATTCGCTGAAGTATATTTGCATTTGCAAGTGGCGTCGTTAGCCAACGAACCATACCTGTCGACGAAGCGTCTACCGAAGACTTTAGGCTCTCGGTATCTGTTAGTCTACCTAAACTGTAGGAGGTTACCGTTTCTATCCCCCCCTGTGCAAAACGATCAAATATCTCTTTCATGGCAATGAGACCAATCGCAAGAATAAGGAAAATACCAATGCATGCTGAGAGTGATTTTGTAATGCGACTTGTTCGAAACATCGAAAGGAGTGCAACATGGGCTGGTAAAACCAACAGAAACGGTAATCGAGTAATTCCTAATAACAGGAGCGAAAGCACAAGCCCGAGCCAGGGCGTCATAGAAGAGAATGCTCTTGAACTACGTAAAACGAAAACACTGGAATATAGAAAAAGTGCAAATGCGAAGATTATCACAGCATCTTTTTGCAAGATGGTGCCTTGAGCAAAAAAATGTGGTGTTAGACAGGACAATAACGTCGTGTAGAATGCCGGCCCACTGCCACTAGTCCTAAGAGAGACAGCGAATATCAGTATTATTGAGGAAAAAACAAGCAAGTAATTAAACGCAATTCCGACAAAAAGCGATTTGCCAAGTGCTGCAAAGAGTAGGCTTAAGATCAAAGGGTATCCACGGTAGTTGATCCGAAGATTTTCCACTGTTGCTAAGAAGTTGCTGGAGCTAACCGCATCCGAAAGTTCACATCCAAGGGCATAGTAAGCTTCTCCGTCACCGCCAGGTACGAAAGGGCTCTGCGGACTGCCATGCGCAAGACTTGATTTGTAACTTAAAACTGCAAAACTGGACAGCAATCCCAGATAGACTAGCATCGCTATTCGAGTCTTATGAAGGTACTTGTCATGGGACGGAACGCTGAAAAAAACCAAACCAATGGCAAAGGCATTCGTCAGAAGTAGTGTCAAAAGACAATCGCTTGCCCCCATCAGTGAAAACAGGGCTGGAACCGCAAATGCTGTGAAAACAAAGACCGCGACAGGGGTTTCAGAATTTGTGGGATTTTGCATTGGACTAAGGTCCACTAAATAAATTTTTTTTCTGTGTTTTTTCTTACTTGGCGTATGATTATCGGCAAGGAATCCAGCAAGTCCAAGGTGCTTTCAGTAAATATGGCTCAGTTCTTGCAGTCGATAATATTGAAAAGCTAATAGTATGTCCTACTGAAGTGGGGGCAGATTGAGGCTCAAGATAATCGCTCCTCAGTACGTTTGTGATTGAGGTCTCAAACCTCAACTGCAGGTTGACTAAGAGCTTCTTGTCAATTTGCTAAATGTCTTTGAACAGTCTTTAATCGCCAGTTCAACCTCCTTCGGAGGTGTCCCTTACATCTTCAATTTCAGCTTACTTAATTGCTTTGCAAACGTACCCCGTTCCGCCTGTCGATACTTTAAATGTCGAGTATTTGAGATCGTGAAAGAACTTTTCAAATCTTCGTTTGGTCACATGATGTTTGTAAAAATCCGTGTTTCTATCATGGGTATCTAGACGCGACCATTCATATAAAGTGTTCTTGGGCAAATTGAATTGACCAAAGTAGAAGTTAATAGGAGAGATTCTTCGAAGTATTCGCTGAAGAGAAGGGCTCTTTCTAAAGTACCAATGAATTGGAAAGAAAATATCTGTTAGACGATTGGTGACATGCAATTGTAGTTTTGGCGGGAGTTTCCGAATCAGGAACCAATATGGGATGTACAATGAGGTGAAAACTCCCAGGTGGTATTTGTAATGATCACATATTAGGGTACCTCCTTGACGCAAAACTCTAGTGAGCTCCTTTAGACTTTCAAATGTACTTGGGGTGTGCTGCAAAACGCCAACACAAACTACGATATCGAAAAAACCGTCGTTAAAAGGTATTTTGCGAATGTCTCCTTGAAAAAGTGTGAGGCGTTCGTTTGGTAGATTGTTCTTTCCATTCGCATCCACCGCATCGCTGAAATCGAAAGAATAGACCTTTGCGCCATACTTTAATAGAACCTCCGTAAACCTACCAGCTCCTGAGCCGGCCTCAAGGACACGCTTTTGATTCAACTCACTGAGTGGTTCGTTGAAGGCTGAAGATAGTCTTTCTTCAGAGATTGGCTGGCCGGTAAAAGAATCAAATTGTGTTTTTGGAAAAGTGTTCCATTGAAGTCCGAAGGCAGAAGCGTAGTTTTCGGAGGTTACAAATCGAGGAATTCCATTGACAATGCTTGCACTTGTATTGCCACCGTTCAACTTGAGTCCCTGAATTGTTAAAGGAATCTTTGTATATGGACACACGAAATTGTCTAGATCCATCAATAACCTCTCTATCTAGTTGACAGGTCACGGGAGCGAAATTCAGAAAGGACATATGAAAGTGGCTATAAGTCAACATGCGAATTACCAGAATTTTTGCATTCGCAGAATTGAACTACGTGTTACACTAAAAAGCTTTTCGCGTTCCTCTCTGCTGAATAAATAAATCCAAGATACTGCTGCAACAACTAAACAACCCACCAATGGCATTGGGTGGATTGTGTAATTCGGAATGGATTTTCGTGTTGCAAGGTCCAAAAGGCCAATCAGAACTACAAGAAGAATTATTAGAAACGGCTTTAATTGGTTAGCTCCGAGTCGATAGTAGCGATTCGAGATAATGCTCTCAACAAGAGTTTTGAGCGTCAACGATATTGCGTTGGCAGCACCAACTCCAATTGCCCCATAATGTGGCACGAGGATCCACATAAACAGTAAAGAGGTAAAAACCATTATTAGGTACCCGTAGAGTTTCAGATCGGCCCGTTTCTTGATCATCAAACCTACGGAGGTGATACTTCCGAGTGCCTGGACAGCAAGGCCTAATGTCAGAAAGAATACGATGTTGCCTGCCCCGGCATACTTTGAGCTTCCAAGAAGGTTGACCAGGTACTCAGCGCAAGAAGTGAGAAGCAAAACAAGGACAAGTAGAATGGAACAAGCCGTGCGCAGTACCAAATCAAACAAATATGGTGACTTAGACTCGCGGAAAAGTGATAGCGAGAATGGCCCCCAACTCATTTCGAACGCCAAGATTGGTAGCGAGATCAAACTTGCGATCTTGCTTCCGACCGAGAATAGGCCTAACGAGTGAGCGTTCATATGTTGCTCGATTACGATCCGTTCGCAAACTGGTACGACGGTGGAAAGAACACCGATAATCGCAAATGGAAATGCAAAAGGTAGCATTGTCGCGACTCGCTTCATATTCCTTGGTATTGCCAGCCAGTTTCTTACAAACCAAATTCCCAGTAACCCGAAAATTGCTCTTACGACAAGAAACACAAGAAACACGTCTGTTATACTTTTTCTCCCTACATAAACGACGAGCAATATTCCAATTACTGTACAGCAGACTGACCCGACAGAAATGATTAAGAACTTGGATCTTTGGAAGGTCCATTTCAAGATGTTCTGACTGAAATTCTGTAATACGAAAAAAGGGACTTGTGCTAGAGCAAGGAAATAAGAGTTCAAATACTTATCAGATCTATCCCACCATAAAATGGCAAAAACTAAAAGAGGGATTGAGCAACAAATCACACCTAATTGAAGTACCAGCGACTGGGTTGCAATTTGTCGACGGTAGGATTTCGATGATCGTTCATAGAAAAATCTTGCGACAGCAACGTCTTGGCCAAAGACGAGCAAGACAGTCGCTAATACAACGCACGTATTTATTAAATCTAGCCAGCCGTAATCTTCGACGGAAAAATAGCGTGCGAGAAGTGGAAAGGTTATTAGCGTGAGAGCCTTATTTATGGCATTTCCAATTCCATAGATAAGTACGTCTCGCGCCAGCGAAAACAAGCGCGATTCGATCTTAAGATTATTCTGTGGCATCGATTTCAGAATGGGACAGAGACGTTGTATCGTCTTCGCCACAGTTCAAAAAACAGCAGGGAGAAAATTGCCTCTTGAAGAACTGGCTTCTGATCGTGCAATTTAAAGATTTGCTCCACTATTTGGTGGTTAAAAGTACAGCTTTCACTTAATAGGACGTCTGTTGCGAATTTACGCCACATGCCATCTTTTAGCCATGCACCTAAAGGGATTGAAAACCCCTGTTTGCGCTCAATGTTGAGTTCTTTTGGCAGGAGGCGAGAAGCTATACGCTTTAACAGCACTTTTCTATGTTGGGTAGTGGCTTTCAGATTGGGGGGGATTCTACGGTAGGCAAATTCGATAACCGGAACATCTAGGAAAGGTGCTCGCACTTCCAACGAGTTACGCATACTTGCACGGTCTACTTTCACCAAAATGTCCTCAGGTAGGAAATTCTCAAAATCAAATCTGGTTATACGTTGGATGCAGTCATTAGTGACAGGGATACGTTTTAACCAATTACTCTCCGCTGATGGAGACAATTGGCTCAATGATCTCACAAGAGTTTTACGCTCAAACGAATCAAATTTCTTCATAAATTCCGGTAATGCAACCGAGAAATCACAATCAATTTGAGTAAAGAAATTATAGAAAGTTGCTGTCCTTCTCAGGCTATGTTTCGCGAAATCGGATATCCATTTTCGTGGCAACCGAGGTATCCATGCAATCCATCGCGATAACCAAGCAACACGGCTTGCAGAATGATAACCTCCAAACAGTTCATCGCCACCGTCTCCGCCGATTGCAACTCTACATTTTTGGGCGATGGTTTTGGCAACAAGAAATGTAGGAATCATGGATGAATCCACTATTGGTTCATCGTACTGTTCCGCCAATACACCGAGCGTGTCGACATTTACAACGTCTGCGATAAGCTCTTCATGATTAGTTTGAAATGCTTTTGAAACAATTCTTGCGTAAGTGCGCTCATCATGCGACGGGTACTCTGGGAAACCAACTGTATATGTCTGGACTCTTTCTCCAGTTCTTGCCGCGAACGCAGTAATCAAACTTGAGTCTACTCCCCCACTCAATAGCAGACCTACTGGTACATCCGCAACCATTTGTGAACGTACCGCATTAGCAAGTAACTCTTCCAATTCGCTTTCCAAGGACTCCGCGGAGTCATGCCGATCATAGAATTCCGGCAATTGCCAGTAGCGTTCAAGTTTGTAGTTGTTGGTTGAAAGGTCAAATTCAAGAGTATGTGCAGGAGGCAATTTTTTAAAGCCATCGAGAATGCACATCTCTCCAGGCACATAGCCATACGCAAGATAATAGTCAAGTGCTTGTAGGTTAAGAACTCGCGGCACGTCATTATCAACTAGCATTGCCTTTAATTCTGACGCAAACCTAAAAGTCGCGGAATCCCTAAAAAAATAGAAAGGCTTTTCTCCGGCCCGATCTCGTGCACAAACGACTTTGTTATGGACAACGTCGTATATTGCGAAAGCGAACATACCATGGATTCGCTCAACGCATTTCCTTCCCCATTGCCTGTATGCATTTAGTAGCACTTCGGTGTCAGAGGAAGTGGAAAAAGAGTGTCCTAAAGTTAGTAGTTCGCTTCTCAGTCGGCGATAATTGTAAATCTCGCCGTTAAAAGTAATTATGTGCTTGCCGTCCTTTGACAACATAGGCTGTTTGGCCGCGTCCGAGAGATCTATTATTGCAAGTCGAGTATGCGCTAGGCCAATTCTTCCATCTTCAGACCAAAACACTCCATTTCCATTTGGTCCACGATGTGCAATTGCATTTACCCCGGCGTCTAGGATCTCTCGTTTCCGAAAACTTTTTCCAGCAATAATTCCAGCTATTCCGCACATTGATATGAAATTGTAAGTGAAAAAATACCTAGACTTTTTGGCAGCGTTATTTGTTAAAAATTGCTTTTAACCAGAGAGGTTGAATACTTTCAGCGGAATAGCTATTCCTAACTTCAGTGGCTGCTTGGCCGAATCGTCGGCGCAGATCGCAGCTGTCTAGGAGTTTTCGTAACGCTGCGGAGAGAGATAAGGAATCGTCGGTCGTGAATAGCATTCCGTTGGCGCCATCTTGAATCATTTCACTTGGACCAAATTCACAGTTTGAACTAACGACAGCGCATCCCATGGCCATGGCTTCAAGTAGGGCATTGGGAAAGCCTTCAAATCTGGATGGGAGTACAAATATTTCTGCTAAAGCATACCAATCGTCGATGGAATGGCAGGTTGGTACAAACGTTACATGGGCGCCCATACGTCTTTCTATTGCTAGTTTCATCAAAGAATTCTTTGCATCGCCGTCGCCAATAAATACTAATTTCCATTCTGGAAATTCTGGGTGAAGGTCGGCAAAAACATCCAGGAGCAAATCCTGACGCTTGTAATCTACTAATCGGCCAACACTTAGAATAATTTTCTCTCGAAATTGATTTACCTCAGGCATCTTCCTTATGGAGTTTGGTATTACCACTGCGTCTCTTGAATACTGCGAACACAGCCATCTAGCTGCAGCGTTAGTCTGACAAGCAAGCGTCTTGCAATTCCTGTAGGCCAGATTTGTCAGTAACTGCCAAGGTTTTGACAGAGTTGGGACTACAATCTTGGGGTTTGTTCGAATGCTAAGACAGCAGTCCAACCTGCAAATCCAGGATGCAAGCCAAACAATTACATTCACTGCTTCAGAAAACCCAACAATTGCGTCGGGGCGACCATATTGAATTCGCCGGACCAATCTATTTACGGCAACAGGTATATGCATAACATCCAACTTCATTCCGAGATGGATTCTGGACACGCCCTGGGGAATTTGAAAAAAATCAAGGTCTGCATTATCTGTAAATGTTAGTATTGTAACTTTATTCCCCGAGTCCATTAGCAACTTTGCAAGTTGAACAGCCTGGCGTTCAGCACCGCCGGCCTGCAAGAAATTAATCACTAAAAAAACGTGTTTGTTGGACATACTATGCGGAGTTTCTACAAATTCGTCACTTACTTGACAGCTACCTTATAAAGTTTTCTCCAAAGCTCGATCATACATAATCCAAACAGAGTTTCTGCGTAACACGGAGATTTGTTTACTTGGTCGAATAGGTAATTCACGCTCTTCTTCGAGAATAAACTATCAGGTGCAAGTAGTACCTCTTGCACGTAGCTCCCCCACCGCTTTCCACCAAACCATTCCTGCAATGGAACGCCGAATCCCTGCTTTCTATCAAAACTAAAATCCTTCGGCAGAAGCTTAGCTCCTAATTCCTTCAGAAGGATTTTCTTACGTCCGCATGTTGCTTTCTGATAGGTTGGGACTGATCGAAACGCAAACTCTATTATTCTGCGGTCGAGGAAAGGGGCTCGCTGCTCAAGTGAGTTCAACATGCTTGCACGGTCTGTTTTCACAAGGATATCTTCTGGTAAGTAGTTGCAAAAATCAAATCTTGTCATTCGACTTACAGAATCTGAGCAATTCGAAATTCGCGCACTTCGCAATTTCTCTGCACAAACAACATAATCGTCAGAAGATGAAACTAAACTCGATCTTTCTGGTCCACTGAGAAATGGGTGAACCGGCAAAATGTCTGATTTACAATTGAAACCAAAATTGATCAGCTTTTGTCGTCCGCGAAAGCTACGCGGCAAGTGGTCCATTGCAAGCCCAGATATCCACCTTCTTGGCATGAATGAAAGATAAGATAGATGCTTTTCTAGACATGCTACCTGACTAGCGGAAAAGTATCCGCCAAATAGTTCATCGGCGCCGTCACCTCCTAATGCAACTCGGCACTTTGTACTGATTACTCGCGAGATTACGAACGTGGGAATCATCGACGAGTCAATCATTGGTTCGTCGTACTGATGAGCTAGCTTGACAAGAATTTCAGGACTAATCTCGTCTGCGACAATAGTTGTGTGGTCTGTTCCAAACGCTTTTGCGACCAAATTGGCGTGTTTCGTTTCATCGTACCTGGGCGAACCAGGAAAGCTTACCGTATACGTCTTAATATTTCTTACGTGCTTTGCGGCAATTGCAGTTACAATGCTTGAATCTAGACCACCGCTCAGCAAAATTCCCACCGGAACATCGGCCGTGAGCTGATTAGCTACGGAAGCGACTAGCAGCTCTTCAAGTTGATCAACCAAACAGTTTGTGGATAGATCAGTTAATGAATCGAAATTAGGTAATTTCCAAAATTGAGATATCTGAATTTTAGAACTATTGATGTCATATACTAACTTGTGACCAGGAGGTAATTTGTTGAATCCTTTAAGGATGCTTCTTTCACCGGGCACATAGTTAAACGACAATAAATAGTCGAGTGCTTCTTGATCAATATGCCGAGGGAGGCTCGTGTCCGCCAATAGTCCCTTTAATTCGGAGGCGAACCGGATGGATCTTCCTTCGTGATAATAAAAGAATGGCTTTTCCCCGGCGCAATCGCGGGCACAGAATAAGATGTTTTTCCGCGAATCATAAATAGCAAAAGCATACATTCCTTCTAGGTAGTCAAGGCAATCTTCGCCCCAATGCTCATAGGCAAAGAGAAGGACTTCAGTGTCGGAGTCCGAAACAAATTTGAAACCTTGTTTTTGTAGAACCTGACGCAGATACTTGAAGTTGTAGACCTCACCGTTAAGTACAACGCAAATCGATTTCTCCGCATTCATCATGGGTTGATGGCCGCCGGGAGATAGGTCAATTATGGAAAGTCGCCGATGTCCTAAGCCTACTCTTCCGTCTTGAGACCAGAATTCACCAAAACTATCAGGGCCTCGGTGAATCATTGCATCACGACCGATACTAAGCCATTCACGTTCTGATACCAAGTCACGGGATGCAATTCCGATGATGCCACACACAGAAAATTCCCTTAGTACGTATTGATTCGTTTGAAGAATCTTGCTTAAAAAAACCGCAGAATCGTTTTTTTCAGGAGACGTGTAAGAAGGACATCAATTGAAAGGCCACTCGGCGTGAAGCACCATTGAAGTGGGACTATTGCGCTAGGCTTTTTGACCTAATTCGAGGCAATATTCTCCTACGCTTCGTTCCAGAATTCGCTAGAACAATTCGTGAACCATGAAATTGTGCGGCACAATCCTTCGTCGCACCTAATAGGATTTTCGTATTGAAGTGCAAAAGAAATTCGGTCAATAGAAGCCTGTGAATGCCGCACATCGCCAGCGCGATAACCAGTGTATGTTGGTTGAGCAATGGTGCTCTGTCCGGTTAGTCTAACGATATGTGTTGATATCAAAGAGTAGAGTTCCGTGAGCGATGTCCGATCTCCACAAGCGACATTAAAGACCCTGGAATCTTCGTAGTTGATTGCTGTTGCGGCCAAAATATTTGCTTGCACTGCATTGTCAACGTAACAGAAATCGCGACTAGTCTCACCGTCTCCAAATATTTGTATCGGTTCGCCTTTGAGTAGCGCTCTGATCCATTTCGGGATTACTGCGGCATAAGCACCATTAGGATCTTGTCTTGGCCCAAAAACATTAAAGTACCTTAGCCCAATGGAATGAAATCCATAACATTTTGAAAATACATTTGCATATAACTCATTAACGTATTTGGTCACTGCGTAGGGAGAGAGCGGATTGCCGATCCTTTCTTCAACTTTGGGCAGATTAGGATGATCGCCATATGTTGAGCTTGATGCGGCATATGTAAAACTTTTCACGTTAGCATCGCGAGCCGCAACCAACAAGTTAAGGAAGCCAGTAACATTGTTTTCATTAGTACGTATGGGATCTTCAATTGATCTTGGAACCGATCCAAGGGCTGCCTGATGTAAGACATAGTCTATTCCTTGACAGGCTTGGTTAGAGGTCGGTTTAGAACGAATGTCACCTTCAATGAACCTGAATTTACTCCAACGTTCATGATTCACCGACGCATGAACTTCATTCAGATTTCTTTGATGACCTGTCGAGAAATTGTCGAGGCCTACAACTTGCTGGTCAAGATTTAGCAAAGTCTCCAACAGATTCGATCCAATAAAACCCGCAACACCAGTTATTAGCCAAGTCTTGGGATTGTTTCGCAGAGTTTGTTTTACGTCGTCGTATCGTGTCATTGGCAATCGGAGCCTGTGATGTTTTCACTCGCTTTTCTTAAAGTCTGCCATCAATTTCATTCTTCGGTAAAATTGATTTGATGTCGTATAGTACACAGTCTCTACGTCCGAGTTTTCGGATGGTGTCGACGCTCATTTCTCGGAACTGAGTGTGTGCAACTGCAAGTACAATTGCGTCATATTTGCCTGCTGCTGGCGCATCAATGGGTGTAATTCCGTATTCATGTTGTGATTCTTTTTGGCTGACCCATGGATCATAGACGTCCACGTTAGCACCATATTCCTGGAATTCACGGACAAGGTCCACGACTTTTGTATTGCGAATGTCAGGGCAATTTTCTTTAAAGGTCAACCCAAGAATCAATACGTTTGCGTCTTCAATGTGGATGCGGCGCTTTAGCATGCGTTTTACGACCTGAGAAACGACATAGGCTCCCATTCCATCGTTGATGCGTCGCCCAGCCAAGATCACTTCCGGTGTATAGCCAATTTCTTGTGCTTTATGGGTCAGATAGTAAGGGTCGACGCCTATGCAGTGACCACCTACTAAGCCTGGTCGAAACGGTAGGAAATTCCACTTAGTGCCAGCCGCCTCAAGTACATCCAAGGTATCTATCCCCATTCGGTTGAAGATCAAAGCCAACTCATTGATCAAGGCGATGTTCAAGTCTCTCTGCGTGTTTTCAATGACCTTCGCCGCTTCTGCAACTCGTATCGAACTCGCCTTGTGAGTGCCAGCTGTAACAATGGACTTGTACAGACTATCAACTGTCTCAGCAACTTCGGGGGTCGAGCCAGATGTAATCTTCCTAATAGTTGTTAAACGATGTTCTTTGTCTCCTGGATTGATTCTTTCTGGGCTGTAACCTGCGAAGAAATCGACGTTAAACTGAAGACCACTTTCCTGTTCAATCAAGGGAATGCAGTCCTCTTCCGTCGCACCAGGGTATACGGTCGATTCGTAAATTACGATATCTCCCTTTGAGATCACTTTCCCTAACATTTTACTGGCTTTTACCAGTGGTGTTAGATCCGGACGTTTGTGTTCATCTACAGGAGTTGGGACAGTTACGATGTAGATATTCGCGTCTCGCAAGTCCTCCAACTCGCAACTGAACCTAAGGTGACAACTAGAACCTAATTCTTCGGCTGTTACTTCTAGAGTCGAGTCCTTGCCTTCAGCGAGTTCTTTTATGCGATTCTCACTTATGTCGAAGCCGGTTGTCGGATATTTTTTGCCGAACTCTACGGCCAACGGTAGACCAACGTACCCCAATCCGATGATTGCAATCTTCTTTTCAAACATGAATTTTTGCTTACTGGCGTTGTGTACTAAGATTGATCAAAAGGCGGAATGCTAATAACGCTATTCAGCGCGTACTTCGTTCCTGTGGGTGACAGGCTTTGTGGGCTCCGTCACCTAAGGGGATAGTTCGAAATGGTTGACGACTTGCAAGTGGCGAAGGTTATCGCAAAAAGGAAAACTACTGATTTTACCGGTTGTGTCGCTTTTGGCGATGACTTTTCACTTACCGGTCAGCGCGTTCTCAAGAGTTTAACCCGACGCTTATGTACTCAAACTGGCTTTCTCTCGTTTGGCTTCGTTTGAACACGAATGGGTAATAAGACATGACGAATAAGCAGTCTGTAATGACTAGGTTAGGAATGTCGATTTGCCTCAAGTGACGCGGTACTGCCGTCGCGATTTCGAAAGGCAAATCAACCTGGAGAACAAACCACATTTTGTCCAACACACTGATATCAACTTACGAATAATGCGCTGCCTTTTTTCTTCTTGCGTAGGTGATTCCTAGACTGCTTAAAGCCCTCGGCACTCCATCAGGTGACAATGCCGAGTAAAATTGCCTTAGATTCTTCTAAGGGCAGGCCGGTGCATTGGATAGCTCGGTGGATATCCCTTCCGAGCAGAGCAAGCCCGGCCACGGAGTGACCGTCGACTAGAGTTTGCGACACGATGACAGGCATTATCGCCGATGTAGGTGATCCGCTCAGCCATGCTCATGAAAATGGCCACATCCGACGGAACAAGAAACCCTCGAAACTAACTCTTGCTGCTCCTCCCAGACAGACAATTGGAAACATGGAGGAGGCGAGGGAGAGTGGATATGGAATGCGCTAGTACCTACTGCGCTCCTAAACGGGAAGCTTTCTGAAGTGTTGCGGTTCACAAGATCAACAACCCAAAAGCCCCCCCCTTCCGCTGACGTTCTGGGACGGGGAATAGCGTTTTGAGGGTGCCAAAACCAGGAGCAACTTGTCCCAGATCTGTTTGGGAAAAGCCTACCTCTGCTCGCGGAAGGTCGTCCAAGCTGAGTATGCCAAACCAAGTGCACAAACGACGAAAATGATGTCCATGGGATAGGAGACGGCGCGTAAGGGGGCCATAGCGGCTTGACCGCTCATGCCTAGCACCAAATCGGCCAGGAAAAGGAGTAGGATTAGGATGGCAATTACCAACCCAACCAAACATAGTATTTTCGGCATCAGCCAACCCCTAGGGCTCGTCGCTGCAGGAATCATGTTGCGTTAGACAGTTTGGTCCAGAAGCCATCAGTATAATTCGTTAAACCGGTCTGTCACCCATCTAGTCTGTTTATCCCAGAATGCCCTACTATTCGAGTAGGAACGCTCGGCAAATTCGATATTTTCGTCCCTATCTCCTTGACCAGACCACTGGTTCTTGTGTCATTAAAATACCAAGTTGAATTGGCAAGTAAATATAGGTTTGCTTAAGATTGAGCCGCAAGCAGATATTGGGCAGAAACGGCTTCCACTTGCTGAATAGAATCAAAACGCGCTCAAAATACCCCCTTTGTGGAAGTTCATTGAGCATGAATTTATGGAATTAAGCTTCACGTGATTCACGTGGTTTGCAAAGGCACGACAGTACTGTGCAAGGTTGAAAATGAAGGAAGTTCGAAACGCGCTTCGGGATCAAATGACGGTTTCTCATTCCTTGGCGTACTTTGACCATGCGGCAGTTGCTCCGATTCCAGTGCGAACTCATGAAGCCATGGTGGAATACGTCCATGAGCTTGCCGAGTCAGGCGATATGCATTGGCTCAAGTGGGCAAAACAGCTTTCAGAGCTTCGCGAGCGAATTGCACAACTGATTACAGCCGATCCTTCGGAGATTGCGCTAGTAAGTAACACAACCTCAGGACTCTCGATTGTCGCAGAGAGTTTTCCCTGGCAACCCGGCGACAACGTGGTAACGCCAGAGAATGAATTCCCATCAAATCTGTTGCCATGGCGAAATCTTGAGCGCCGGGGCGTAGAGCACCGTACGTTCTCCGTGCCTTCTAATGGGGAATTGAGGATTGAGGATTTGGAAGCAGTCATGGATTCGAAAACAAGGCTAGTTTCGCTTAGCTGGGTTGGCTTTGCATCTGGCTATCGCATCGATGTTTCGCAATTTGCCAACTTCATTCATGGTCGAGGTTGTCTGCTCGTATTGGATGCGATTCAGGGATTGGGAGCGTTTCCTTTAAACGTCAAATCATGCGACGTGGACTTTCTGGCAGCCGATGGGCACAAGTGGATGTTGGGACCGGAGGGGGCAGGATTATTGTATGTCAAGAAGAAACACTTGGAGCGGCTTCAGCCGATAGGCGTCGGATGGAATAGTCTCGCGGCGGGCTCGTTTGATCCAAATTCATGCCATTTAAAAAACACGATGGCTCGGTTTGAAGGTGGTTCTTACAACATGGCGGGACTGATCGGATTGGGGGCCAGCCTATCCACGCTGCTCGGTGTATTCGAAGCCAATTCGGTGGCAGCGATCGGTGATTGCATACTGGAAAATGTTGCTGAAATAGCCGAGCGTCTCCGGGGCGTTGGTTTTGAAGTTTCATTACCCGTGGAGTCCAAACATCGAAGTGGCATCGTGGGGGTTTCTCACTCTCGGTGGCAGGGCAATCTCGACGCTAATTCAATGTCAGCACGCAAGCACTGTTTGCAACATGGGATAGTTTGCAGCGTACGCAGCGGAAAATTGCGCGTAAGTACTCACGCATACAACAATTGCGACGACATAGAGCGATTGGTCTCTGCGTTGACGATGATCGTCTAAGATTGTAAGACGAACGCAATGAAGGCGTGCACATTCTATGAAGAGTTAGTACTGTGGTGGCGATACTAGAGCAAACTTCACAAAAGAGCAGTGTTTTTTCGCCCGTTTGATCAATGACATTCCTGGATAACACAGGCTGTAAGTCTGTGCGACTCGAATTAGCAGGCTGCTGAAAAAGTAACTCGAAGCGTCAGCGAGGAAATGTGCCCAGCCCCTCGCGACGCTTTGGGTTACTAATCGTCCACAAGATTTTGCAAATTCGACTTTTTCATCACCTTGCTAGAGTTCTTGCCAACGGTCTCGAATCGAGGCGGGGATGCTATTGCTATTTAACAAATGATCGATTTGTTTGGCATCAGAATTGGTCAATTGATCATTTAATTGTTTTGCTTCCCTTAAAGACTCTTCTGAAGCTTTATCATTGTTGGCTTGCTGAATACAGGCTTTTTCAATCCAAGCCGCGGTTAACAGCAAGTCCTCCATTTTGGGTTCATGATGCAAGATCAGATGTATTTTTGATAGAGCTTCTTCGTAGGCGCCTGTTTTCTTGAGCGTTCGAGCGGATTGAAGCCAAGCAAATCCAAAATATAGTCGATTCTGCTCCGAACTGGCAGAAAAGTTGGCAGGTATGGACTCCCACCGCTGCTCCATTGTTTCAGGATCAGCGGGGCCAAGCAATATTGACAAGTATTGTTGTGCAGCGGTTGATTCAATCGGTATGTCAATGTTGCTGTCAACATCTAATTCCAGCAGGTCCAATGTAGGCAGAAAAGCCCACGCACCGGCCGCGAACATTCCGATAGCCAGTAGCATCGCCATAGCAAGCGTTAGCCATTGGCGCCTGCGAACTGCAAGTCGATTGTTAATTCGTCGCTGTAACGCGAGAGTTGCATGAGATGGGCCGGCAGATGAAATCTGATAAATGCCGGGAAGAGGGACCGTTTGATCTGGCCAGTAATCAGCAAGATCTCCTAAACGATGTTGCTTTAAGAAGTCCAGCACTGCGTTGGGATCGCTGAAGCGGTCGCTAGGGTTTTTTTTCAGGAGGACTTCAACCAACTTCTTAATTGTTTCTGGTAGGTCGGAGCGATACTGTTGAATATCAGGCACTTGAGCCTGAACATGCTGCATCGCCAGTGCCAAGGGCGTTTCGCCTGTAAACGGCGGTCGTCCAGAAAGCATATGGTAAATGGTCACTCCGAGCGAATACAAATCACTTCTGACATCCACCAAACCATCTTGGATCTGTTCAGGGCTCATGTACATGGGCGTACCGAGCGTCGTACCAGCGCGAGTGAGTTGCGGATCATCACTCAATAACACTCTCGCAAGACCAAAGTCAGCGACTTTAACGTCTCCTTCTTTGGTAAGCATAATGTTCTCGGGCTTGATGTCTCGATGAACAATGCCACTGGAAGCCGATTTATTCAGTGCCGCCAAGACCTGCAATACAATACTCAATGTCTCTGGGATCTCCAGTTGTCGGTCGGCTTGTGAGGGGCGTTTTCCGACAGGCATATCGGCTCCGCCAGAACTACCCGATTGGCGATCCAGAGGGAGTGTAGAGTTTTCTTGGTAGGCCTCTTTGCCGTGAGTTAGGTATTGGCGAAGGTTGGCTCCAGGAATGTACTCTTGGGCTATGTACCGACGATCATTATCCTGCCCGACGTCATAAACCTGAACAATATTGGGATGGATGAGAGAGGCGGCAGCCCTAGCTTCTTGAAGAAATCGCTGCAGATGAATCTCGTCGGAGGCCAAGGAAGGTCGAAGGACCTTGATTGCGGACGGACGAAGCAATTCCTCATGGACGGCGTAATATACGTCCGCCATCCCTCCGCGTCCGAGGTGTCGTTCGATACGGTAAGCACCGATATGATCTCCCGGCTGAAGCAGATGTGAGACTGAGGAATTCGAGTCAGGATCATTCATTCGATATTGTAGCCCAGAAAAGTGATCGCTAGAAAACCTAAGTGCTGCGCATTCATTCAAGCTGATCAGGAGTGGCCCTGCCCTCGCTGTCGCTCGAGGGTAGGATCCCAGCGAGTTAAAGCCCTATTGTAGAACTTTGCTCGGCCCCAGTGAACAAAATTTGCCTGGGAGGACTCACGTTACTAAATTTAAGTGTACCATCCTTTCCATCTTCCCTCGACAAAGGGGAATTGCGATCCAGCTCAAAAAACGGTCGCGGTTGTGTGGTTTAATTTCTGGATCCGTGCGGCGGCCAAAACGAACCGCCCTGCATCTATGGCACCTAAGACGAACCACCTGCGCCTTCGGCTGCGGGTCAAACTAAATCGTCATGTCCGCAAGGTGTAAAGTGGCGCCGGGGGGCTGCGGGTCAAACGAGTTCAATCGGCGAGTTTTTTTCAGGCCACCCAAGGGCCTGTTACCGCGATCAAATGAAAAACATGGGCTGAGCCGAGTTTTGCATCCGGAGAAGTAGGTCATCTAGAGTCTGACCCTTGAGAAAATCCTGTTGGAGAGTCTCGAGGGATCGCCAAACGTCGTGTACAACTTCGTTCAACAAGTTTGAGCAGGTCCCATCAGGAAGATTCGGAGATGTGGGGCAAATAACGTCCAGGATATCTGCGATGACAATACAATGTGGAGGTTTATCCAACTTGAAGCCTCCATTCGGACCTCTGGAACTGCTGACCAACCCCGCGGAACGCAATTGCTGTAAGATCTGAACCAAGAATTGGTTGGGAATCCCGTACTCAATCGAAATCGATTTGGCAGAGACCAAATCACCTGCATTGAATTCTTTGGCGAGCGCCAGCATGGCAACTGTGGCATAGTGTGCTTTTATGGGAAGTTGCATTGGAATGCTCCGATGAATTCAAAAGCACAAGCTAGTCAATTGCAATTATGTCAAAACTAGAATACATCATTGGGAGTGGAGACCACATTCTTTCTTTTGGAATCCACTCCATCGCCCTGCACGTTCATCTTCACCTGGCAAAATACTTCTTGTGCAAGGCCAGCATCCAATGCTCGTATATCCCTGATCATGCAAGGGGTTATATGGAATATCATACTTCGTTATCAGACCCCAGACATCTTTTTTCGTCCAATTAGCAAGCGGACTAACTTTCACCAATCCAAATTTCTTATCCCAGCCAACGATCGGCGCAACTGAGCGATCAGGACTTTGATCCCGCCGAATGGCGCTTGCCCAGGCGTCAAAACCCTGCGCAGCTTTGGTAAGAACATCTAGTTTTCGTTCTTTACAACAGCGGTTGGGATCCGTCTTGTAGACAGGACCACCATTGAGTTTCTCATATTGTTCCACCGTCAAATCAGGACTTTTCAATTCCACAGCGATGCCATAACGCCGTAATACCTTATCACGCAGCTCCAATGTTTCTGGAAACTGATAGCCAGTGTCAAGATTGAAAACTGGGGTATCGGGTGCGGTTTCAGCCAACATATGGATGATGCACATACCCTCTGGGCCAAAAGCTGTTGCCATCGTGAACTTGGGTGCAAACCGTGAAGCGGCCCAAGCCAAGATCTCCTGTGGCGAAGCAGTTTCCAAACGAGAACTCGCGGAAGCAATTTCTTCCAATAGGCCTTGTGTGGGAGTCGGCGGCTTGGGCTGTAGGTCGCCACCGGTGAACAAAGAAAGCGTGGGCAATTGCATG
>JAGQOY010000369.1 GCA_020427005.1 Planctomycetales bacterium
CTCTGACGCTTCGGGTTACTAATCGTCCTCAAGATTTTGCAAATCGACTTTTTCATCACCCTGCTAGTCTGAAAGCCATTAGCCGCAAGAGATTTTGGTAGACCTTCTCTAAGTGTTAGATTTTTCCTAACTGCGCCATTCGCCAAATTTCGTATAAGCCGTTGGGCGAGTCCGAAACTCTAGTTGATTGGGGGCGCGGTTCGATGTAACCCTAACAAATGGTAGGAACCGACGAAATGCTCTCGTAGTTTCATTCATTTCTATCAATCCAATCCTTGTATTTGCTTTCGCGCATTCGCGATCACATGCTTTGGGACGCAAAACGATGCGTTTAGATTACCAATCACGCAGGCATGGTTGGTGCAATAGGTTGCGATCACGCATTTTTAGCACTTGGGCACGCTCGGCTACTGGTGCTTTGACTATTATTTTGTTGAATGCTTGCTCACTTCCGGCTCAAGTCTCAGGCTATCGCATCCGGCACATTTCTTCAGATTCCACGGTAAATACATCTTGGCAGTCTGGTATCCGTAGTTTCTCGCCTTCGGATCAGATTCTGTACGATGACGAACCGAAAAGTCTTGATGGTCGCGCTTTGGCCTGTCGCGCAGCTGAAAATTGGATACCTAGTAAAACACTCCGAACTCGAGCCCAGACGATAGAACGTGCATTTTGTCGCGCCGAAACTTGCCAACGAGTGGGTGCTGCCGCCGTTGCCGCTTTTTTGCGTTTGCAGGCCGCGCGCCAAGAAGATCTGGCTGCAGCCAGTGCGCTTCGTGCTTACTACTCCAAGATCGCAATTGGCTTGCAAATCGCACACCTCAAGAACGTAAAGCAGGCCATCGATTTCGAAACGCAGCGCCAGGTGTCTCTCAAGTCCAAAGGGGCGACTAGCTCAATTGATCTTTCATCATTTGAGCGAGAGCAACTGCAGTGTGACGAGCAATTACTGCAATTGGTTTCAGAAGACTACCAATTACAGTCTTTGATTGAGCAGCTTACCGAGCTCGATTATTCAGCCACGCAGGGCCCACAGGAAAGCCTAGAAGTCAGAGGCATTTCAGTGAACGTTGACGCTTGCGTTCGCATTGCGATGCAGCAGCGCGCAGATTTGAGAGCCTGGTACCCTTTGCGGCAACATATTTCTACCGATTCGGCGCCTATATTTGCTCAATCATTGTCCGCGGCAGTGGGAGGATGGGGCATGCCAATACCTCAGCTTTCTGCTCTGAGGTCGCTTCTGTGTAAGACGGATCAAAGTCAAATGGCACGCGGAATGTCTCAAGAGCTTTCCTTTTTGTTCTCTGCTCAGCAAAAGTCCATCGAGCAAGAGGTTCGAGAACGTTGCTCGAAACTGGAATTGGCGTATGCTCGAATCGATATTGCTGCCGATATCATGGCCAGTTGGCGGACGCGTGTGGAACAATTGAAAAAGTTGGCTGAAATTGGCGACGGTCAACCTCAGGAAAGTGCTTCTGCTGGTAGCGAGTTGTTAAGATCCGAGGCCACTTGGCTGCAGCGTCAGCTAGCGGCACGATTGGCTGAGATTGATCTAGCAGAATCGCTTGGCGATTTGGCCCAAAGGTGTTGTCGCGGTGAACCGTGGTTTTCACCCGCCATAATGGAATAGCTCGCCGATCGCCATTTTCATGTAGGGCGGAAGAAACCTATCGAACTTTGCATGATGCGGTTTCGCAAACTATCGTGAGGCGAAGGTTGCAACACTTCATTTTGCATGTCCAGCAAATTAGCTTGGCAAGCTAGACATCCCAACGTGGAAACATGAAAGTTGATGTAGTCACTCCAGCTTTTGGGTAGCAAACCAAGGGATTGCTTGCCTAGTGTTGTCCGCTTGAGGCAACTTGGTCGGTGGGCTTCCCAAATGCGTGACAGGCTGGATTCATCGGGTAAGCTTGCTTGCGCCTTGGCCGATTCTGGCTGTTCATTAGGACTGAGGAGCTGAGCTAGACGCCTGATCCAACGATGTTTGAGTAGTGCGATTTGTTTTTCATCACAATTCAACAGTCTGGCGATGTCCTTGTTTCGCCACTGAGCGTAGAAAATCAATTCCAGAATTTGCAGTTCCTGAAACTGTAGATCGTGCTGTAGGAGTTCGACGGTTGCGCGTAGGGCCGTCCACAATCTCTCTTCCGCCAAGCTGCGAAGTTCAGATTGTTCTGCGTACTGACTGGGCGAACAGTCATCATTATCGACTAGTTCACCATGGAGCAATTCACCCTCAGCTGAGCCATGGGCCTGCAAGGAACACATATTGACTACTTGATGGCGTCCTGTCTTGCGGAAATGGTCAATCAAGCGGCGTCTCAGGATTGTGAACAAACAAGTTTCGAGACTTGACCAGAACTCGCAAGTCTCGAGGTTTTTGAGTAAACCTAAGAATGTATCTTGAACAAGATCTTCTGCTTCGTGTGGGGACTGCAATTGACGTCGGGCGAAAGCGAGTAGTCTCCCCTGAAATCGGTCAACGACTTGTTGCCAACTGTCCTCATCGCCAGTTCGGATTTTCGCTAGCAAGTACTGATCAGCCTGGTTCAAATGCAACATGCGCTAAAACGATCCCATGTGGTAAGCTCCTATGACGCCCATCCCGATCGTTGCTATCGTACTACATACTCGAATGGTCCATGTGTAATAGCCGAGGGTCCATGCATCGAGAAGCAAACTAAGTATCGTCATGAGGATGGCGCTACAAGCAATCAATCCCATGCCGCTCAGCCAGCGATCTTGGTGTCGCCGGTGGATAACGTCCATTCGATCCAAAATTGGCTTGAGAACCGACGGTTGGAGATCGCACAGTAAGGCTGTGCGTGTTATTGCTGCTAGATTCGTGCCATCGTCCATTTTCAAATGGAAATCTTGATTCCATCGGTCTTGAATAACATTTGCATCTTTGATCCAGGAAGCCAATAGAGGGAAGTCTGAGAGATCCTCGCTACCAATCCACGTAAATTTCTGAAAGCCTTGAGGTCTGTTTTTCCAGGAATTCAAAACTTGTTGTGCCAAGATCTGGTCCGCTTCAGCTGAGCTTTCGGCACGTATTCGCAGTAAATCGGGGTTGCCAGACTGTTCACGAAAATATTCCCACTCCATCAACCAAGGTCGCTCGCAAATTTGGATAACCTCCAAGCAATCATCGTCGCTCGGCAAGGAATTTTTTCCCAACCAAGCGAGTTCTAATCGAATCGCGTGAGGCTTTTTTGAAATTGGACTCTTGGACGCAACCGGGCTTACGTCTATCGGCGATATGTGGTGTGCGATTGCGAGAATTGGTTGGTGTTTGAACTGAGAGGATGGTTCCAATTCTATTGTCGTTGTTGGCTGCAGAGCCAGCTCTTCGGAAGTGCAGTTCTTTACCTCAACATGAATTGTCTGTAGCCCATGGAATCCATTTGCGCGTCTGCAGGAATTCCAGTGTTGTTGGATACTTGTCGTCATTCTGTACTTTTGCGTGTCGCTTAATCCGGCACCGTGGAGCAAAAGTAACAAACTTAGGTCAGATGCCGCGAGATGCTCGCTCTCAAGGCGCCTTTGAACATAAGAGTTGATCCTTTTGGCGGCAGAGTCTAGGCTCTCATAAAACTGCGTAGGATACAGGATTTCCACTTCTGGTCGCCAACTACTACCGGTATCGATCATCTGCTCCGATGAGGTTGTTGTTGATGGCTGATGAGGGCCTGCGAGTTTGAAAATACTCATTCCACCAGCGGCACAGGCGATCAGAACGAGGAGCTTGAAGATCCAACCGCAATATCCATGAGAGAGCATATTCGGGTCCATATTT
>JAGQOY010000370.1 GCA_020427005.1 Planctomycetales bacterium
GCTACGAACGCTTGGAGAGACTCTGACCGATGTTTTCACTTACACAATTGAAGACGGAAGTAGTGCCCCATCGACTGCACAAATCACGATTACTATTCAAGGCGCCAACGACAATCCTAATGACATCACAACGACTGGTCTGACGATCCTCGAAAATGCAGCAAACGGAACGAGTGCCGGTATTGTGAACGGATTGGACAGCGATGCCACCGACATGCTAGCGTACGAACTAGTGGATGACGCTGGAGGCCGATTTGCAGTAGATCCTTTTTCCGGCGAAGTCAGTGTGGCCAACAGTTCTTTGCTCGATTACGAAGTTAACACCACTCATTCGGTCACCGTAAAAGTCACCGACTTGGCTGGTCTGACCTTCCAGAACGTTCTGGCAATTGCGGTCGTGGATCTGAATGAATTCTCCGTCACTATTCCGATAGACACAGACGGGTCGGCCAACATCATTGCCGAGGACGCCCCTATTGGCACAGCGGTTGGAATCACAATCTTTGCGTTCGATGCAGATGCCACCACAAGCGCGGTCACTTACTCACTTGACGATGATGCCCATGGCCTTTTTAGAATCGATAGCAATTCTGGCGTTGTGACCGTCAACAGTGCCTTGGATTTCGAAGCTGCCACGTCACACACGATTGTCGTGCGGGCTACTAGCCTGGACACCTCCGCCGCGACACAATCCTTCACTATCTTAGTAACAGATGTTAACGAGTTCAGCATAACAACCATCAGTGACACCAACGCAGCTGCTGACACTGTACTCGAGAACAGCCAGAATGGGACAACCGTAGGAATTGTGGCTTTCGCCGCTGATGGGGACGGCACCGCCACAGTCAGCTATTCTCTGGATGACACGGCTGGCGGCCGCTTTGCAATCGATGCCTTCACGGGTCTAGTCACGGTCAACGGAAGTCTGGACTACGAGACTGCTCATGCATACGTAATCATCGTTCGCGCGACCAGTCAAGATACTTCGTTTGCGACCCAGGCATTCACAATTAGCTTATTGAACACTAATGAAACACCGGTAATCAGCCCCTGGACGATCGTTACGGACTACATAACTCCGATCACGTTCAATGCGCCTGGCGCATTCAACTACGTGGACGATCCCGAATTGGATCCATTGACGATTTCACTTGTCGGACAACCTAGCAGCGGAACAGTGAATTTACAATCTAATGGCACACTGACTTATTCTCCCATAAATCTTTTCGAAGGGACCACATCTTTCGAATTGGAGTTTTCCGACGGAAGCTTGTCATCGCAGTTAGTCGTGCAGGTTGTGGTCAATCGACCCATAAATCTCCCACCTCCGACCGGCGGTGGATCCGGCGGAGGAGTTGGCGAGTCTTCCGGATCAGACACGGGCAGTGGGAGCAACGAAGCGTCGGCACCTACTTTCGTAGCTCCTTCTCCGGTTTCGGACGCCAGCCTAGAGGCAATTCAAGTTCTCCTGGGCAATTCCCAAACACAGGCAATTCGATCGGACGACGTTTCGCCTCAGAAAGCTGCCGCCTTGGCAACTGCTGACGTAGCCTTGGGAAGCGTGTTCTATGTGCAAAACTTGGCTCTTGCCTGGCAAGTAACCGATTCGAGCTCGATAGATTCTTTTCGCGAAAGCTACTCAGGGCACCGAGGGCCAGTCATCACAAACGACCTGCGCTTCGTCGGACCAAATTTCAAACGCATGATTGAATCCAACAGCGAATTGCAAGACAGGGATTGGCTATCTCGAGTTGCCCCTACAGTAACCACCGCTATTGGTACGGGGGCCGTTATTTGGTTGGTGCAAGCGGGACACGTCGTTACATCACTGGTGGGACGGGGAGCAACATGGATCAGTATCGATCCTTTAGTTGTCATCGAAGGAGCTCGAGGAAGAGAGGCCGAAGAAGATGAAGGCCACTCGATCGGCGAACTTTTCGACCACGGCAAATAGTTCCCCTTCAAACCAAATTATCTCACTTGGCAGGTGGACGCATGGCATCCTCGATCAAGTCGCGATCAAAGTAATTGATGGCCATGCCGGCGTCTACGACAATTGATTGCCCCGTGATACCGCTAGCACGAGGACTAAGCAGAAACACAGCAGTAGAAGCAACTTCGTCTGTTGACAGAGCCCGTTTTCGAGGAATGACTCGCTCTGCATATAGATATGCATCGACATAGCCCGGTATGCCGGCGGAGGCGCTGGTTTTCAAAAGACCTGCCGCAACTGCATTGAAGCGGACTTCGCTAAACTTGCTGAAGGACTTAGTCAAAAACGCAAGCGAGGAGCTTAATGCGGCTTTAACCGGCGCCATAAATCCGTAGCTTTCACTGGCCATGGTTGTAGTTGAGATTCCAATAGTGACAACCGCTCCGTCGCGATCCAACAGATCAGCCAAGGCACCGGCAACGGACATTAAGGAAAAACAACTAATATCGACGGCTTGCAAAAACTGTTGGCGTTTCGTTTGATGGAATGGAAGAATTCCGTCACTATAGTCCGCAAACGCGATGGAGTGGACCATCCCATAGATCCTGCCCAAGTCAGATTTTAACTGTGAGGCCAGGCAGTCAATTTCCTCTTGGTGTTCGACGTCACAAACATAGATTTTTCTCTCGGCCAAAAGCTTTTCTAACTGTTCGCGCCGTTCCTGACTCCTGACTACATAGAGGACCTCTGCTCCAGCCTCTTCCAGTAACTTAGCGATACGATAGGCCACGCTTTTTTTATTGGCCACTCCCATGACGAGAATGCGTTTCCCTTGCAGCTGAAGAAAATCCATATCGCAGCGCCTGATTAAAAACTAGATTTGTGTTCTCTCTGACTAGATCTCAGAGACGTTTGCAAAAGTGCAGGCAAATTCCAGGCGTGTTGCCATCTTACCATCCACGGTTACTCTCGCGGTCATAAAAAACGCATTAGACAAAGCGTCCGAGAGGGTTACATGGATGTCAACTACCTCACCTGGCCGAACCATGCGTTTGAATTTTACGGCATCCAACCGGGTCACAACGGGCACGCCCTTTACACCGTTAATGGAAAGGGAGGACACTAACATGGCGCCAGCCTGAAGAGCACACTCGCAAAGTATGACACCAGGAACTAGCGGAAAATTGGGAAAATGTCCCTGCACAAAGAAATCATGCTCTGCGAAGACCTTGCGACAGTGAATTGTCTTCTCCGTTTTTTCTACGATCTCATCCACCAACAACATAGGGGGACGATGAGGCAGCAAACTCTCAATGGTTAAATCCGACATGCAAGCCTTCCTCACTCGTAGCTTCTTCGAGAATTCTCAATAGCAATGCGCCTCCGACAAGTTCTTACCTGCCTCAGCCAAACAAAACCAGTCTTAAGCCAAATTTGGTTGGGGCGGTGGGCTTACGCGACCAGATAAGAGTCTCTGGTCAACATCGTTGGCAACAATAACTCCATAATTTATGGCTCCCAACCAGCCGGACATGATGATGCCGACGCTACCGGCATGATACAATCCGCGAATTTGATCTGGTAAGTTTCGACTGACCGCCAATCCCTCGAATTTCGTTCCAAAACTAGCACCGCTCAGATGCTTAGTGTAATGCTGGAAGGTGCGTGGAGTAGCCACTTCGACATGGTCAATCTTGTTTCGAATATCTGGTACATATTTCTCTAACGCATCCAATGTTGTTTCAATCAAATCTTGCTTACTGGCCTCGTATTCGACTTCAGTTGGGAACATCCAATCTTCAAATCGAGCGTTAGTACTGCTGACGATCGCAAACCTGCGCTT
>JAGQOY010000371.1 GCA_020427005.1 Planctomycetales bacterium
CTTAAGTTCAAAATCATCCAGACAATCCTCGGCTCGCGAGCAATTTTCCGAGCCAAACTTGACCTCTCTTAGTCGGCGAACTGACTTCTCTAAAATGGGCTCACCCCCCTTAAAGGTGAGCGACTCGATCTTGCCGAAGTTCGTGTTTTGCAGAAGCCGAATTAGCCTTTGCCGGGCAGGCGACAAGTGAATAAACCTCTTTACCATTGACCTAAACTCCTCTGAGATAGCGAGTTACGGGCCCTGCACAACAAACGATTGCACAAATTGGGACACCGCTCAGGAGTTGTTGGGGCGACAAACCGAGTAGCAGAAGCTACTTAACGAGTAGCCTTTGAAAAAAGCGGAAATTAATCGCTCGAACCGAATGGCCTCAGGTCCCAAACTATCGGGTCAACAGGTTGATAAACGCTCATCATGCCAAACTGCAAGCTCGTTCTAAGGTGCGAAGCGCAGGATGGACTGGATGGCTCAATTTGCTTCTCGATAAACCTGTTGATGTTGTTCCGAAACGCATCCCGGACATTTTTGCGTTTGTCTGCAACAGACTTCAACTTGCCACCCACTCCCATAGCTTCCCTGATTTTTCCTGCGATGAAAACGATGTCGTCTTCGCACTGTTGCAACTTTACCGAGTCGTTTTCTTCGCGAGCCCTTTCTTGGTCATTACGCAGATCGATCAATTGTCGTTTGTACTCGCCAAGCGCCGTCCAGTCAGAAACTTTGTCAACGGCTTTGAATAAAGGATTCGGCCCGAGACTGAGTCCAGAATCCATAGCTTCTTTCGCCTCAAAGTACTCGCCACACTCGGACAAACATACTCCACAAACAATCTCGATAATCGAACGAGGCGTTCCCGGAGATAGGAGCAATTGATGTAGGTAACTGGCCCCTACAGCTGGAAACAAATGGACATCTTCACCATCGGCGAAACGAAACCGCCAAGAATACCCCTGCTTTCGGAATGCGTAGGGAGCCAGTTTTCCACCATCATTGTCGTTAAGTGAAAACGAGGTTGGAAGATTCGACTCGTATACGATCCTAAGCATTGAGTCTACCGCGATGATTCGCTCTCGAATTGCGACCTTGTACTCTGCAAGCTTTTCATCTACGACAGAATTGACATCCGCCGCATGCTTTTTGTAAAGGTCAAAACATCGCTGAGCAACCGCGCCAGCGTCACCTCTTATAAACGGAATAGCCCTGGTGAGCTCTGGGTACTTGCGAATAAGGTGGGCTACCGTCTCAATCTTCCTGACTTGATTTGATCGCTCGATGTAGCTTGCATATAGCGTCTTATCAGCTCCGACCTTCTGCTCTGTTGATCGTGACTGTGTGAACACATCAACCTTGTAGTTCGAAAGTTCATCGAACTGTTCTGCCTTCGCGGCAATGATCGCAAACCGTCGATCAATGCATTGCGAACAAGTCCCACAGTGAGAATGATCATTAGTCATTTCCCACGTATGTGTACAACTGATGGAGTGCTTGACTAAGTCTTGGCAACCTGACTTCACAATGAGGTCGACAACTTCCGTTTTCGTGCGCCAATCAAAAGGGTTCTCTACAACAAAGTTTGTGCCGGTAATTAACGACAACAACTGCGAAAAACTGTGTAGTACGCGAGGGTGGGTGGTTCGTGTTGCTTTTCCGCCAACCACTTCAGCAGAAATGGGCAAATTGAGGCTAATGACTCCATTTTCGTAAAAGCGAATTGAAGTATGTCCAATCTGTTTGGCAACTACGCCAGCCAGAGCGGCGTAAAGAAAAGATCGTGCTCGCTGCGTATACTCCGCATTCATCCACTTCTTCTTGTGGACAGTAACTCTCATGTGCTGCGGAGGATTGGACTCGCACTTTGCCTCAAGCTGTGCCGCCAATACAGCGTATTTCTTGTCTATCTTCTGTGTCGAACGATGGTTGACCAAAAGCACCCTTCGCTTCTGATTGACCGCTTCGTCAATCACTCCAGCAAGAGAATCAAGTCCTCCCGAGTAGAGCATCACTTGGTCAGGAGAACCGAAAAGCTCGCCACCATCATTCAGGTTATTCAGAAATGCCTGAAACAGAGGGCGGTCAGTAACTCGTGTGAAAACAAACTCGTACGTATCGTCTGATAGAAACGAAAGGCAATCCTGAAGCGTTGCTTTCGTAGCCTCCGAATCCCAAAACTCCAAATCCTTCACGGGGACCACGAATTTGAAACGACGATGCCACGTGGTGCCAAAAGTTTCAACTTCATTGACACCTCTCTTTACGCATTGGTCTGCGATGTAAACATAGGTTGCGATGTCGAGAAAATCGTGAAGGCGGGTGGGAACGTCCTTGTACATTGAACCACGCAGACCCTCGATTCCGAGAGTGACTCTAAAGTCATCTTCAAGGCCATACTGATGTAGGCGAATCGCGCTATCGCAGTCAGCAGTAACGAAATCGCTCACCTTAGCGTTGCCGCAAACTACAGCCACTTTATTGCTCATCACGTTTGGCCCTCACCTTTAGCTCATCTCTAATCTTCTTGAGAGAATAGGAAGCAAATCCTTCCACGGACTCCCGCGAGATGTTTTTGTTCTCGGTGAAGCGGTGTTTCGAGAACCACTCATCCGAGAACTGTTCAACTATCTTCGAAGATTCTCGACAGTGTTTCTCCATGGCTTCCTCGAAGTGTGCCATTTGGTTGGTAGTCACGAATCGCTGCCCTTCACCCAATTGTGTTGCAAGCGTCTTGCTGAGGAAGTAATTCATGCATTCTTGCGTAAGGCGAGAAAAGAATTCGCGCGAGAGCTTTGCAAATTCCTTTTGGCTTCCAAACTGCAAAAGTGCTTGACGGGCATGCTCGGAGTCTAGATTGAACAAGGATTGTTGCTGAAGCTTTGGTTCCAGTCTCTGAACCACCGCGTCGACTAGGGCACGATGCGCGAGCTCAGCGAGATCAGACTGGGGATGTCGGGTATCCGGCAGATTGGATAGTGCTGCAGAAATCGCGACTGCTATACCCGGTAGAGATGTGTTCGCTGGAATATCAACGCCGACCGACCGTAAATAGGCTAGCGGATCTGAGTGACTGCTCGCCAAACCCAACTGAGTGAGTATCCAAACGGCCTGATGATAGCCGCGATCGTCTTTCACGAAGCTGAACGCGGAATCGGCTGCATTTACGGTGGAGCTCGCGACCTGTTGGACATTAGCTCCCACTGCAATCAATTCAACAACCTCACGCCATTTGCGTGACTGTGGTAATGTCCCGAGTCGAGTATGTCCCATATGGTTTTTCCACTACAGTTCTCCCTCCGTGATTGTTTTTGTTCAATTGCTTTGCTATCCAAGAACCTACCGTGCATGGTTTTTTGAATCACTAGTCTCCTAGTTGTTTTGAAAGGCACGCCCAATCTCCTTCAACCACCCATGCGAATCGATAGCCGTCTGGGCTGCGTTGCGCCCAAAGCTCACCGATATCGCGTTTGTGCTGCTCATCCGGGTTGGATGCCAGCTTCGCGTTTTTGTATTCGACGATCACTATGGTTCCATCGAGCAATTCGACGATGAAGTCAGGAAAGAACTTTCCAGGTGATTTCGGCAACCAAAATCCACCGTGTGATTCGTGATCAAGGTTACGGAGCCAGCGTTTGACATTTGGATGCGAGTCGATGATGGTCGCCGTCTCGAGCTCCTTCTTGTTCATGTCGCCGATCAGGTCAAAGGCATGCTTCTTGAACTTGTGGCCGCCGGAGTATTCGCGAGTTGGG
>JAGQOY010000372.1 GCA_020427005.1 Planctomycetales bacterium
TCGAGAAACTTTTGCTCGCATGGCCATGAATGATGAAGAAACGGTAGCTCTGATTGCTGGCGGCCACACGTTTGGCAAAGCTCATGGAGCTGCTAGCGCGGACCATGTCGGTCCAGCACCAGAAGCAGCTGACATCGTAGAACAGGGCCTCGGCTGGAAAAACAGTTACGGTAAGGGCAACGCGGGTGACACCATTACCAGTGGCTTAGAGGGAGCTTGGTCGACGACACCAACGCAGTGGTCCAATGGCTATTTTGACAACTTATTCGGCTACGAGTGGGAGCTGGTAAAGAGTCCTGCCGGAGCATGGCAGTGGCAGCCGTCGGAGAAAGCAGCTGACGGGACTGTCCCTGATGCCCACGACTCAAGTAAATCACATGCCCCGATGATGTTCACCACCGACATGTCATTAAAGGTTGACCCTGACTACGAAAAAATCTCCCGGCGTTTCCATGAGCATCCCGATGAGTTTCAATTGGCTTTTGCCAAGGCTTGGTACAAACTGACGCATCGGGACATGGGCCCCGTTTCGCGACTGTTGGGACCTGATGTAGCGGAAGCTCAGTTGTGGCAAGATCCGGTTCCCGCTGTCGACCATGCACTGATTGATGCAGCCGACATCGCCTCTCTCAAGTCCAAGGTGCTAGGTTCAGGACTCTCAACTGCGGAACTCGTTCGTACTGCATGGGCGTCCGCTGCTACGTTTCGTGGCAGTGACAAGCGAGGCGGAGCGAACGGCGCTCGGATTCGACTTGCACCACAAAAGGACTGGGCGGTGAACAGGCCTACAGAATTGGCCAGGGTTATCAAGACGCTGGAAGCGATCCAGTTGGGATTCAATGGCACGCAAAGAAGCGGCAAGAAAGTGTCATTAGCTGATTTGATCGTGTTGGGCGGTTGCGCAGCCATCGAACAAGCCGCACGTCAAGCTGGTCATTCGGTCGTGGTACCGTTTTCACCTGGAAGAACGGACGCTAACCAGGAAATGACAGATGCGAACTCGTTCGCAGTCCTTGAACCCAAGTCAGATGGATTTCGCAATTATCATGCTCCCGAGATTGATCGGCCAGCAGAAGAATTGCTGGTTGATCGCGCTCAGCTACTTACGCTGACAGCTCCTGAAATGACGGTCCTCGTGGGTGGCCTGCGTGTTCTTGGAGCCAATGCGGGCGCGGGACCAATCGCTGATCTAGGTGTGTTTACCAAGCGACCTGGAACTTTGTCCAATGACTTTTTCGTCAACCTGTTGGACATGGACACCCAGTGGGATAAGTCGCAAATCTGCGAGTTCTTTTACGAGGGCAGGGACCGAGAGAGTAACCAGCTTAAGTGGACCGCAAGCTCCGTAGATCTGGTCTTTGGGTCGAATTCGCAACTGCGGGCGATTTCGGAGGTCTACGCGGCTGACGGTGCCGAGGAAAAATTCGTCCATGACTTTGTTGCTGCGTGGACAAAAGTAATGAAGCTAGATCGCTTCGATCTGCACCCTTAAAAAAAGCGGGACCGGAACACCTTTGACTATAGGAATGAGTTACTCAACCGCCAGCTGCAGCGTCAGGCTAGTCGGGAGCAACACAATGGCTACGCTCAGATGACTTGTCGATTTGAGTCTTCGGTCGATATGATCGAGTCAAGTTGCTACAGCGGCGCCTTCAGCCCTCACCAACGCCTCTTCCGTTTTGCAGCTTGCGAGGGATAGGTGGGATAGACGAAGAACAGCTCTTCGTAAGCCGGAAGGCGCTCAATCGGGGTGTGGTTGGGCGTCCTTCTCAATCCGATCATTGTCTGCTCATGCCTTCAAAGACCTTCTTTTTGGCCGCCCCTATGATTATCCTTTGAGGCGGAAACTACGGGCGGTAATCTGGTTCACTTGTGCTTGCTGCAGGAAGCGTTCGAGGACCGCCTAGTGCAAAGATCACGCTGGAAGCACAAGTGGCGGATGGAGCCATCTGGAATTCAACTACTAATACTATGACCCAATGAAGCCAGCCTCCAACGAAGTTTATCAACAACGAATAAACGCGGTTATTGACCACATCAATAAGCACCTGGATCAACCTCATTCGCTCGAAGATTTGGCGACAATCAGCCAATTCTCAAAGTTTCACTTTCATCGCGTATTCAAGAACTTCGTTGGCGAGACGGTTCTCACTTTTGTGAAGCGACTCCGACTTGAACGCGCTATCAGTCTGATGCGACGCGGCGATGGACGGACCCTGACACATATTGGGTTAGATTGCGGGTTCGATTCGTCTTCGGACTTTAGTCGTTCATTCCGACAGTGGTTCGGGTTCAGCCCTCGCGAGTTTTCGGAAGAACGATTGCGTGAAAATAGCAAGATCTGTCAAGAACTCGCCGCGAATATTTACTATCCTCTTCGAAATCAGGACACGAGTAGCAACCCAGACGAATTCGACGTTCAACTGGACCAACACTCGGCTAGCAATCTGGCGTACGTAAGGGTATTCGGCGCGTTCAGCCCGGAACGAGTGCTGAATGGACTGAATCAACTACTTGATTGGGGAAGGAGCAAGGGCGTTTATTCGAGCTCGCGTTTACTTAGCATGTCATACGACGATATGGACACGACTCCCGTCGACAAGTACCGACTCGATTGGTGCCTCAGAATTGCCGATGATGTCGCTGGAGAAGGCGCAGTCGCAACTCGTCGTTTCGACGGTGGATTGTATGCTTCAGTCCTGTGCGAAGGTGACATCAAGCTGCTCGACCGGGCGTGGCAGTGGCTATATCGTAACTGGCTTCCAGACAGCGGCTACGAACCCGATGATCGACCTGCAATGGAATGGTATATCACAGATCCAACAGAAAGTGGCTGGGAGAATTTCAGTATGCGTTGCTGCATTCCGATCCGGTCGCTTCAATTAGTGAGACAACGAATATGAGAGTAACCTCTTGTGTCATTTTGGGCATTTTGTTGGCCGGATGTTCAGAGGACAAAACAATGAGTCCGTCGAAATTTGGTTCCACTACGACTCGAGCGAATTCCACTGAGGAATCGAACCTCGCGTTGAACGTCCAGGAAACGCCGCCGATTTCCACTAGTAACACAGAAGGGAAAGGTAGTATTGTGAGACAAGTTCAGGGCCGTTGGGTCATCATTGAAGCTAGTATTTCCGGCCAACCCATGGACGCTATGAAAGGCAGCGTGGCTGAAATCACAGGCAACGAGATTGTCCTTGAAGTCGGTGGACAGCACACTATTTCGACATTGGAATTCCGCGAGGGAACTACACCACTTCGATTTGATGCAGTGAGCGCGGGCGGGCAAGTAGCAAAAGCAATCCTTGCCCTGAAAGGCAATGAACTCACGGTGAATACGTCGCTCACTGGCGATTCTTACCCAGCGTCATTTGAATCCGGAGCGGGACTCATGCTCGTGAAGTACCGACGCGAATAAGTCGCGTTCTGATTGGCATTGATAGCTCAACAACCAAGGTGGTCTGGCGACAATTCCATGGGGTGGTGCCTGAAACGACTAGGACGTCGACAATTCTGCGCTTTGGCGAGTTGATTGCCGTGCATGCGATACCAGCCAGAGTAGCCCGCGTTAGCTGCTGATGTGAATCAGACCAACGCAGTTTCTGCTGCGAGCGGAAAGTAAGCGGGGCCATCGGTCTCGGAAGTTAGCCCAGGCATTGAATTGCGCTCTCAGGATTTTTTTCGGACACGATTGGGAGACTCGTGCAGTCAAGGCTGCGAATATTCCCATTTCAT
>JAGQOY010000373.1 GCA_020427005.1 Planctomycetales bacterium
CATGGTACGATGGGGGCCTGAATCCAGAGTGTCCATCGGAATGGCCGACAGGCAAAACATTGCCAGATCGGGGTGTTCTATTCCTCGGTACCGAGGGAGCCATGTTTTGCCCCGGGGCCGGAGGAGAGCCTCAAATACTGAATGATTCCCGGCGCCAGAAATTTGAGGAGACTCCACAGTCAATTGCCCGGGTCGCTAACCACGCCAAAGACTGGATTGACGCGTGCCGAGGTCAAAGGGCGGCAGGCTCGAATTTCGCCTATGGTTCACGACTAACCAAACTTGCTCTCCTTGGTGCACTCAGCCTGCGAACTGGCAAAGCAATTAGCTGGGACGCTGCGTCGAGTACAGCGCGTGACCTTCCATCCGCGGCCGCCATCGTCAAGGAAGATTACCGTTCCGGCTGGGAAATCTAAGTGAAATTCAACTCTTAGCGGCTAGATAAATCTCTCGTTAACAAGCCAGCTGCTTTACCAATTCGCCTCTTTTGCGGTATGATAAAGCATTGGGGAAACACTGCGAAAATCCGTCTAGGGTAGACGGTACGTACCCGGTAGGCGGCATTTTTTTCCCGCCAGGGTCATGTGTTACGTACAAATGGGCCTCTGGGGGACGATGGGCATGAGAAAACGTGAACCTGGCGAGTCGGGTGGGCGTGGTTCCATGGACCGCAAATCAAAGCTGCGTCGCCTCCAGCTGTGGTTGGAACCGCTGGAAACTCGGCGCCTATTGGCCGGAATCAATATCACTGTCTACGCCGATCAAGACAATAGCCGTCAATTCGATTCTGTTGTGGACGAAGTAGCCCCCAATCGTCTGGTGTACCTCGATCTAAATGTCAACGGAACCCACGATAACAGTGAACCGGTAGCAATTACTGACGATCAAGGGCGCGCATTCTTTGCAGATTTAGAGCCCGGCGATTATGCAGTTGGCCTGATTGCTAATTCCCAAACGCAGATCGAGCCAACGGTCATTGCGCCGCAAACCCGACAGATCTCTGCTGAACCAAGTGCTCACCTGATTGTCGATAGTCTTTTGCAGCCTAAATGGTCAATAGACCGTTTGGGCTTTGCCAGCAGAATCGGTGTAGCTCCTCTAGAACCGATTTCGCTTGGGGGTCCTATTCTTTCTCGGATACCAAGTGGCGAATCGGAACAATCCATGATCGTCGAACGTGGTGACGCGGGACGCCAGATGGTTCGATTCGAAACCGTAACGGGGCGAATAACTCCTGTTTCGCTGACTGAATTTCCTCCCGACCAGCAGTTGGAAGAAATTTACTCGACCAACACAGGATTATTTGCGAGACTTTCTACACGCAACTCCCAAGCAACGGTTGATCATTCGCAGATCGCGCGACTATTACCAAATTCGCTAGGTGGTTTTCGCGTAGTTCAATTATCACAATTTGATGGGCTAGAAATATCAAAACTCGCGATCGCCGATTCTGGAGAAATGTTGGCATATGTCCTGCAAGGCCGCCGTGGATCAGAACTGACGATCGTAGACTTGCAAGGCACTCAGTCCGCACAACATTTTGACTTAATCAAGTCCGTAGCCGATATTCAGTTCTCACCCGATAAAGCGACTTTGTCTGTAGGTTACGATGGCGGAGGAGTCGATATCTTTCAAGAAGCTGCTAGTGGCTATGAATCCGCTGCGACTCTGGCGGAAGCTAGTTTTCCCTTGGCCAACATGTCGGTAGGCAGTCGATTTATTACGGCTAGTTCGACTACGAACGAGTTTGTCGTATGGAACACGGAATCATGGATGCCAGAAGGAAGATTCGCGTTACCCGAGAGACTACTTGCAAAAGATGCCCACTTGGCTGTGGACAGATTTGGGGATAAAGCCCTGGTATCCGGTCCCGGAGGTGTATACGAAGCAAACCTTTCAGCAAGCTCGACCAGTCTTGTACACGTTTCTGAGTCAGTCGAAGAAATACGGTTTGGCGTTTTACCCTCTCGTAACAACCAATTACCCAGTGGTTCCGCTCCAAGAATCACTTTGATAGAGGACGTTAATTCACAGATTGATGTAAGTGAATTCGGAGTGACAGACCCCGATGGTGATGAACTTTGGTTCACGGTATCGACACCGGCTCGACATACAAGAATCGAGATGGGGACAAACGGCAATTGGATATTCGTTCCGGATTCAAATTTCTCAGGTACCGATTCGTTTGTACTAAGTGTGCATGATGGGCAAGATTCTACTCAAGTAGTAGTGGAAGTTCAGGTTTCTCCAGTCAATGATCTACCTCAGGATTTGCTGGTCGACATTCCCGGAATTGCCGAAAACGCTTCTATCGGCAGTCAATTGGGATTTGTCACTGTCGTTGATGCAGATCGTGATGCTGCCTATACGGTCTTGAGCTCCGATTCCAGGTTTGCAGTCCAAAACGGCAAGTTCTACTTTACCTCTGGTAGGCTCGATTTTGAATCGGAACCGATTATCGTCCTGCGACTTACAGCAATTGACGCGGTAGAACCAGGTTATTCGATCCAGCGCGACCTTACGTTATCTGTAGTGGATACCAATGAGCCCCCAACCGGCATCGAGTTGTCCAGTGCATCAGTTGCTGAGAATTCCCCTGGATCTGTCGTTGGAGATTTGAAGGTCATAGACCCAGATCGTATCCAGAACTATATATTTACTGTTAGCGACCCTCGCTTTATTGTCGAGGGATCGACGCTACGACTACGTGATGATGCGAGCCTTGATTTTGAGTCTCAGGCCAGTGTTAACATCACGGTTTCTGCTCGCGAAGCTGATGGCACGTTGGAAACAACAAGGTCTTTTGATATTCAAGTTATCAATCGCGATGAAGCAGCAACTTCATTAACGCTGACATCCAGTATCATCGCGGAAGGAGTTCGCGGTGCGACTATCGGAACACTCGCTGTGAACGATCCAGATGGAGAGCATTACGAATACTCCGTTTCGGATGACCGCTTTATGGTTGCCAGCGGCGTGCTCAAGCTTCGTGAGGACATATGGATGTCTCAACTCACTGATCGGCAAGTACCTATCAGCATTACCGCTACTTCTTTGACTGGGGCGACCATATCATCTGATTTTGTCCTACGTGTCGTTGGCAGTGGTTCTCCCTATCAAAACACGGGCAATCCTGCTGACGTCAATAGCGACGGTCAAGTTACCCCAGCAGATGTGTTAATCATTATCAACTATCTCAACGCCCATGGCTCTCAGGCTTTTCCAGCTGGTGGTAATGGCGCGAACGGAGAATTCCCCTTTCCTGAACACCTTCCCGATGTGAATGGCGACGGAATTATTTCACCATTAGATGCTCTGCTGATTATCAATTATCTCAACAGTCTGCATGGCGGAATGGGAGAGGGGGAGGGAGAAAAATCACTTGCTGCTGAGCCTCTATATGAGACCGCAGCCCATTCGGATCTTGTCGCTTATGGTCCGATGCCGCAGTCAGACTACGACGAGGATCGTGAGGCACGTGATTTGGAATTAGAATTATTGCTTGAACAGCTTTCAAGATCTCGCTACTAACGCAAACTTCACGAAAGAGTAGCGTTATGTCGCACATTTGCTCAATGATTTCCTTGAAAACACACGCTATACGTCCGTGCGACTCGCACGAACAAG
>JAGQOY010000374.1 GCA_020427005.1 Planctomycetales bacterium
CCGAAACGTAAGTGAGGGATTCTTGTTAGGTCCCTCGCTGACGCTCTGACGCTTCGGGTTAGGATTGATAGATTTATTTCTGCCGCTCGCCTAGATCCAAAACGCGGGCGACCCATTCAGCGATAATCCGAGTTCACAATTCGCACGGTCAATTAGCAAGAATCATTGAAGGTTTTCGTATCGATGGAAGGATGAGAATTTGATTGAACCTAATCCTGAGAGCTTGAGTTTCAATGAGCGAATCGCGGCTCATGTTATGTCTACGGCACAGATTCGTGAGGTCGATCGTCGCGCAGTCGAGCAGTATCAGATGCATTCGTTAGTTCTGATGGAAAATGCAGCGTTAGGCTGTGTTCACTGGCTTCGAAAGCGACTTGGGCGTCCGTTCAAAGCCGTTATATTGTGTGGTGCAGGAAATAATGGTGGCGATGGACTGGCGATTGCCCGGCACCTGCAGGTATGGGGAGCGAAATGTAGGGTTTACTTACCTCGTTCGCTAGAACGTATGTCGTCTGACGCTCATGCCAATTGGCAAATTTTGAAGCACTCGAACCCACACATCTGTGATACTTCTCAGTCGCCAGATTCGCTCCGCGCTGACTTAGCAGATGCAGACCTGATTCTAGATGCCATGTTGGGAACAGGGGCAGCGGGAGATCCCCGAGAGCCATTTGCAAGCTGGATTGCCATGGCCAATGTTACTCAAGGGTTAAGGGTGGCCATTGATATTCCAACAGGCGTCAATGCGGAAACTGGCGAAGCGGGCAAGCCTCATTTTCATGCGCACGCGACGCTGACTTTCGTGGCTCTCAAACCTGGAATGGTCAGTGAGAAGGCGACTCAATTATTTGGGGAATTAGTTGTACTACCGATCGGGATCCCGGCCGGGTTGATCGAGAGTCTGCTTGCGGGTGAGTAGAACAAGCCGTCGGCCCAAGCCTGTGCAATTGCGAGACTGATTATTAATGAATGCAGCATGACAAGGGTGCTGAATTCGATCGCGTACGGTTGTTAAGTCGGCTGCAGAGTTGCGGAATCGCGACTAGGGGGCAACTTCCGATTCAGCCTTATCATCCGTAGCCGCTTGTGTGCTGGTAAAGATTGCTTCTGGGGCAGTTAGTTCATAGGCAGGAGGCATTTGGAAACGTTGGATAGGAATTTCCACTCGATCATTTACCAAGACCCGATCGATGACCTGCTCCTGCAGAGCGTCTTCTACGGCGTTTTTGATTTGTTCTTTGATTTCCAACAATACAACGTCTTGAAGTAGGCTGGGGTCAATTTGTCGTAATCTTTCCTCTACAACTTCATGGATTAACCAGCGGTGCCGTTCAATAATTGCCTTGGACGCTATGCGACGTTCCGGTTGAACTAACAAGTGGATGCGAAGTTGACTAACCCAGTTCTTGTCACCTGATTGAACATAGTAGACGCCTATTGGAATCTCGTTGCTAGCCGCGATCTTGATGCGGGCTGCTTCTGAGCGCACGTAGCCGATGATAACTGCATGGAGTGTAACCAAGCAGATCACGAGACAGGCAATCCAGTATCGACGTACAATCAACATGAAGAGGATCCACGTTAGGCCACGTCCAGGTGACAGCGATTGTCTCCCAGATAACACGACGGGTCCTGAAATCGTAGGTCATGGACAAAGGTCGTAGCTCTCGTCGAGCCTAAAGTTCTCACTTGGAGTGCGTTATCACGACATATAATCGTTAAAAACGGAACACGTGCTTGCAGATTGCTCCTGCCCCCGCATCTTCTCTTTGTCGAACAATTGCCTAAGTCGCAGAACCAAGCCGTGTTCAAATCTCTCTTCGGGCGCGTGCTGGGAAAACCAATACTCGAACTCGATGGAAACCCACTTCGAGCAAGAGAATTTAAGAGAGGTCGGCGACGAGTCGTTGCCAAGCCAGACTTGGTTAGGCTATTTCAAGCGTTTCGCCCGGTCGACCGCCTAGTTCCGCAATTGATGTACGCAAGCGTCCTGCGACTGTCTGATACATCCAACTTGCGAATCAAGGACCTGCATTTCGCTGATGAGCAAATCGAGCTCGCCAACACGAAGCACGACCACTTCCGTATCGTTGCCACTTGCGAGGTCAATTCACGATGCAGTAAGGAAGCAGGTAGATTTGGCCGAGAGAATTCACCTAGCTGACACAGTCGAAAACTCAAATGGCGTGCCAGTGCCTCACGTTCATGCTGAAATTGCCCGAGGCTCGGCCCTGCAATGCGCTTCGATCCACGACGTGTATCGGGTTTGTGATATGATCGATGGCCAATCAAATACTCACGGCAAAATGGAACGCAGCGAATCGTGTCGATGTTGACTCGTTTGATCCAACGAAGTCAATCGGTCGCCGAAGACGCATTCGAGTAGGAGTACGAGTACGAGTACCGCGATGCTGAGTACGAGTACGAAGAAAACCTGTAAGATAACAAGCCAGAACCACGCATTGTACGCCAGTTCCGGTGGTGGCTTGACTATGCGAAACATATCTCTCCGGAACGGCGTGAATGCCCGTCGTTCCTGGCGTCAAATCCCGCAGGCTTGTCCTGCGGTTATTTCGGCTTCACACTACCGCGCATTATTGTAGATCGAGAATCCCGCAGGCTCGTACTGCGGATCGTTTGGATTCCGACTACCTTCCTCACACAGCCAGGCCATTGGAACGCGGACAACGAGATCGCTTGCAGGTACACTCCTTCGAATCCCATGCTGACGAAAATACATGGCTGCGACCAGTTGGATTTGATACACTAGGGCTCCGTGAGCGACCACTACAACCCGTGAGGAACCACGGCAAATCTCCTTTTCGCTCAGGAGTATGTGCAACGGAGCCGGCGGTCGGGTCGGTTTAGAAATCAACGCATTTTGCGCCGGCCCGCTGATGCTTGGCGTTCGCCCCCAGCTCTTTCTTTTTCCGATGAGGATGTTACACAATGATCAAGTTCGTGATGTGCTTAACTCGCCACCCCGACCTGAGCCGGGACGAATTTAAGACATACTGGCTGGATAAGCATGGCCCCTTCTTTATGAAGAATGCTGACGTGCTTGGCGCTATAAGATATGTACAATCACACACACTAGATTCGCCGCTCAACAATGGACTCAGAAAATCGAGGGGCATGTTGGCCGAATTTGATGGTGTAGCGGAGGTTTGGTTCGACTCGGAAGAAGCATTGATCGAGGGAATGAATTCAACTGAGGGGCAGAGGTTGGCTGGTGCTTTGCTCGAAGACGAGAGTAAGTTCATAGATCATTCAAAATCCGCAGCCTTCATCGTTGAGGAACATGAACTGTGATAATGATGGCGAATCATGGCATAAACGCCGAGTCGCCGAGCCTGACCACTTTTTAGTGCGGCCACAAACCCGGCGACCGGTTATGAACATCGTTCCTCGCGTCAAATCCCGCAGGCTCGTCCTGCGGTTATTTCGGCTTCTCACTACCCCGCATTATGGAAGATCGAGAATCCCGCAGGCTTGTACTGCGGATCGTTCGGATTCCGACTACCTTCCTCACACAGCCAGGTCGCATGCAGGTACACTCCTTCGAAACCCATGCTGACGAAAATACATGGCTGCGACCAGT
>JAGQOY010000375.1 GCA_020427005.1 Planctomycetales bacterium
GGGTTACTTTTTCAGCAGCCTGCTAGCTAGTCGAGCATCGATTGCAGGCGGGTGAGTGCTATCATCAATTGGTGCCAGTGAATGACTAGGTCGAATGTGTCGGTTGCATTGGCGTCGGCTCGATCAAAGCCGATTTCGCTGATGCGAATGTCATTGCCTAGAACCATGATTCCGTTCACTACCGCCATTTCTTCCTTTTGTTGAGGAGGAAGTTCGTCATCCTCGTAAACCGGAATGACTTGCTGTAATGCTCGATGTACCACCCAAAGAGCTGCCTTTTCAGCATCTTGGGCATCGACCACTGTCCGAATATTTCCGCTTTGAACATAGTACTTAGCCATTTTCTCATTCCTTGAAGAGGGGGAGGTCGTGAATCTGCTATGAGTATCGAGGACTCAGGGACTAGTCTGGTCACCGAAGCATGAAAAAAGTGGCCACACACAAAGGGGTATTTTGGTTTACCAAAAAACAGTTGGAGTTTACGGAACCTGGCGGTATGTTAAGGGGTTAGAAGCAGTGTTGATTTCTACATCGTATGATCGCGCGCCTGTTGTCCTGCCTGCCCCGCGATGCGTAGGCGATCTAAGTCAGCCCCAAAATTTTGCTGACGAGTTGCTTTACGCCAATTAGAATCTTCCTTAGCCGCGATTTTCCCGCCTAATTCTCAGGAGCCACCTGATGCGACGTTTTCTTTCTGGACATCCCTATTCTCCTGCCGCCTGCGGTCACCGTCCGGGGAAAATGGCTGTTATAGGACTCATTCTCCTGGCCATACTAGCAGGGGGTGGGTACGCCTTTTATAGCTTTGGTGGTTTTGGGGGAGATGCCGCCCTCAATGCGCCTCTGACGAGCGAAGTCATAAATGCTCCCTTCGATCATATTGTGCTCGAACAAGGAGAAATCGAAAGTAGCAGCAATATCGACGTTATTTGCGAAGTCAAAGCGCGTGGAGGATCTGGAACCCCCGTTTTGTGGGTTATTGAGGAAGGGAGTTACGTCAAAAAAGGGGACAAGCTTTGCGAGCTCGATTTTTCGGCGTTAGAAAACGAATTCAAAACTCAAAAAATTGCAGTCGCAAGTGCCGATGCCCAGGTTATTTCCTCTGAGGCTATTGTCCGAACTGCACAGATTGCTCTCCAGGAATACCTGGAGGGTACCTATTTGTCCGAACGCAAAGCAATCCTGAGTGAAATAGCGGTTGCAGAGCAGGAGCTTCGCAAGGCGGAATTGAATCTAGACAGCGTCCAGCGGTTGGCTGCCAAAGGTATGGTTAAGGCATTGCAGGTTGAAGCTGAAGAATTCGCTGTCGACAACGCCAGAAACGTGCTTGAGTCGGCTCAGTCTAGATTACGAGTTCTAGATCAGCTTACAAAAGAAAAGAATAAGGTGCAGTTTGAAAGCGACATTGAAGCGGCCAAGGCCAAATTGTCGTCTGACCAGAGTGTAGCTGCCGAGGAGTCTGACAAGCTGAAAGAATTGGAGGATCAGATCGCCAAGTGCACGATCATGTCTCCCGCCGATGGTGTCGTCGTATACAACAATTCCTACAGCAGTCGCGGGGGTTCCGAATTCGTTCTAGAAGAAGGAGCCATCGTGAGAGAGAGGCAGACGATCATCAAACTACCGGACCCATCCAAAATGCAAGTCAAGGCGAAGGTAAATGAATCTCGCATCACTTTGATCACGGACGGCATGCCAGCCAAGGTACGGGTTAACGCGGCAGAAGGGGAAATGTTAGCTCGAGTTCGTCGAGTTAACAAATACGCCGAACCTGGAAGTTTCTTTAGCTCTGCAGTAAAGGAATACGCAACATTTGTTGAAATCCTGAATCCACCGGAGTCCATTCGATCTGGTATGACTGCGGAAGTACGAATTTTCGTCGAGCAGTTGCCGGCGGCTTTGCAAGTTCCTGTACACGCAATCTACGAGTTCAAGGGGCACCACTTTTGCTTGCGCCAACAAGGGGAAAATTCTTGGGAAACAGTCGAAATTAAGATTGGTGCTACCAATGATAAAATGGTGACCATCAAGGAAGGCCTAAGCGCTGGGGATCAGGTTGCTCTAAACCCTCGTAACCATTTGGATTTGCTGCAGCTACCCGAAGTTGAAGATGTATCCGATCGAGAAAAACTTGAAGAGATTGCCAATTCACCCTTGCCGCCTCCACAGGAGTCTGGACGCGGCCCAGGTGGTCCCGGAGGTGGACAAGGTGGTGGTGGCGGACCCGGGGGTGATCCCGCGGCCTTTGCCGATCGTATGTTCACTTCGGCGGATACCGACGGTGACGGAAAAATCTCCTCGGACGAACGCGCAGGACTTCCCGAAAGAATGCAAGAATCTGCCGCTAGTTTCGACACCAATGGAGATGGAGATATCGACAAAACAGAATTCACCCGTGCCATGTCACAGCGTCGACGTCAAGGTGGAGGTGGTGGCGGACCTGGTGGTCCTGGCGGCGGCGGTGGTGGTGGCGGCTTTGGCGGCGGGGGAGGTCCCGGCGGCGGAGGCGGACGCGGGGGCTTCGGTGGCCCCGGAAATAATTAACAGAACTGCTGGCCGCTGTTCCTCCAAGTCGTTTCATTGCTGGCCAGATTTGGTTTTTGGTTGTGACGGAATAGTGATAGTAACACGGAGTGCTCAATGCACGCATGCTCCATCCGAGATTTGAAAAAAGAATATGTACTCAAAGGCGAAACCGTCCGAGCGTTACGGGGAGTTTCCTTTGAAGTACCAGAAGGCGATTACGTGGCAATTATGGGGCCTTCCGGCTCTGGAAAAAGCACGCTCCTCAACTTGCTCGGATGTTTGGACCAACCCACTGCAGGTGAACTGCTATTGGGTGCTGACAATGTAGCGACCATGACTGACGACCAGCTAGCTGAGATTCGTTCACGTCGCATTGGATTTGTATTTCAATCCTATAACTTGATTCAGCAACTGACCGTTGTGGAGAATATTCAAGTACCTCTTTATTACCAAGGACGGTTGGGACCCAAAGAACGTAAGCGATGTATGGAATTGGCAGAACGGGTTGGTCTAGCAGATCGTCTTTCGCACCGTCCTAATCAGCTGTCAGGCGGTCAACAGCAACGTGTGGCCATTGCGCGTAGTTTGGTCAACGATCCCTATTTCATTCTGGCGGACGAGGCCACTGGTAATCTCGATTCCAAAACTACCGCAGAAATCTTGGCTCTATTCGATGAGCTCAATGACGAAGGCCGTACTATTATCATGGTAACGCACGAGGACGAAGTGGCCGAACGAGCCAAACGAATCGTTCGTCTGCGTGATGGTTTGCTTCAATCCGACGAACAAAATGCTTCCGAACGTCGCAAGGCAGCGGCTCACCGCGCTACGTTATTGCCAGGTGATCCAATGGCGAGCCCTGAGAAAGTAGAGGCCTAGCAAAGATGTTGTGGTTGCGAACACTCAAGCTGGGCGTCAAGAGTCTTTGGTTGCACCCTCTTCGGTCTTTGCTGACTGTCTTGGGAATTTTCATTGGCGTGGCCAGTGTGATTTGGTTGCTGGCGATAAGTGAAGGGATCAGTCGAGAGGCTCGAAAGCAAATTGAGAGTCTCGGAGCGGACACGATC
>JAGQOY010000376.1 GCA_020427005.1 Planctomycetales bacterium
GTTCGAAAAAATAGTGTTATCAATCGTCGAACTACCTCGTTCGTATATTCCTCCACCTTTAACAGGCGCTGTATTGCCGGAAATTGTCGATCCGCTGATGTAGAGGAAGCCATTGTTTAGAATCGCACCACCACCGGAGCCAGTCGCAATATTTCCGGTCAAAGTACTGTTGTTAATAGTGACAGTACCAGTTGGTGAGCTGTACAATCCACCACCGTTGTTGGCAGTATTGCCGGACAAAGTGCTAGACGAGAGGTACAGGTTTCCCTGATTCGTAATACCACCGCCCTTCGTGCTTGTACCTCCGGCAATCGTCAGATTAGAAATCGTGACAGTTGCTGTGCTTTCCGAAATATTCAAAATGCGACTGAGGTTGTTCCCGCTAATCGTCAAACTGGCAGCCCCGGGCCCAGTAATGGTAACGTCGTCGGTTATCGTTAACTCCGAACCAGCCAGCGAAATCGTACCGATTAACCCAGGACCGAACGTTATGAAGTCGGCACCAATACTGGCGTTCGCAAGTTGAATTGCTTCGCGAAGTGAAAGATCGCCAGCTGAAAAATCGCCATCCTGTTCGTCGATTGGCTGATCGACTATCAACGGAAAGTGGGCTTCATAGGCACCAATATCTACGTGATCTCCGAAGATACGGACCAAGGGTGCACCGCGCTGATCCGATGTTAAACCTGCGTTGATTGCCAGAGTATCATTACCAGCGTCAATCGCAGGACTATTTGTCGATAGAGCAATCGTCTGAGTCGAGCCACCATGATCCTGCAAGCCTCCAGGATCCAACAAACTGGCAAGTGGTGTGGGATTTGTACCGTTACTGGTTGCATTGATGTCGTTAACTCCCGGTGAAAAACCATCCAATGCTTGAAAAGTATTCTCACCATTATGACCGAACAAATTGTGCGCGTTGGAAGTAACAGCACCCAAATTGTTTTTAATTTCCATTCCGCTCGCGGCTGAGTTGCCTGAAACCAGTGTGTTGGCAAGCGTCAATGATCCGCCAACGGATATGTTAAAAATCCCACCGCCTTGACTGGCCGAGTTTCCTGCAAGCGTGACGTTCAAGAGTGTTGAAACGCTATTATTCCAAAGTCCTCCACCATTATTTCCAGCTGTATTGTTGGCGACTGTACTATTCAATAAGGAAAGAGTACCCGAGCTATGAATCCCGCCACCAATTCCACTAGCAGAATTACCTGTGATCGCAGATCCGGTAATACTTGAAGTTCCGCGGTTATAAACGCCACCACCTTGCGTCGCAGTATTTCCAGAAAGTACGCTGTTGCTGATGGTGGCGGTCCCGCCCAAATTGTAAATAACGCCACCAAAAGTAGATGTGTTATTTGTAAACGTGCTATTGGCGATGGTTACACTACCAAAACTGTAGTGATACAAAGCACCTCCATGATTAGTACCAATATTCTCGTTAAAAGTACTGCCTGAGATATTTTGGGAAGTCAGTGCAAAGATACCGCCACCTTGCGGTGCCGTATTCTGTAGAAAGTTCGTGTTGGTGATTGTCGTTTGATTGCTTGCGTCATATAGCCCACCCCCTGCGTCAGATGCAACTGAGTTTCCGGACAAGGTGCTATTCGATAGAGTCAGTTTTCCAATGTTAAAAATTCCGCCGCCTCTCACAGAGGCCGTATTATCCAGGATTGAACTATTAGAAATTGTCAGCGTACCCTTGTTATAAATGCCTCCTCCCTTACTAGAAGATGAATTGCCACTGAGAGTGCTATTGGATAGTGTTAATGTCCCCTGGTTTGCGATTCCACCACCCAACGCAGCAAAACCGTAGGCGATGGTCAGATGGTCCAGAGTCACGGTGACTCCGGTACTAATCGAGAATACTTGCGAGTTTGAGTCGCTGGTTGTCGTACCGCCCTGAACGATGATTGAATTGCCAAATGCCACTTGTATCAGCAAACTCTTGTTAATGCTAATTACGCCCTGTCCGCCGTTAGCAGGACTGACGTCGATTGCCCCACTGAGAGTACTTACAAACTGAATGTTATCTCCAGAACTTGCCGCATTAACGGCATCGCGTAGACTGGTGCCCGAATGTGCGGCAGAATCGGAAAGAGTTGTTACCGTTAACGTGGCCAACACGCGGCGACTTTCCAGCAACTCAAACGCCGATAACGGCCTCCGAGCAGACGCATAGGAATCGCGACTAAAAATTCCAAAATGCTTTGAAAGCCAATTTCGCCATCCCCAGCGGCGCAACAACATAACCCCCTCCATACACTAGAGATAAATTTTCCGGATTGAAAACTGATCTCGCGACAGTTATCACACTTGGACCACTCCCCTATTCCATATTGCAAATTTCTGTCAATTCACTAGGTACGTGGAATGAATTCCGGAAACTGATTTGACAATTCGAGTGGGCTACCAATTGCCGCTGTGCTGTTAAAAAAACAGAGTGGCCAAATAGACTGTCGCACTAAAGCCATGTTTGAAGGCAGCCAAGGGCATGTTAGTTTCAACGTTAACCAAAATCAACCACATGACCACAGAAGTTGGTTGTGACACCTGAAATAACTGAGGTTATTCAAATTGCTCGCTAGCTACTAAACCTATACTATTTTGTGAAAGATTTCCCTGCAGATTCAACGACCTGGAGTGCTCCAATCATCGTACTTTACACGCGAGTTGTTTGAACCAACCCATTCACTTTTGAGTTGTCCATTAATGACTAGAACTGGACACAATGACCGACTGGAAAAATACCTTAAAAAAAGCCGAAGAGCTGTTTGATCAGGGGCAGCTTAATGAAGCTGAACGCTTGGGGCAGAGCGTATTGCGTGTCGAACCAGTCAATGCTCGCGCTTTTCAATTGTTGGGGCTGGTTTGCTCAGAACGCCACGACACAAAGCGTGCAATTGAGCACCTTCAAACTGCCCTTCGCCATTGCTTCAATTTAGCTCCCTCGCATAACGGTCTTGGTCTCTGCTATTTTGCATTAGACCAGCTCGACCGTGCATTGCATCATTTCAACATAGCCATAGAAATCGAACCTGGACATGCTAGAGCTCACTTTAATCGCTCGCTTGTTTGGCTCAAAAGAGGGCAATTCCAATTAGGTTGGCCTGAATATGAATGGCGATTTTCCACAGGCTTGGTGGCTCATCCACCTATCCCTCGACCACGTTGGGAGGGCTCCCGGCTGGATGGCAGATCTTTGCTCGTTTTTACCGAACAAGGCATCGGAGATGTTCTGCAGTTCATACGATTCCTGCGAAACATATCCAAAGACGGTGGCCGAATAGTCTTAGCATGCCAACGTGCCCTCCAGCCGTTGTTGAAGCATTTACCTACTGTAGATAGCTGGTTTCCAATCGACGAGGAGGCTCCGATAGATTTTGACTGTTTCATACCGCTGCTTAGTCTGCCCTCGTTACTGGAAATTGATGAGTCCACAATTCCTTGCAACATTCCGTACCTCCCAGTTGAACATTTGCAAGTTGAAAAATGGCAATCACGATTAACGCGCGAGTGCAATTCCGAAGCATCTAATGCAACAGACCTTAGACAG
>JAGQOY010000377.1 GCA_020427005.1 Planctomycetales bacterium
AAGTGAGGGATTCTTGTTCGGTCCCTCGCTTACGCTTCGGGTTAGGATTGGTAGATTTATTTCTGCTGCTCGCCTTAAGCTTTTCATGCTATATAGCAAAACGGAAGGCAAACCATCGGCCAAATGCCAAGCCCGCTTGGGAGTCGTTGTACCAATTCACATTTCCGCTGGCTTTGGATGTAGAAAAGTTGAGGGCAGCCAATCTGAGGAGGAAAGCATCAACTTGTCCGCTTGCTTTTCAAGCTGCTTGTCAATTTTATCAACCAACTTATTGTTGAGATCTTCTAGTTTATCGTCTACTACCCCCTTAATCCCTTCCCCAAGTAACTTTGCGAAATCGCCTCCAATTTGGCTAATTCGACGCACTCTAAAATATGTCAAATCAATGTGCGCGCGATCAATCTTGGGAACGATCCGCACAGCAGGAGGGAATTTCAATACTATTAACTGGAGGTCCACCGTGCCTTCAAGCGACAACCGGCATTCCGCATCGGCGTTTGCGCTAAGGCTGATTAGCTGAACATCTCGCACCCATTGACTTAACCTTCCAAATACATCCAATCTGGTATCAGCCGTTACGTGAAAAGCTATTTTTCCATCCGGCAATTGTTCTAATCGGTGGAATTGAACCAGCAACAGTCTTTCAGGCTCAACCAGATCAATTCGATATCGTGTCCAAGTACCTGAATTAACGAGTTTCTTTTTGCGTTTGGTTTCGATCTTAAGCCCTTCACGTCTTAGTTCGATACCATCCCAAACTTCTTTTTGATGTCCCCATTTGCGATCGTCGGTATGCGACTCAGGCAAATTCTCTCTTATCAATTTCGTTAACCAAGCTGTCAATTCCGGTGTGTTGAGATTCTTGGCAACCTGTTCAGTAGGGTTGCTTGCGCCGAAAGATTGGGATTCGTCAATATTGAGCTGAAAATCTTCGCTGGGTCCCCAAGGAAGGGCATCTTGAAAAAGCAGTTGAGGTGAAGTGCCTTGGTTGCGAATCTCACCTTTGTCGGGAAGGATGAGTTGACCGTTAGGCGTTTGGCCAAATACGGAACAATTGACGAAAAACAGCCCGCACGAGCAGACGAGCCAGATACATCGCGTCCAACGGTGTCTGTTCGATTTATCGAATGGAAATAAACTCGGATAGGCTAAGTGCATAGTCGATCGTCATTTGCGTCAATATAATTTTGAGTGTTCCAAACTTCTGCACAGTATCAAAATTGATTGCAGCTCTGAATACCACTTCGCACAACCCAGTCACCGGATTAACTGGCCCGACAGACCAGGCTATTCAGTGGAAGGTCCGTTGGTTCTAGGGGCGAAGACGTCTCAGCGCGACCAACTGAGGCTCAATGAATTGAAGAACGGGCACCCAGATAGCTAGCATAGCAGGCTACTTTCCGACGAGAGAGCTCGCTTCTTTCTGCGCATGAACAACGCTCCACAGCAGGTAACGCCATACACAGTCCGCATCCTTGAATCCGACTTCTGCTAGCCAATTTAAGTGGCAATTCAGAGAATCGTGGTGATCGTGAGTGCGTTGATGTTCCATCCACATACTCCATTCTTCTTCATTACTGCCGGCCGCCATGGATTGCTTTTTCCAGTACTCCATGTGGCGAGAATAGAGTTCTTCTGTTTCTCCTCGCATTTGATCCGCAAAGATGAAGAACCCACCTGGAACCAGCCATTTATGTACGCGCTCGAACAGGTCTTTCTTCTCAGCGCTGGTTAGGTGATGAAGGGTAATGCTCGAAATTACGAGGTCGCAAGAGTTGTGATCAAATTCAACTTCTCGAAGGTCTTTTAGCAGAAATTCCTGATCGTCCGGCTTCTGAGTCCCTAACATTCCTCGTTCGCTGTTAGCGTCAGAGTCCTGTAAAGGCCGGGAAAATCGTTGTCTGCAGGCTGCCAGCGAATCCGCCGAGATATCTATTAGACAAAACTTCGAATTCGCGAATCGTTGGGCCACTAGCATGGAAAGATTGCCTGTGCCGCAGCCCAATTCAACAATTCGCTGCGGTTCAAAATTCTTAGGCAAGTAGGACAGTAGTGTTCGCAACATTTCATCGTAGCGAGGGAAACACCGTCTGATAGCCGCGTCGTACTCTCCAACTAGCTGATCGAAAAAACTGGTGACCCCCTCCTGGCTTGTGCGTTGGCTTCCTTGAAGCACAGCTGTGTTTTGGCTCGGACCCTCAATCGGCGGCTGGATCCAGCAAGCATCATGCTGTTGCATCCCTATGTGTGGGTAATAGGTTCTAGCTTTCGGAGCTGACAGCAGGATCAACGTCGATTGAGGTCCTGCGCGGCGATGCGTTTGAGCAATCAATTCGCGGCCAATACCTTGCCCCTGAAATTCTGGGCTGACTGCTAGATCGGAAAGATAGGTGCAGTAGGCCCCATCTGAAATCGCCCTCGCAACGCCCACCAGTCGACCTGAGGATCTTGCAGTAACAATGCAGTCTGCTCCTCGGAGCATTCTTTCAATCCGCTCCACGTCCTCAACTGGTCGCCGCTGCGCCAGGGCTGACGATTGTAAAACTTCGATAAACTCTACTGCCGTCAAATTTGGCTCGACCGCGTATTCGATTGTCATTTTTTGCGTTGATTTTTTTGTGAATCTTGGGAGCTAATCACTTTGCGTGATTTTGGAACAAACCGAACATGAATGAGTCATCCATCGAAAAACTTGAATTACGTCCAGCTAGATTGAATTGAATGGACCAATTCCTTGTTAAGTTCAAAACACTTGGGTATGCACCCAAACCATTCTCTTTTCCAAGCCCTGTATATTTTCAAGATAAGGTATACTTTAGAACATCCCGATGGGTTCGAGGAAATCGCGGTCAAATACGATCACTGTTAAATAACATCGCTGGAAAATAGGATCGCAGTCAAAACGGATTTTGCCGATTCCTGGCAATCGGACCCGGAAATATCGAAATCACCTGACCACTGTTTTAATTGAATAATGAGAACTGCGTGCCGCACGTTTTTGAGACAACCGATATCCAGGGAAAGTTCATCTTTTTGGGCACAGGCACTTCGGTTGGCGTGCCTGCAATTGGCTGCGGTTGCAGCGTTTGCAAAAGCCAAAATCCGAAGAACAACCGGACACGCAGTTCAGTGATACTTGGCCTTCCAGAAGGAAATCTTCTGATCGACACCAGTCCGGACTTACGTTGCCAGTTGCTGCGCGAGAAAATTGGGATTGTACATGCAGTAATTTATACGCACGAACATGCAGATCATATTTTTGGACTCGATGATTTGCGATTATTTCCGTTTCGCTTGCAAGGCCCTGTTCCGCTTTATTGCGAACCAACCGTTGAAAGGAGGATACGGCAAAGTTTTGATTATGCGTTCAGTAATCGTCCTCAGTCTCATGCTGGCGCAAGACCGCAACTCGAGATCCATTCGATTTCTACGCATAGCTTTGAAGTGTTAGGAACTGTAGTCCAACCCATGCGTCTGCTACATGGGGCAAATTGCGAAGTGCTGGGTTTTCGGTTTGGAGATCTATCCTAC
>JAGQOY010000378.1 GCA_020427005.1 Planctomycetales bacterium
GGGTTTCTGGTTGACCAACTCAACCGCGCCGCACTCTCCATCTCGGCCAATATCGCCGAAGGCAATGGCCGATTCACCAAGGCCGACCGCAAGAACTTCTTTATTATCGCCCGCGGCTCGGTTCAAGAGTGCGTACCACTTCTCGAATTAGCTCGGCGCCGCTCGTTGATTGATGATGCCCGGCATGCTGAATTGAAATCTAACCTCGAAGAAATTTCCAAGAGGCTTTCCGGGCTAGTCAACGGCCTCGAGAATCGTATAGTCTGAATCGAACTGCCCAATTACATCTACAAAAAGTTTGACTCGTGTCTTATCACCCCGACTAAGCTTTTTCAAGGGTGAAACGCACTTCGGTGCCATCACCCAAAAAGCGACTACCCTAATCACTACCCTTTTCAGGGCCACATTCATACGATTCGTTATTGTTCTTTGAATGAACTCGCGTACCGTCCAACTGCAACTTCGCGCGCACTTCATCCGGCGTGCGTTCACCAAAACCTAGCAGCTTCTCAAACCAGTCACTCATGAAGTCCGTTCCCCTGAAAAGACATGACGGTATGGCCCGAGGAAACGTCGCTCGGGAGACCAATCGGTAATCGCGAACACAACTTCTCCGAACGCGCCAGCGAACTCACCCTCGAGCGCGTTGCGAAAGTCACTGGCCGTGCGTCGAGGATCGTTTCCGAATGCTCCGCACCCCCAAGCCCCGAGAATCAGTTCGGAGTAACCATACGCTCGAGCGATTGATAACACGCGCACAATTCGTTTCTGGAGCATCTTGCCTGCTTGCGGATGGCCAACGGAAGGGGCGTAGGGAGCCGCACAGGTAATGAAACTCAGCAGCCAAGGCACATCCCGCTCCCTCCCTCGATCGTCGCGAAACACGGGCACATTTGGCGAAAGTATCGCCCAGTCGCTGGCCTCCGCCCACAAATCGCGATTGCGATGGAATTCGTACATCGGATCATCGACGAGCGTCGCGAACAGCGAGCTCGATCGACAAAGTGCCTCTTCCTGAGCCGTTGCGCCTCGCAAAAATCCACCTCCTGTTTCCGTACCATTCGCAAAATTCAACGCCAACGGCCGTTTGCCCTCACCCACCAAACGTCGTGACGCACCCAGCGTAGTCTCGTTGGCAACCTGCACGATCGTCTCTGCAAAATACGAATTTCCACAGGTCAGCAATTCGGCATCCGGCGAGATACTCACCTTCGCCTCACAAGCTGCCCGGACTGCTTCACCTGAGCAAACGCGAATGCAGTTGGTTTAGCTTTATCGCCAGCGAAGGCGATTTGACCGACGTCGAACATCAAGCTCTCGACGCATTCCTGCCCTGGTTCAAGACTTTGGAAACGACCAGCCTCAACAAATCCTACAAAATGGTCGTCCTCCGCGTGCTTCTCGATCAAGCCCAATTGTTCGCCCCCGTCGATTTGCACAAGTTTTCTGAACAATGCCGTACATTCATGCGTAACCATCCCGTGCTCCGCCGAGATCTGGAAGGCGAAGGCCATGCCGTAGATCATCACGCGGCAGACCAAAGCGCATGGACTGAGTGGAGGGTCAAATGGCCCATCGATCGTTGGCTTGACGCGCAGAACGGCCACAAATGGTTTTAGCGAATCGCCGACGATTTCCAACTGACCATTGATTGCGATGCAGCCCTTCGTTCCACGCTCGAAAGCCTGACTGAGGAACTATTCCACTGGCGTCTGGCCGCCTATTCCAAGACCCATAGACTCGTTACATCGCAATCCGGCGAAACCGCCTTCGAAGCCAAAGTCTCCCACGCAGGCGGTCGACCGATCCTGTTCCTACCTGACAGGACCACTTATCCTGAGCGCCCGGTCGGACCAGTCAACGTGCACTTGCCGGATGGGACAACCTGGGAGTTCAGATTTGTGAAAGTGGCTTGCAACGTCGCCAATCCACTTGGCGGAACTAAGAACGAACTGGGGCAGCTGTTGCAGACTTGGTTTGGACCCAACGCCGGTTTGCCAGGCACCGACTTCAAAGTGCACTTCTCGACCCAGCACGGTCCATGGCTCGCGCATCCGATCGTCGCAACTCAAGGCATTGTTTCTAATTTTCCTCTCCCCTCCTGCGCAGCAGGTTCCCGAGGGGAGAGGGCTAGGGTGAGGGGTTTTCCGATCGACTCTGTCGATAGCGCCCCCGAAACGCCGATCCAACTTGAAATCAACGTGAAGGAATCTGCGAAATACAAAACGCATGTACCCGTTTACGATCTCGTGGCCGCTGCTGGCGATTGGGGCGACGAAGGCGTCCCGGACAAGATCGGATGGCTAGAAGTCTCCGATCGCAAGCTCACACCTGGCATGTTCGCCGCGCAAGTCGTTGGTCGATCGATGGAACCCAAGATCCCCAGCGGCAGTTGTTTGCAAACAATGATGCCACGGGAAGGCTGTTTTGACGTAAGTCCCTTGCTGACAAGGACTTGTTTACTTTGGCGTGCTCCACACGTCGACGCAAAAAGGGGGGCTTGGGTATGAAAACGCAACCCAATACGGACCAGACACCGCAAGCCTCATTCCTGCTCTGGCTAAGGGCTTTACCGGGGAAGAGTCGAAACGCAGTCGCGGTCGGCTCGCGAAGGAGCCGCATTCCAATACACGGATTATCCAGCGGCTCCCCGTCGCTCGTACCACTTTCTACAGAATCCTAGAAATGCTGCATCGCCGTCGCGCGGCGGTTCAGTGATCCAACCCCGCCACTCTCGTTCCAGATGATAGATATCCCAGCCGGGAGCTACCAAACGAGCTTTGCTATATACTCTTTTACTCCAGTGTGAATGGCTATCTCTACATTACGATCGGGATGTCGACGTGCATCAGCGTTGGCTATATCGTCAGTTGCTTGCGCCCTAACACCCGCGACTTGCGCGGACTCACGATCTTCACCCTCGAGCCGATTCCGACAACATCGAGACAGATATCAACATGAGATTCGCACTAGGTGTAGTACTTCTGCTGACTTGCCAAATGGTCGTGGTTCACTGTGGAGTGAGTGCGGAACCTTTGCTTGAACGCGTAACGCTGTTCGAAGAAGGGCACGACGGATTCACTCTTTACCGGATCCCCGGCATCGTCGTCACGTCGCGCGGAAGCGTGCTGGCGTATTGCGAGGCAAGAAAGTTTTCGACTGCGGACCGGAGAGAGATCGAGATTCATCTCCGCCGCAGTACCGATGGCGGCCGCATCTGGTCTCCCCCGCGGCAGGTCGCTCATCTAGGTGACCGACTGCCGCGCAATCCGCATCTGCCTCCGGGGAAGAAAGCCAAAGACTTTGGCGGGCCGGAAGAGCAAACCGTGAACAACCCGGTCGCCATTGCCTGCCGGAATGGGACAGTCCACTTGATTTACTGCGTGGAATACATGCGTTGCTTTCACATTCGCAGCGACGACGATGGGCTCTCCTGGTCGAAGCCAGTAGAGATCACCACGACATTTGAAGCGTTCAGGTCAACAATCGACTGGCAGGCGATGGCGA
>JAGQOY010000037.1 GCA_020427005.1 Planctomycetales bacterium
TCGATGGAGATTTGTCTGAATACGACGCCTTTTTCTTTTACACAACGGGTGACTTAACACAGCCGGGTACCGACAAATCGCCACCCATGTCACCCAAAGGTAAACAAAATTTGCTTGAGGCGATCGCTAGTGGCAAGGGAATGTTTGGCAGCCATTGTGCCAGTGATACTTTTCACTCTAAAGGAGAAGCTTTCCAAAATCAGTCAGAACGGGACCCATACATTGAAATGTTGGGAGGTGAGTTCATTCGCCACGGTAAGCAGCAAGAAGCAAAGATGCGCGTTGTCGATAGCGCGTTTCCTGGCATTGGACCAGCTGGTCAAGAATTTACGTTACATGAAGAATGGTATTCGCTAAAGAATTTCAATGACGATATACACGTGATTTTGGTGCAGGAGACGCAGGGGATGGAGGGGTTTGATTACGAGCGACCTCCATATCCGGCTACATGGGCCCGCGAACATGGAAAAGGACGAGTATTCTACACTTCGATGGGGCATCGTGAGGACGTTTGGGCTCATGCTGTTTTCCAAAGCTTGGTTATCGGAGGCTTGAGTTGGGTGACTCACAAAATCAATGCTGACATTCCAGCTAATTTGTCGAGCGTGGCGCCGCACGCAAATGATCTACCGCATAAGTAAGAAATCCTACAGTTCAAATTGGTTATCCTTTGCATTCGAAAGCTAAATTAGCGTGAATCTAAGAGACTACATCCGTGATGTTCCGGATTTTCCTAAACCTGGTATTCTGTTTCGAGACATAACTCCTTTGCTTGCCTCGCCTGGAGCTTTTCAAGCCTCTATTGATGAGTTTGCACAACGCTACGAAGGGCAGGCCATCGACTGTATTGTGGCAGCTGAATCGCGAGGGTTTATTTTCGCAGCGCCGCTGGCCCTGCGACTGCAAGCAGCCTTTATTCCGATTCGAAAGCCAAGAAAGCTACCAGGGGAAGTAATCAGTTATTCATACGATCTTGAGTATGGTAGTGATACCTTGGAGATCCATTCCGATGCGCTACGTGAAGGGCAACGCGTATTGGTCTTGGATGATTTGTTAGCGACGGGAGGCACAGTGGCTGCCTGCGTGCGTCTACTAGAGAATTTTTCAGTTGAGATCGTTGAATGTGCGTTTTGTATTCATTTAGTAGAACTGGAAGGAGAAAGACGATTGTTGCCACATTCGGTGTTCAGCCTTGTTCAGTACTGATCTGCCGGTAAATCAGGGCCGGGCAACCGTACTGCCAGGGAATTTGTAGGATGATTATTAACGACGAATCCAATGATGAAGAACGGAAGGAGAATACTGTTAACGAAGGTCATTGGAATGAAGAGAATTACCAAGTTAGTGGGCAAAACTTCAGCTCTCCTGGCGACACAGTCTTCGGTGAAGATGTCTTGGTCGACGATGAGCACTTAGTCGACGATGATCAAACTGAAATTGGCAGCGAAACTTCCGAGTCGGAATGGGTCGCGTCCAATGACTATCTTGCGCGGCAACCATTCGGATTTCGACGGGCTGCCCAAAAGGTACGAGGGTTTCCTAATTCGCCAGGTGTGTACCTGATGAAGGATCATTCAGGCGTCGTTATCTATGTTGGTAAGGCAAAAAACTTGAGGAGCCGCGCGAGCAGCTACTTTGTAAAAGCTGCTGCGCAGGAGGCTCGCACTGCGCATTGGATTGGTGAAATCTGCGATGTTGATTTTTTGGTTTGCGAAAGCGAAGTCGACGCCTTACTAGCCGAAAGTCGGCTCATTAAAGATGTTCAGCCAAAATATAACAAGGAGCAAAAAGACGATAAGAGTTTTCCTTACTTGATGATCACTACACGTGAAGAATTTCCACGAGTCGAATTGACTCGGGAACCTCCGGAACGCGGCGCAAAGCTATACGGCCCGTTCGCAAGTGCTGGTGCTCTGCGAGGTGCCATTCAGGTCCTACAACGCATATTTCAGTTTCGAACTTGCTCATTGGATATCGATAGTCAGGACCCTAAATGGCAGTGGTTTCGGCCATGTCTATTGGCCTCAATTAACCAATGCACGGCACCATGCAATCTAAGAATAAGTAAGGACGACTATCGATCAGACATACGTCGTTTGCAAACGTTCTTAGATGGCGGAAAGACACGCTTATTGGCACAAATGAAGAGCGAAATGTTGGAAGCCTCTCAGGCTTTAGCATTTGAGAAGGCAGGCCGCTTGCGCGATGAAATTCGTATGCTGGAGCGACTGGATGAAAGAGGTGACCTGGATACACATGCTCAGCCCCAAGTATTTTACATTGATCCCAAGAAAGGAACTCTTGGACTGCAAAAGGTCCTGCGTTTGCCCCAGCCACCGAGAATAATTGAGGGCATCGACATCGCACATTTGGGTGGACAAGAGACCGTAGCCAGTCTGGTTCAGTTCTTGGACGGCTTGCCATTCAAACCGGGCTATCGACGTTACAAAATCCGTCATGTCCAAGGTATCGATGATTTTCGCTCGATCCACGAAGTTGTTTCCAGGCGTTTTCGGAAAATGAGCGATCAACAAGAAGCTTTTCCTGATGTACTCCTAATTGATGGAGGAAAGGGGCAGCTATCCGCTGCTTTAGCTGCATTTCGTGATCAGCAGATAAGTCCTCCGACTTTAATTTCGCTGGCCAAACGCGACGAGGAATTATTTTTACCCGATGCAGTGCAACCGTTGCGGCTCAGCCGACATTCGTTTGCTCTTCGACTATTGCAGTATGTCCGAGACGAGGCGCATCGTTTTGCCCAGCATTATCATCACATTTTGCGTCAAAAAAGCCAGTTGGATTGATCCGTAACATCATGGACAGAGTTACTTCTTGTATCCGCTAGCTATCTGAGCAATCTCACGAAGGTCCATTCTTTGTTGACGCCTATTCTGAATACGATTCTGCTCAGCCTCATCTGCGCCTTGATCGCGATCCCAACGGGGCTCGCACTGGCCGTTGTGTTGATACGTACCAACGTCTACGGCAGAACCTGGGCAAGTTGGCTTCTCGGCACGCAGTTAGCGATTCCGCTATATGTGTTTGCAGGTAGCTGGTGTGCAGGAGTGGGGACACAGGGCTGGTTGCAAGCAGTTGGACCAATGACATTGCTTTGGCCGTTTTCATTTACGGCCGTACAGTCAATTTCAGGCGGACCTTTGCTGGCGGTGGCATTCATTCATGGATTGGCCGCAATTCCCTGGGTGTGCCTTCTCTGTAGTTTGGGATTGTTTTGGCGAAATCGAAGTGAAGAAGATCTGGCGCGGACCGAGGGTGGGCTTGCGGCTGTCGTTAAGTGGGCAGTTCTTCCTCGCCTCAAGCCTTGGATTGCGATGGCGATCGTCTGGTGCGTTATTCCCGTGTTCACAGAGATGGTAATCACCAACTTGTATCAAGTGCCAAGTTTGGCAGAACAAGTCTATCTAGATGCAAGCCGAGGTGAGATAACTGCAACAACCTACTTTTCAGCATTTGGTTGGAGCGTTCTTCCGCTGGGGTTGTTGCTGGGGATTTTATATTGGCGGACACCCCCATATCAATTAGTAACAGCGCGGCTTGAACAGCATCGGGCCGAAGAATGGATATTGACTACCTGGCGTACGTATCTCTCTGTTTTCCTTTGGTTTTTTATCGCGCTACTAGTTGGTTTTCCGCTGTTGAATCTAGTCATTAAAGCTGCTTGGCATCCAATTCTAAATGACAATGGCACTACTTCATACGAAGTTAGCGGGCACCGTTTGCTAACGACTCTCCGAGAGACTGCCACACAATTTCAGAGCGAGTTTTATTGGACCATTACGATAGCCGTGAGTGCAACATTTCTCAGTCTCGTGATTACTTTATGGATGATCAAATTGGCGCATAATCGAAGATGGTTAAAGCATCTGTATAGCATTTGCGCCTTGTTGATGTTAGCAACTCCCGGACCATTAGTTGGGATGTTAGTTATCGCAATGATGAACCGTGCATCTCCTGCGTGGATGTCCATGCTGTATGACCAAACCATTGCCCCGCCGGTACTGGCGCAGCAGTTCCGTTTGCTTCCGCTTGCCTGGATTCTTGGAAACGTTATTAAGGGAAGCGTTAGTCCTTCAAGCCATTCGTTAGCGGCCTTGGATGGTTTGACACGCTGGTCATTAGTGAAATATGTAATTTGGCCCCAAGCCGGCGGGCGAATCAAGGCAGCCTGCTTGTTTCTCTTCGTGACAAGTTGTGGGGAACTCAGTTGTAGCATCCTCGTATTGCCGCCCGGAATCACCACGGTCTCGATGCGTATCTTCGAATTGCTTCACTTTGGAACTCGCCATCATGACGCAGGGTTATGTTTGGCATTAGTGTTGCTCGGCTGGGGTGTAACTTGGTCAGTTGGGAAAACTCTAAGAGACCGATAAGAGCCAGTCTCATGTTGCTCCGCAATTGCGACCAAGCGGCCAGCCTTGTCTAGACAAACAATACGTTTGGGAACCCATTGCGGTAGGTCGATCGCTATGCCATGAACTAGTTTTTGAATTTCTGCATCGCTCAAATTCAAGGCCTCGTAATTCTGCAGAAGTGTTTGTGGAGGAACAAGACTTGTCTCGACATGTTTACGAGTTTGTAAAGATTCAATTTCGATGGAAGAGTTCAAGTCGAAATCACCGATGTGAGTGCGATTCAACTTGGTCATGACTGCACAAGTTCCAAGATCTGCGGCAATATCTCTACCCAGCGATCGGACGTAGGTGCCACTACTACATTTGATGCTTACGCAGAACTTAGGGTAGTCGAATCGCATCAGCTTGATGCTGTGAACGTTTACGCGGCGACTCGGTAGCGTGAATTGGATTCCGCGTCGGGCAAGGTCGTACGCTCGTTGACCATTTAGATGAATGGCCGAATAGTTAGGTGGAATTTGTTCAATTTCTCCCACCCATCCCGAAATGGCTTGCTCCAGTTGACATTTGCTTGGTATGTGGGCCGGGATAATTTGTCGGATCGTGCCCTCTATATCGAGCGTATCGCTTTCAAGTCCGAGTTCAAATTCTGCATCATAACGCTTCGTCATGTCATGAGCAAAATCCACTAGTCGTGTGGCTCGCCCAACTGCCAACAATAGAACGCCGGTGGCCAAAGGATCCAAAGTCCCTGTGTGCCCAACCTTTTCAGTTCGGATTATTTTCTTCACATGATTAACGATATCGCGGCTCGTCAAGCCAGCGGGTTTGTTGACATTGAGGATGCCGAATAATGAATTCATATTAAGATTGATGATCTGGTTGAGCAGGAACAGGCAAGGGGCAAGGTGTCGATTGGTGACTAAGAGGATCGGTCCGTTAATGAGACAAGGGATAAATGAAATCCTATGGTGCTTTGGGGTGTGATTGAAGCAATTCCTCTGCCCAATCGGCCACGATTTCGATAAGATCGGAAAGTTGGTCCACGGATTCTTGCAACTGTGTTTTTTGTTCGTCGCGTGCGAGTTTTTCTAACATCTCAGCGAATTTGGCGACTTTTGTCATTCCCACGTACCGCATATTGCTTTTGATGGTATGCACGGCCCTTCGGCATTCATGTAGATTGCCTTTTTCTAAGCTTTTAGAAAATGAACGGTTGAGACGCGGAGCTTCATGGATCAGCAATCCCAGCACATCACGCAGCAGGCTGTCATTTCCATGCATCATTTCAACCAACTTGGGCCACTGCGGTGCTGCTGCCAAGATCTGTTCTTTGGAGAGTGGTTCTAATGCGTTGCCAGCTTGCGGAGAGTCGTTGCGCTTGGCTGGGGGAGAATTAATGGGATCAGATGATACATGCTCCTCAAATGCAGGAATCGTATGTTCTAGGGCAGACGCAACAGCGGCTTGTAGGCTCTGAATGACAATGGGCTTAACCAAGAAACCGTTCATTCCAGCCTGTTCACAAAGTACTCGGTCGCTTGCTGTAGCGTGCGCGGTGAGCGCATAGATGATTTGTTTGGGGGCCAAGGTCCCTTCGGCGGTTCGTATGGCCTTAGTTGCTTCAATGCCATCGATCTCCGGCATTTGAATATCCATAAGGACGACATCGAAGAGAAATCTTGAACATATATCAATGGCATCTCTTCCGTTGTCAACTAAGGTCACAGTATGTCCCATACTCCGTAACATGTCACTTAGCACGGTTTGGCTGATGGGGCTGTCTTCGACCAAAAGTACTTTGGCAGTGCGAGACGAAACGGAAGGTAAAGGTGCTTCCCGATGACCTTCTGTATCCGTGCCATTGTCGTGCAGCACGCGTTGAAGGTCCTGTCGGCGAATCGGCCGCGTCAGCCATTGAATGTTTGCATAATTCAGGGCAGCTGGGGGTTTGCCAATTTGCGAATGAGCTAGGGGCGTGAGCAGGATCCAGCGTAGCACGACTGGAGGTGTGCGATCATTCAGAGTCGACATTTCACGTGGGTCGACCATCACTACCGTGCGATTTCCGGCAGCAAACAATTTGCTCGGACGCTTATGTATAAGGTCTTCAGGTAGCAGAAAATGCAAAGAGTAGTTTAGGCGTCGAACCTCCTCTGCCAGCGCATCGCGCCATGGGCAAGGCGCTGCTACAATAGCGATAACATTTTCAGGATTTGTACGTGCCACCATGTGGGCAGAAGATTTTTCACGAGCGAAATCTCCGGTAGCGTGATTCAGCGGTAGTTCAAAATAAAAACAACTACCCGTGCGTTCTTCGGAGGGCCAGAGCGAATCGCAGATACCGATTTTGCCGTGCATCTGGGTAATTAGTTCGCGACAAATAGTAAGCCCAAGGCCGGTACCGCCATAACGCCGCGTAGTACTGCTGTCCGCCTGTCGAAAGGCCTCAAAAACTATGTCTCGCTGTTCAGTGGAGATCCCGATCCCACTATCGTGCACCTCAAACCGTAACCAATTTCTTTCCTTGCTCGGGGCTTGGTTTTCAGCTGGCTGGAGAACACGAATCCAAACGCCACCGCGTTCCGTAAACTTGATCGCGTTGCCTACCAAATTGAGAATGATTTGTCGGATGCGGTGAGGATCTCCGACGTACCAGTCACCGATGTCGTTGCCGAATTGGACAACGAGTTCCAAGCCTCTTAGTTGTGCCCGGGCTGCCATCGCAGTGGCTGTTTCCTCAATGCATTCTACTAGCGAAAACGGAACGCACTCAATTTCTAATCGGCCGGCTTCAATTTTGCTGAAATCCAGCAGATCGTCGATCAAGGTCAGCAGGTTCTGGGATGCAACTTGTGCAAGTTTGACGTATTCGCGTTGAGAATCGTCCAGTTCTGCATTTTGCAACAGATCGTGAAGGCCAATAATACCCGTTAAAGGTGTACGCAATTCGTGACTGACGTTGGCCACGAATTCTGTTTTGGCTGCATTTGCTTGTTCAGCAAGTTCTTTGGCGCGTACCAATTCTTGCTCAGCTCGCTTGCGACGTGTAATGTCGCGAATGAATAATGCCCATCCTCGCGAACGAGCAATTCGAATCGGATGAGAGGATACTTCCGCATCGAACCAAGAATCGTCGCTCCGCTTCAAACGAGCCTCGATACGTCTACCGGTAGCATATTTTAGGATTTCACTGATGGACGCTTGCCTTCGATACAGCTGAGTTTGAGATTGTTGGGGTCCATCTGCGGCTCGCTGTCCATGTTCCTCGATCGTAGATTGCATAATCGTGCCGAGCGTGGGGTGTTTTTCGATTTGGTCTTGGGTATAGCCTAGGATGATTTCTGAGGCTGGGTTGGCCTCAAGGACACGCCCCTCCGAATCTACCACCAATACTGCGTCCAATGCAGCATTGATGAGCGCACGTGCGAGTGATTCTATGCGCTGTAATTGTTGTTTGGAAAGATACTCGTCAGTGACATCCCAAAATACGCCTTGTATTCCAACGATGGAACCATGAGCATCCAACAAGGGTGCTTTTCGTACGTGCATGTATTTTGTGCGGCCATCGGGTAGAAGATTGCGTTCCACGTCGGTTAATGCAACCCCGGTGTGAAGCACACGCTGATCGTCTTCCACAAATTTCTTAGCGATCTCAGCAGGAAAAAGATCGAAATCGGTCTTACCCAAGAGTTCGTCTGAGGTCTTCCCTAACAGATCGCAGTAGGACTGAGAGACAAAAGTCAACTTCCCATCGCGATCCTTATGCAGCACGTGCGCAGGTAAATGTTCCAAAAGAGCTCGCCGATCCGATTCGATTTGAAACGAATTGCGTTGTGCCTCTTCAGTTCTAGCTTGCTCTGCCTCAAGTTGTTCTGAGCGTTGGCGCAGGCGTCGTGATAGGCGTTGCGTGGCCTTAACTAGTTCTCGCTGAGAAAAATCGTATCGGTAGCTTGCAATTCCCAATACCGCGATTGCGATAACGGTGGGCCAAGGTGAGTAGGTTGTATCTGGTTGCCAAGCCAAACCAAAAGAAAGCAAAATGTAGGCGAGGGAAATTAGGCCAGCCCAACTCCTCGAAACTAGCGTGCAGCTGAGTGAAGTACATGCAATAGGTAATGACCAACGTGCAAACGGTTGGTCAGTAATCAAGCATGTTGCTAGGCAAGCCACCCAGAGCCCCGAAATCAGGGCATATATTAGGAACTTGTTTTTCGTCCACAACAATTGTCCTTCTCCCCAATTCTTCGTAGTCGGCGTTATCGGCAGCTTCTTCCATGGCGCAGCCTAGACATCGGATAATTCAAGTTATACCGATTCGAACAGGAAAGGTGGTGAGGTCCGTACGTATTGCCTAACCGTAACATGCCTTAGAGTTTGACAAGGACTCAGTCGGTCATACAGTTAAAGATGGGTCACCTACTTAGTTTGTTGAGTGGCCGGACCGGAAGAACCGATTATTTCGGCGTGATTGATTCCTACATTCGCGCTGAATAATCAAGTTTTGAGTTTCCCACATCGGAGAGAATGCCATGAGGAATTTAGCGCTAAAATTGAATCGGTTTCTGGAATCTGAAGAGGGCCCTACCGCGGTTGAATATGCTGTCATGTTGGCCTTGATTGTAGTTGTCTGTATTACAGCAATATCCTCAGTAGGGACCAATGCCCAATCGACTTTTACCAATGTTGCTAATCAATTGGGTGGTGGAAGCTAAGTCGGAGCATTTAATCCTTAAAATCCGTAACAAGCAGACGGTTAATTCCGCCTGCTTTTTTTTTGCCATCACAAGAATAAGACTTGGAGATTACAAACGCATGGGTAACGGTGACCGTGTAGAAGGGCATCGAATTAGTTCCTAGGAGGGCAGAGATTTATTTTTTTGAGGTGCCTGGGCAATAGTTTCTGGCGTTAATTCTTTTGTGTGGGAACAAATCGACGGAAACGGGTGAGCAAATCCAGGCTTTCAAAAAGATTGTTTGGATTTCCTAATCGTTAGAGTTTGACTCTTTCCCAAACTGACGTACGGTTCAGGTAGAGAGCAGATCGCACTTGCGATTCATCTCACTCTCTGCGGTATCCACACGACATGCAAAATTTGGCGACCATGTCAGCAGGCTTCTGCGGAGTTCCGTTTCCGGTTTTCCCGTCTGGGTGTTCGCATTTGGAGAGATGCAATGAAGAATTTCGCCGCAAAGATTGATCGTTTCCTGAAGTCCGAAGACGGACCAACGGCGGTTGAGTATGCCGTTATGTTGGCTCTGATCGTGGTTGTATGCTTGACAGCTATTACATCCATTGGAACCAACGCCAAGACAACGTTCAACAACGTTGCTAACCAACTTGGTGGTGGAAGCTAATCAACTTAGCCTTCAAACTAACCTCGATGAGCTTCCAGTGTGGAGTTTATAGAGGTAGAACGAAAATACCACTCCCACGCTCTCGACTACGAGATTCGTAATCGAGGTGTGGGTAGTTTGGTTTTTCTCTGGAATTCTTTTTCCGGGAATCTTCTATTCCGGCGATCAGGATTGGCCATGGATGATAGCGACCGCTTTCTTTTCCCAATTCGGTCCTAAGTTGTTCTATCATGCTGTTGCCCCATTCTTTGTAGGGCCAGACCCTTGGTAAGGCAAAGTCTCGATCTCCTGTGCCAAAGGTACTATGGCCAAACAATTTGTACAGGTTTCCCAGTGCTCAACGTTTGACTAGCGTGAATTCTGGCTTAGGTTTCAGATGGGAAGGATCTTTGGCAAAGCTGACAGACTCGAAGCTTTCTCAGTCAGATCCTTGTTCGCTTGCATTGGCTTAAGGCCAAATGCGATTTGATAATCAACCAGTCTTTTTGTGCGGCCACGTCAAGTGGTGCTGAGAGCAAAAAAACAGCTATGCCCTACATCCTGCCTACTGAATCGATTGCCAATCTCTGGGAAATGATTTGCTTTGCTGGCACGATCATTGCAACGCTGCTGGTGTGGTTTTGTAGCTTACGTTGAGACCAATAGATCTAAATGCCTACAAGAATTTGACACGGGATATATATGGAAACTTTAATTACTCACCTCACAGAAAATTGGGCGATGTGGGCGGTGTCTTTAACGCTGGTTGTCGCTGCTGTCATCGACGGGTTGTATCTCAAAGTGCCCAATAAGATTACCTATCCATTAATAATCTCCGGGTGGGTGTACAGCACCCTGGTCGGCGGTTGGGTTGGGCTAGGCTGGAGTGTGTTGGCAACCTTTTTTGGTTTGGCATTGCTATTTGGCTTACATCTCATCGGTGGAATGGGAGCTGGTGACGTGAAGTTGCTGGCTGGCATTGCGGCTTTTGTGCACATTGAGCACACCTGGTACATATTTGTCGCTACTACGATTGTCGGAGCCGTAATGGCTTTGATTCAGATAGCGGTCAGCGGTCAATGGTTGAAGCATTGGACTCAGGCTCACGCTATTCTTCAAGAAATTTGGACGGTACGCGATGCCGACAAACTTTATGAAATATCCCAAGAACGTAAACCACGCATGCTGTTGTTACCGTATGGCATCCCCATGACGGTGGCGGCAATTGGCTATTTTGCATTTGCTGGCCTGCTTTGAGCTCGATGGTTATGTGTGGCCATGGCAAATCTTTCGATTGTCGATATTTGATATGCACAACTGGATTCGACTTTGACGATTGTTGTGATAAGTCGCGCAGTGAGCCCAGGATTTTTTGGGACACGCTGCCCGTTTAGATCAACTTGTCGCTGAATACAGAATATTCAAGTGATTAGAGTTAGTTTGAAGTCAATCTAGCCTCGGTGCCAATGATAGCGTTTAACCATTCCTGTTTACTGAGATCAGGGGCGTCCTCGGTGGAAACATGTGTGCAGGCTACGACAAGTGTGCCGGCGAGAATGTCGATCCGTGGAACTAGATAACGTGTAAGGCATACTGGCGATGCGAGCAAAACCGTTAATTTTACTAGTGATTGCACTCGGCTGCGGCATGATAGCGGCTGTTGGAGTTAGCAAGGCGGTCATGAATAATGGCGACGCGACGCCCACTGTTGAGGCGACGACGGAGATATTCGTAGCTGTCCAAGATCTAAAGAATGGTGCCAAGATCACAGCTGATGCAGTCAAACTAGAGAAGTGGCCCAATAGTCGACTTCCAGAAGGTGCCATAACGCAACTAGAGGTGCTTGAGCAAAAATTTACAAATCAGCAAATATTCGCTGGGGAACCCATCCTTGAACGGAAGTTGTCCGATAGCCTAGATAGTTTTTCCACACAAATACCCCCCGGTTATAGAGTCTTTGATATTCCAGGATCTTCCGGCTACATCAAACCTGGTGACCATGTGGACGTGGTGGGAACCTTCAAATTGGATATGGGAAAAGCGGAAACAAAAACGGTATTGCGTAATATCGAAGTGTTTGGAATCAACGGGATTACATCTCGAGACTCCGAAATCAGTTCCAATCAAGTAAACTTCCAGTTATTGGTGAAAGAAAGTCAGCTAGAAGCACTGACTCTGGCCCACGAGATGGGTGAATTGCGTCTGAGCCTCCGGCCTTTTGGCGAGGACAGAGAGAGCGATACGGATAATGGCAGACCATTTTTGGATTGGATCGATCGGTCCGCTAAAAAGGAAGTGCTGACTTCGCAGCCTGTGCCGGAACCCGTATTCCAAATGAATCCAATCGTTGATGAAAAGAAAGAGATTCTGGTGATTACACCAGAGGGGATTACGCGTTACGAATATTCGGAGGAGGATAGTATTCCTCGCATGGTAATTGAGCAGGGGGCAAATGATGCGGCTGCGGCTGCTACCCCAGTCAAGCGTTGGGGAACACCTCCAAAGGCCAACGTTTATTCAGGTTATGCGGGATATGCGCCGACATATCCTACAAGCGCGCCCGCGCCGGTGACTCCACCAAGCGACGATGGCGCGCCGGTGCAGGAAGTCGCCGAGTAGGGACGAATGTATGAGCGAGTTGAACAGTAATTGACAGTCAATCCAGCAACCTAGGGTCAGGGAAGACCTGTTTGGTGTCGGATTAACAAGTACAAGGATGTCAGGGCATGGCTGTCTCGAATAAGCGAGCACAAAAAGGCTCCACAATCAAAAAGCGAATATTGGGTTGGCTCCTAAGTACAGGGGCAGCAATCCTCTCGTGTCAGAGCGTGCATGCTCAGCAATTGAGCGACCATATTCCGAATGGAACAACGGTCTCTGTAGATACCACGCGCGGCCATCAGTCGATCCAAATGGTCGTCAACGACAGCCGTGAGCTGGTTGCTGATCGCCCATTTGAGCAAATTCGCATACACAATCAGAACGTGCTTAAGGCACTGCCACTGGGTGGTGATCGTTTGCAGATTTCTGCTCTTACCACGGGTATAACCAACATTGATCTGATTGTTGGGAACTCGACCCACACCATCGAAGTACTGGTGCTCGCCGATGCGCGCATGGCAGAGGCTGTGTTGCGCGAAGCATTCCCTACTTCGAATTTGCGGGTGACTCCGTTCCAACAAGCATGCATCGTGAGTGGTACGGTGGCGAATGCCTCAGAAGTTGAACTCATCGTTTCGATTTGTGAGCAATTCTTCGGAAACGTCATCAACAACGTCGACGTGACTGGAGTTCAGACGATCCAACTTGAGACTCAGATCATGGAAGTCTCTCGAACTAAATTGCGCGAGTTGGGAGTGGACTGGGCTTTTGGCAACAATGACGATTTTATTGGTCAGTCTGTCAGTGGCTTGCTTGTTCAGAATGGTGCCAATTTTGCAAGTAATGCCACCGCCAAAACTCTCGAATGGGGTGTCGTTCAAAATGGCACGCAATTCTTAAATACCATACGAGCCCTTCGATCGAAAAACTTAGTGAAAGTGTTGGCAAATCCAACTCTGATTGCAGTTGACGGGCGGCCGGCGAGCTTCAACTCGGGGGGCGAAATTCCAATCGTTGTACCGGCTGGTTTAGGTCAAGTCGGTGTCCAGTACCGAGAATTTGGTACACGCGTGGACTTTATGGCCAAAGTCCAGGGTGAAGGCAAAATCTATTTGGAAGTACGACCTTACATTAGCGAAATAGATCCCAGCCGTAGCGTCACCATCCAAGGAGTGAGTGTACCTGGGTTGCGCAGTCGATTTCTTGAAACGGGCGTAACAATCAACGCCGGTGAAACTTTGGCACTTGCTGGCTTACTTCAGGTGCGCACAGAGACGCTAAACAAAGGACTGCCTGGTCTAAGCGACCTACCCTATTTAGGCGCTCTGTTCCGCACAACTCGCGATGAACAAAATGAAGTTGAACTATTGATTACAGTTACACCACATTTCGCCGGGGCATTGACACCTGATCAAATTCCTCAGGGCGCTCCGGGACTCTTTACACAACCTCCAACTGACAAAGAATTGTACCTAAAATCCTACATGGAAACGCCAGTTGTGGATGACGGAGGACTTATGGGAGTTCCGAATGAAGGATTCGTGCCTCAATTCACACCCTCTGCCAATTATGCTCCTGCTTTCGAGCTTTCACCGTCGGTACCCGCGCCTAATCCAGCAGCTATGAGTGTTGGCCCAAATGTGCCACGTATTGCGCAACAGCCGGCTGGTGCGAATCCCGAATATGTCCCGAATCCTCCTGGGCAAAACTCTCCTGCAATCGTGCGATAGATTGGGTGAGTTTTTGAGGACAACACAGCGTCATTACGATCGGGGCACTGAGATCGTACCAATTGAATAGTAGGAATCCGATGAGCAACGTACTTCGCATCGCTATGGTGGATCCTCGCGACGACTCGCGTGAGGTACTCAAGAAAATGTTCTTGAGTATGGATTCGGTGTGGTTGGAGGCCGAGTGCTCGCGTTACGAATTTTTTCCGGATGTAGTATCACAGTCATCACCCGATGTGGGTGTCGTAAGTTTGGATTCCGACACCGAAAAGGGGATCAATCTTCTCGAACGGATGCGAAGCGATTCTCCAGACTGCGCCTTGTTGGCGGTAAGTTCTAGCACGGATGGTCAGTTGATTCTTCGAGCTATCCGCGCAGGTGCCAAAGAGTTCTTGCCGATACCGGTTAGCCTTGAAGATCTAATGGCTTCACTAGCTCGAATCTCCGAAGCAAAGTTTGGAGGGTTGTCAGGAAAGAATCGTGGTAGCAAGATTATCGCGGTTGCCGGTGCCAGCGGTGGAGTGGGCTGTACGAGCATTGCCGTGAATTTGGGCTGTATCCTTGCATCCGAACCACAGAATTCGGTAGCCCTTGTGGATTTGGACTTGGCGATTGGCGATGCGGATGTGTTTCTAGATACGATTCCAGACTATTCGCTAATTGACGTCACTGAGAACATTTCACGACTTGACTTTCAATTGTTAAAGAGGTCGCTGACCAAGCATAGTTCCGGTCTTTATCTCTTGCCAAGACCGGTCCAGTTGCAAGACGTTCAACTCATTACTCCCGATTCGTTGCGACGCGTATTTGGACTGCTGAAAGCCACATTCACTCACGTAGTTTTGGATGTATCCAAAGGTTTTACGGAAACCGATATCGCGGCCTTCGAATTTGCCAATGATGTACTTATGGTGGTTCAACTCGATTTGCCTTGTTTGCGCAACCTCGTGCGATTGCAAATGTCTTTCGACGAAGTCGATGGCCTGCGTGATAAACTAAAAGTCGTAGTCAATCGGGTGGGTCTTGAGAGCGGACAAATTAAACTCAAACGTGCGAAAGAAACAATCGGTAGAGACATCTTTTTCCAAATTCCCAACGATTATCGTACGATGATCGAAGTGCGAAATAACGGTGTGCCTCTAATCGAGCAGGCACCCAAAGCGCCGATAACCATCGCGATGCAGGGTCTAGCGGACGCCATCACGGGCAAATCTGACCCGGATACAGGTGATGGAGATGAACCCAATCAGGCCGCGAATCAATCGTCTTCATCTTGGCTGAATTTTTGGCCCAACAAAGGGGCAAAATCTCGATCCAAATAGTGAGGAGATTCATGAGGCGATCGATCATTAGCATCTTCTGTGCATCTGGCGGCTATTGCCGAGGCCGGTGAGACGAAGGATTTCAAAGCGTGAATTCGTGGGTCGAAGATCTAGTTTCAACACTTGAGCCCGCGTTCTCAGCAGCCGAGGGGCAAAGTACAGTTGAATCCTGTGCCCTGTCCGTCCTAGCCTGTCATTCTTTTGGTCGCTCGGATGCAGCTAGGAGTGGAGCCGACTGGTTGACAGATGTCCAGCAACCTGACGGGTCCGTCAGTCTTTGGGGAGATCAATCCTTTCCGAAGTGGCCAACTAGTCTAGCTATGCTCGCTTGGCTCTCATGCAATGAATTGCACCAGTACTCCAGCTCGATTCGTCGAGCTGTCGCGTGGACTTTGGCAAACGAGTCTGAGCCGGTAGTTAGTGATGGAGTGATGGGGCATGACACGCAATTGATTGGTTGGTCATGGGTTACCGGGACACACGGTTGGATAGAACCGTCCGCACTTTTTGTCTGTGCGTTGAGGCAACTCGGATTCGGTGAGCACCCCAGGGTCCATGAGGCCATATTGCTGTTGCTCGATCGTCAGCTGCCTGCTGGTGGGTGCAATTATGGTAATACGACAGTGCTAGGGCAAACGCTTCGACCGCATGTACAGCCCACTGGAATAGCCATGTTGGCTCTGGCTCAGAAATCGGATCCAAGAATTACGCGGACACTGGATTATTTGGAGAGAATCTTACCCGATGTTGACTCCATACCTTCCTTGGCGTGGTCCCTCTTGGGGCTAGCAGCTCACGGTCGTCATCCCGGGAGAGCTCAAGCAAACAATATGCTGTATCGCATTTGGAATATGCCTTCTCCACTGCCGAGGACTCCATTGGACATTGCTTTGGTGGCATTGTCGTCCAATGGAGTGTTTTCCAGGGTTGTTCAAGATTTCTCTGACATGGCCAGGGCCTAATATGGGAAACAAACTGTCGCTTTCTCGGCGTGCCCTACTTGTCGCTGGTGGAATCTTAGGATTAGGCGGATCAAGCTTCGTTTATGAGCGATGGATAAAGGAAAAATCTCGCTGCTTTGTGGCACGCAATCAGAGCTACGGGCGAGACCTGGCACGAACAATTCAGGACGGTTTGCTGAGCGTTGGATTTGATCCGCGCAGTATTCGAAGTAAGCAAGTGCTATTGAAGCCGAATTTGGTCGAGCCGACGCGAGCAGCTCCTCACATGACGACCCACCCAGCCATCCTGTCGGCAGCAATTGAAGTGTTCAAGAATTGGGGTGCACGAATTTGTGTGGGAGAGGCACCGGGGCATGTGCGAGATTCGGAGATGGCCTTACGTGCAGCTGATATCGCTCACGTCCTATTGGATTCGCAAACTCGTTTTGCAGATCTTAACTACGAGCCCACACGTTGGTCGGAGAATCGCGGCCATGCATCCAAACTAAAAGGGTTCTACTTTCCTCAAAGCGTGCTAGAAGCTGACTTGATCGTCTCCATGCCCAAACTTAAGACTCATCATTGGATGGGAGTGACTGCCAGTTTGAAGAATATGTATGGAGTGATTCCGGGAAGCCGTTATGGTTGGCCCAAAAACGTGTTGCACTTCAACGGCATTCCTGAAACGGTAGTAGATATTAATGCATCGTTGCCGCCACGGGTTTCCATTGTTGATGCAATTGACTGCATGGAAGGTGATGGCCCAATTATGGGGTCGAAAAAAACGATGGGCTTAGTGGCAGTCGGGCTGGACATGGTCGCAGTTGATGCCACCCTCTGCCGCATTATGGGCATGGATCCGAGCAAGATTCCCTACTTGCAACTTGTCGATCAAGGAGTAAATCGACTGAGCGATTGGAGCATTGAACAGGTGGGGGAATCTTGGCAAAGCCTACAAACTCCGTTCGAAATCTTGAAGCGACCGGAGTTGCAGGCCATGCGATTGTCGCTTGTCACGTAGTTCATTGGCTGTCACAGCAGATACCAATCAAGGCTATTTTGGGTTGTTGCTCCAGTTTTTCTGTTTGGCGACCCAGATGGAAGTGTGGGCGTGGTGCAGCAGGTGGCGGGTAACACTGCCCACAATCCAAGCGGAAATTCCAGAGGCGCTAGTGGCTCCGCAGAAGACTAGATCTGCGGCTTGTTCGTGAATATGTTGTTGCAATCCACTTCCAATGTGCAAGGACTCCCTTACCACGTTGTAAACGTGTGCTCCATTGTCAATGGACTCACAGACCTGAGATGTAATTCTTTCAGCGTTTTCGATCGCTTCGGCGTCATAGATTTCGGTTTCAGGTAGCAGAGAAGGTCTTTCTAAGAACGCCGCAACAGATATTTTTGACGACACGCCCCAATTAAAAGAATGCAATTGTCGGCACGCTTCTTGAGCACCTACAGAGCCGTCATAGGCTAAAACTACTTTGAGACCGCTAGCGTCATTAACTCCCTTCTCGGAAGAATGTACTATCAAGGTACTGCATTGGGCGTGATTGGCAACATAGTCGCTTGTACTACCGAGCACGGCTCGCGCCAATCCACTTCGATCTGCTGCCCCCAGAACGATCAAGTCGGCTTCTAGTTCTCTAGCACGGTCGAGTAGTTGTTGCTTGGCGCGTCCAGAGACGATGAGCGAAGTGTGTGACAATTGCCCCGCTTGCAAGATTTTTCCCACCTGTTGTTGAGCCAACTCCAATTCGCGTTTTTCGGCCTCGCTGGCCTGATTCGGCTTGGTTCCAAACGTGCTTGGTGCACCTTCGTGCATTACAGAAATCAAGCAAATGCTGGGTTTTTCTACCCAAGGTAACCGTGTTAGCAATTCTGCTGCTTGGCACGCGATTTGACTATGACTGACCGCAAAAATAATTTTCATAGTGTGGTATCTCGCTAGTAAAACGGAGAGGCTCTAATCTTAGAATAGCACTTAGTTAATCTGCTACGAGGATACGGACTTCATTTTGAAAGCAATCTTGTGCGATTTATTGATAAATGTTGGCTAGCAATTGCTGTCACCACCTGGATGAATATCGGCGTGGGATCTGCGGTAAGTCAAGATGTTCGACAAATTACAGTTGGTACAGGCGGTAGGTGCTTTGAGCATCAGGGGCAACTGTTTGTACCATGTGGCGCTAACTATGACCATGATCGAACAGGGAGGTTGCTGGAAGATTATTGGATTGAAGAATGGGAAACAGTTGAAGAGGATATGCAAGAACTCAAGCAGTTGGGCGCCAACGTCGTGCGCATACACCTTCAGTTCGGCAAGTTCATGCTTGACCCAGAGCGAGTAAATGTAGCTCAAAAGGAACAGTTGATTAGACTGCTGAAGTTAGCTGAAGAAATAGGTGTGTGGTTGGATATCACTGGCCTAGGTTGTTATCACAAATCGGAAACGCCCGAATGGTATGACGCATTGGATCGCCAACAACGATGGGAGGCTCAAGCCAATTTTTGGACGCAGGTGGCGACTTGCGGGCGCGGCAGCAAGGCCATATTTTGCTACGACTTAATGAATGAACCTATTTTGCCGGGACGAACGCCGGAGTCCGATTGGTTGGCGCCAGAGCGATTTGGTAAGACGTTTGTGCAGCGGATTGCACTTGACCTGGAAGGTTTAACCCGTGAAGAGATGGCGCAACAGTGGTTACAAAAACTAACTTCAGCAATTCGGCAAGTCGACTCCGAACACTTGATAACAGTGGGAGTAATTCCATGGGCACAGGTCTTTCCCGGTGCCAAACCAATTTTCTATTCTCCTGAATGTTTGCCTTGGTTAGATTTCGTCAGCGTACATGTCTATCCCAAGCAAGACGAAGTTGAAAAAACGTTACTTGCACTCAAGGTCTATGACCTGGGCAAACCACTGGTAGTAGAAGAGATCTTTCCTTTGCAATGCAGCCTGAATGAAGTGGAGCATTTCATAAAATCAGCGGTGGTCGTAGATGGGTGGATAAGCTTTTACTGGGGAGAGACAATCGACGAATGTCGGCAACAGTCGGACTTGCCGCACCAGATAACGGCGCAATGGCTAGAGAGTTTCTATCCGCTCGTAAAGTCCCTAGACTTCGCATCACGGTGCACTGAAAGTGACTAAGCTGGACCACAGCGGAATCTATCTGGAATGTAAGGTGGCATCGGAGGAAAGTCGCCTGTCTCGGAGGAGAAGCGATGTGTCTTAGTCCGACAGTACTTTAGCCCGGAGCTCAAATAGCCAAAGAATAATTTGTACTATGGCCGCGATTCTTGCGTCGGGATAGTTCCCCTGTTAAACTCGTTTTCCCTATGAGCTCGAGTTTATTGAGGTAAAATTGTCTGAAATAAACCACCCAAACCATCCTTGTTTTAATATTGATTTCAACTATGTCTTATGCTCATGTTCTCCAAAGTCTGATTCTCGGTCTTGTAGTGATTGGCGTATCGCTAGGGCAAGAACGCCCACCACGTCCTCAAGTAGCCACTGCTGCTGTCGATCCACTCGTATCAGTCGAGACCCCACTTAATACAGAACCGACAGCCTTGGACCGTTACGTAGCCACTCCCGATCCGACTTATGAGTGGAAAGTGATACACCAAGAAGAAACACAGCTTGGAACTGTATTCATAATTGACATGAAGAGTCAAACATGGTTGCGGCCGGATGAAGTCGATAGGAATGTATGGCAGCATTGGCTGACCGTTTTCAAACCACGCGTGGTGGATAGTAACAAAGCGTTACTGCTTATTGCTGGAGGGGCTAACGGCAAGGAATCGCCGAAATCTTTAGATCCTCAGATCAGTACAATTGCTGCAGCGACAAGGACGGTGGTGGCAGAAATTAAGATGATTCCGAATCAACCACTTATTTTTCACGGCGATGGAATCCCTCGAACAGAAGATGACCTGATAGGGTACACGTGGGATTATTTTTTGAAGACCGGAGACGAACGCTGGCCAGCTCGCTTGCCGATGGTCAAATCTGTTGTTCGGGCGATGGACACCATCGAGGCCCTTATGGCAACCGATGAAGGTGGAAATAAAGTAGTCAATCAGTTTATTGTTGCAGGTGGCTCGAAAAGAGGTTGGACAACATGGATGACCGCGGCAGTCGATAAGCGAGTTGTGGGGATTGCACCCATTGTGATCGATGTCCTTAACGTAGATGTGTCGATGCGTCATCACTACGCTGCTTATGGGTTTTGGGCAGAAGCAATCGGTGATTATGTGCACCATAAGATAATGGATCGACGAAATACCGATCGTTATTATCAGTTATTGAAGTTGGTGGATCCGTTTGCGTATCGAGACCGCTTTACGATGCCCAAGTGTATCATTAACGCTACCGGTGATCAGTTCTTCTGTCCCGATTCGTCCCACTATTATTTTGATGAATTGCCAGGGGAAAAACATTTGTGTTATGTGCCAAATTCAGAACATTCTCTTAAGGGAACGGATGCGATCGAATCGTTGATTGCATTTCATTATTCGATTGTGCATGATCTTAAGCTACCCAAATTCGATTGGAAAATCGACAATGGTCAGCTGTTGACTGTGCGTTGCGAAACCCAACCGCAGCACGTTTACTTGTGGACCGCCACCAATCCTAAGGGTCGGGATTTTCGAGTGGATACTATTGGCCGAGCATACGAATCTGTCGAATTGCATCCCAATGGTGGTGGCAGCTATGCAACGCAACTAAAGTCGCCGAATGAAGGTTGGTCGGCGTCGTTCGTCCAGTGTGAATTTGACATTGGGGCGCCCACACCAATTCGATTGACAACCGATGTGTTTATCTTGCCCGACCTACTACCGCATTTGGAAAAGCCAATTCCCGTTATCGAGTAACGCAAAGACCTTTACTCCGATTTGTACTATTTAAGATAGGCACTATTACTTCAAATGAACCCCGTGTTTTGTAGATTGCTTGTCGGCTCGTGCCTTTTACTAACGCAGCCTTGTTTGCTATCGGCCCAGTCGGTTTATGAAGCGGAATTGATTTTTCCGCTGAACTCGGAACACAACCACGCGCCCGGTATTGTAGAAACTGCTCAGGGTGATCTGCTTGTATCATGGTACCGAGGCTCGGGAGAACGTCGTGCTGATGACGTACGGGTCATGGGAGCATGGAAGAGAAAGGCCGAGCAAGGTTGGTCTGATGCGTTTGTTATGGCTGATACACCAGGATTTCCAGACTGCAATACATGTATGTTTTTGGACTCAGAGAATCGTATTTGGCTGTTCTGGCCATTGATTCTGGCGAACACTTGGGAATCTTGTATTACACAGTATCGAGTATCGGATTCCTACATACAGGCTGGAACACCGCAATGGCAGGAGCAAGGCCAAATCCTGCTCAGGCCGGCAGATTTTAGCCCACAGGCCAACAAGCTACTCGACGAACTCCTAACACAAGTACCCGCTGAAATTTCGACCCGCGCAAATGAAGCCGTAGCGGAAGCAAGGGCTCGCCTAGCAGATCCCTTATACCAACGTCTGGGTTGGCAGCCACGGTGTAAACCCACGGTGTTACCCAGTGGCAGAATATTGCTACCCTTATATTCCGATACGTTTTCGATTTCGATTATGGCGATCAGCGACGATGCTGGGAAAAACTGGTATGCCAGTGGTCCGTTGTTAGGCTTTGGCAATATTCAACCCAGCGTACTTAGAAAAAACAACGGGCACTTGGTGGCCTACATGCGAGAAAACGGTTATACCGATCATGTGCGTATTTCGGAATCTCGCGACGATGGACTAACTTGGAGTCATGTGACCAGCAGTGAACTTCCTAATCCCGGATCTGGCTTGGATGCGGTACGATTGGCAAATGGACATTGGTGCCTCGTTTATAACGATTCAACTCAGAATCGATCCACTTTGGCAATTTCGGTTTCTGAGGATGAAGGGCAAACATGGAAATGGACGAGACATCTGGAGAGAGCGGAAGCGGGAAGCTACCACTATCCGTCGGTCATTCAGGGCGCGGACGGCCTGATTCATGTCGTATATTCCTACTTCGTCACGGGTGGAAAAAGTATGAAGCACGTTGTCTTAAACGAGGAATGGATACATCAATCTGATAGTGGCGTGAAGTAGTTGTAAATCTGACTAGTTTTATTTAGCCGATATGTCATCACCCAAAAAACGGCTTCGGCCGTGGAATGTCTTAACTGAGTTGCGCAAGTTCGCATAGGTTGGCAGTCATAACCGGCTGTGGACAGCTCCAGACAAGGAAGAATAAAGCTTCTCGCGCCCAACGCCCAGCGGGATGTGTGGCAACGAAGCCGGCACCTTTGGAAGCGCTTAGGGCTGCTTGAGTGCTGCGCAGGACGAGTGAATTAGCCCGCTGACGAAGCTCAGCAACTGAAGTATCGCAGGTACCAAGTGTTATCTTTTCCAGTGTGGATTGCAACTCGTGGACATCTTCGCGAATTTTTGTCGCAACAGCTACAAGCTCAGGGCGTTTACTAGCCTGATCCATTAAGAAGCTTGTGGCAGCCAATGCTAAACCTACAGCTAATGTCGATGTTTGCAATCCGCCCGTTCCACCGCCCGAATTGGTTAACAAGACATCTTTGATGGGACCGGCGAGTACTTCATTGGGTTCGACTCGGACATTGTCAAAATTAACCTGATCGGTACAACTTGCCGTTAGCGCTACTAACGGAATCCCAGGCCCACAAGTGAGACCAATTCTCTCCCGAGGGATTGCCATCATGATCTGGCGTTCATCCTGCAGGGTAGCACCAATCACGAGCACATCCGCGGCAGTGGCTCCAGTGACCCAGGGGGAAAAACCATTTAGCAGGAAAGCGCCGTCTGGTGACTCCGTGGCTTGTAGGACCGGCGCTGATAGGTGCTGTCGACTAGTACTGAGGTGGCTTATTCCCACGGTTGTAAACATCTCTCCACTTGCCAACTGTGGTAAGAGCAGTTGGCGCAGCCGTTGGTTGTTACTGCCTGCGATTCGTTTGCAAGCCGCGTTCCATTGAGTGAGAATAAACGTTGTGGTCAAGCAGCATTGACTTAAGCGCAGGTAACCTGCGAGTATCTGGCTTTCGCTCCAACCCCAGCCGCCGAATTCCAAATTAACAAACCATCGAAAAACGTTGTATTCTTTGCAAAGTTTCAGTTGTTGTTCGGGCCAATTCCCTGAGGCATCCACGAGGCTTGCTTGGGACGAAAGCCCTTCACACAGTGCATCTAGTTGTTCACTTTGCTGAGAATCCATAGTCATGCGGTTGTTCGAGTGATTCGCCTAAATTTAAATACTGGAAACGGCAACTATTCTCCACCTAGAGAGGTTCATTAGCAACCGCCGGGGAAGATCGTCTGATCCAAAGATTAGCTCAACCCAATTTCGAGCTTAGTTGACTGCTTCTTACGAATTTTGAGATTGAAAAACTCAACTAGCAGAGCGAATGCCATTGCGAAGTAGATATACCCTTTGCTGATTGGAGTTCCAATGCCTTCGGCAACTAGCATAACTCCAATCAAAAGGAGGAAGTTCAGCGCCAGCATTTTAATGGTTGGATTGCGACCGACGAAATCGCCAACTTGGTTTGCAAACAGGATCATGGCTCCGATAGCGATGACGACGGCCAAAATCATTACCCAAAGTTGCTCAGCCATGCCGACTGCAGTAATGACGCTATCGAGCGAGAAAATAATATCCATCACTCCCACTTTAAATACGATACTTGTTAGGCTCGGGTGAGAAACCTTGGAATCAAGCGTATCGTGCTCACCTTCATCCTCAACTTCATGGTGAATCTCTCGCACACTGTTATAAATCAGGAATAGTCCGCCCGCTAACAAGATAATGTCTCGCCAAGAGATGCCGATAAAATCTTCCCAAGCTTCAATATCAAAGTTCTCCGGAGAGTCTGGGAGATTGGATGGTCGTGTTTCAAGGGTGCCCATGGCGGGCTCGGCATGAGGTAGAGGAACATGATGTCGATGCACGAAATAACTCTTTAGACCGTCCATGGGAAAGAAATCACTGAGAATGACAACGGGCGTTACTAACTGGGCGACCCAAAAAATACAACCTAAGAGCATTACACGTGTGAAAAGCGCGAGTAGTAATCCTAGTTTGCGTCCGAGCGACTGTTGGCTGACAGGAAGTTTGCTCGTCAATATGGATACAAAGACGATATTGTCTATGCCCAGAACGATCTCCATCATACTGAGTGCAATGAGTGCAATTAATGACTCTATCATGTGCGCGAAACTCTCACCATTTGAGCCAGGGATCCAGTAAGCTACTCAGAGCCAACATCAAGAGACAAACGTAGGTGATTGGCCGCAGCCATCGATCTCCAAGCCAACTTCCAAGTCTTAGTCCTAAAGCAGCGCTTGCTAGGACAAACGGGATTGAAAGTGTGGCAACGCCCACCGCCTGCCAGACCGTTGTGCCAAACTTGTAATGGAGCAAGCAAATCTGAGGAATGAAATTGCTAATATACATTGCAAACAAAAACGCCCTTGCCCGATCAGCCGAATAGCGCCTCCCATGCACCCATAGAACCATGGGAGGACCACTCATACCGCTGATGCCTTGCAGAATGCCGCTGGAGCCGAACGTTACGATAATCCAAAAAGGGTGGTCAGCATTTTTCCATTCTATATCGACAAAGGATTGAACAATGACGGCCAAAAGAATTAACAGACCGACAAACTGGTTGATGCTTTCAGCACTCCAGGACATCACTAGCGCTAGACCGGCAACTCCAATGGGCAAAGCTCCAATTCGTATTGTTGCGGGAAAAACGATTTCACGGTAATCGATACTGTGCCGGAGTTTCCATACTGCAAACATGTTTTGTGGTAACATTGCAGTAATAATTAGCACCTGTGAGGTCATCAGGTCGATGCCCACCCACAACAGTAGTGGCAGGCCGAAAAGCGCAGCAGCAAAACCAACTGTGGCTTGAATAAATGCAGCTGTGGCCAGAATCAGTATCGACCACAAGATAATACTGAATGGAAAGTCACCTGTGCTGTTTAATGTCTGAGCTATGAATTCAAGTAGCAATTTGTGTCAACAGTTGGATTGAGGCATATTCAACAGGTCAGAACCGAGGACCTTGTGCGGTCTAATGGCATTCACCTACCCCAATGGTTCTCGGTGCTAGAGGCGTCAAGAGCACAATCATAACCACAATTCTCAGTAGGGTTCAGGGAGCCGTAGCCGAAATTGAATGCGTTAGTTATTTTGGAATCTTTTTTCACACACCCCAACCCCAAAATATCTTAGAGCCCATAGTTCTGTGATCGTCCGGATGGCCTATCATATGGACTCCCATCCACCGAGGCTTTTTTTCCCCAGATCGCTATGGCAATTAAGGTCACATTAATTCTGGCAATTCTGGCGCAATTTGTAGCAGCCATTTTGGCCCTGCGACTGAATATTCGCTATCGGATCTATTCGGCTTGGTTCTTTATTTCGGCCGCGGTGATTGTTGATGCGATCCAGAGATTTGTCTCCGCAGCAAATCTCTGGATTACTATCGAGCCAATTCAAGAGGTTAACGCGGCAGCATCCTTGATTTCAGCTGTGCTGCTACTATCGGGGATTTCAGTCCTTGAGCCATTCTTCAAACGCATTGTTCAAGCTGAGCGTACGTTAAGGCGAGAACACGACGCTTTGGCTCATCGTGTAAGAGAAACTGAAGAGGAAATGCGGTTAGCGCAGCGTATTCAGAGGCAGTTGTTGCCGAATCAGGTTCCTGACATTCAGGGCTTGGAGATCGCAGGTGAAAGTAATCCGGCTGAATGGACGAGTGGAGACTATTTTGATTACCTGCCAATGCAAAACGGCAACGTTGCCATTGTGATTGCAGATGTGAGCGGTCATGGTTTGGGGCCGGCGTTACTGATGTCCACGATTCGCACAAGTTTGCGCGTGTTGGCACCTACTACCGAGCATGTCGGTGAACTCCTTTCAAGCAGCAATCGTTTGATTGGAGAATCAACCTCCCCAAGCGAATTTGTGACAGCCTTTGCATTGCAATACAATCCGAACACCCGACAATTTTCTTACGCGGCAGCCGGGCATGTAGCCTATTTGATTCCCGCCAGTGACACGGGAGTGTTTCGTACTATGCCAGCCGATGTACCTCCCCTTGGTGTCGTCAGCGAATTTACTATCCCCAGTTCAACGCCCTTGGTTGTGTCAGAGGGGGACATCCTGATTCTGCTGACCGATGGAATCTTAGAGACTCGCAACTCGCAAGGCGAGACCTTTGGTGAATCCAAAATGTTGAATAGTGTTCGAGAGCATCGCCATGAATCGGCAGCTGAAATACTAAGATGTTTGTTAGAGGCTACTACACGTTTTCGAGGGCATGAGCCTCAGCATGACGATATCACTGCAGTGGTTATCAAGTCGCGAAATTAGAGCTGCCATGCGCACGCGAAGGCAGAGCACTAGTTTTACCTAGAGGCTGAATTTGGAGTTCTGCGGGATCGCAGATAAAGAGTTTCATTTCTTTCGAGAAGCATGATGAGTTTCCCTCCGCCGGCTCGGCAAGTTACAAATTTCTATGCCATCAATACCTGTATTTTCGCAGCAATGGCTGGCGGAATGGGCTGGGGGATTCGAGGACAGTATGGACACGAAACAGGAGCCATGGTTGCCGGCTTGCTAGTTTCGTTAATACTCCTCGTCAGGTTATTCCCTGGTCGCGAGCTCACGCTGAATTTGCGAGCCGCAGCCTGGTGTACAGTCGGAATGGGAATCGGTGGTTCAATGACCTATGGGCAAACCATTGGTTTGACTCAAAATGCCCATTTGATTGGGAATCAAGATGCTTGGTGGTGGGGTATGTTAGGCCTGGGGGTAAAGGGGGCTGTGTGGGTAGGATTCGCAGGCTTTTTCTTCGGTCTCGGGCTCACTACTGTCAGGTACCGATTCTCGGAACTGGCCTGGATGCTGTTATCCATGTGCGGCCTGTTTGTCTTGGGAGTTTGGCTCTTAAATGAACCCTATGAGCCTTTGGAAAATAGGTTGCCATGGATCTATTTTTCAGAGTCCGAATATTGGAAGCCTGAAGGTGAGGTCAAGCCTCGGCGCGAAGTTTGGGGAGGGCTTTGGCTGAGTTTATCCCTGTTGGCAGTTTATGTTCGTTTGGTTAGGAAGGATAAACTCACCTTTCGCATGGCTTTGTGGGGGGCTGTCGGAGGTGTTGGTTTTCCAGTAGGGCAACTGTTTCAAAGCTATCACGCTTGGTACGGAGTGGCGCCCTGGTTTGAAGACTGGGCCAAAACAGTTAATTGGTGGAATCTGATGGAGACCACGTTTGGGTTTGTTTTGGGTGCTTTTCTTGCAATTGGACTATGGCTAAATCGTCACTTAGTTGGCAACCAAGTATCACCATCCCGACCATCGGGAACTTGGGCGATGGGGTGGGAGTGGGTGGCGATTGGATTGCACATTTTCTTGTTGGCATGTTCGGATTTTCTTCTCGTGCCCGCGTTGAGCAGAATTTACATGTATGGTGTAGTCATCGTTTGTATTCCAGTGTTGGCCAGCTTACGAGGTACTTGGTTCCCGTGGCTTATTCTTTCGCCGATTACTCTATTCCCAATAGCTGGCAAGACATTAATCAACTTGGCGTTCAAGGAGGAAGGAGGAATCGCTCCGGCACTCGGATTGTTGTGTTATTTTGTGTTTCCACTAGCCGTAAGCACATTTTTAGTAGGGATGCTCCGGCATCGAGCGCATCGAGGACAGCAAGCCAATCCGTTAGTGGAATTGTTGCTTTTTAATACCTGGGCCCTGTGGCTGCTGAATTACGCTGTTTTTGAATATCCCTTGCCATGGCAAACCTGGACGGTTCGGACACCGAGCGCGATCGTGTTTTTTGTATTTGCAGCTTGTCTAACTATCGCAGCACTTGGAGCCAGTAACCGCATTGAACTGCCAGTCAAGCGAGCCACGCCGAATTGATAACCTGAATTCAATGTACGTTTGGTCGTGGTGCCAAAAGAACTGGCAAAAGAATCAAGTTTCCGAGCAGGCCTCCAAGCATTGTCAGGCTGACAAGAATCCCGAAGACAACAGTGGGAACGAAAGCAGAAAAGGTAAGACTCAAGAATCCAGTGATTAGGGCCGTTGACGCTAGGACAACCGCCAAGCCGACATTTTCTTGCGAAGATCTCAAGGCTTTCAATTGATCGTGGCCAAGAGCCAATTGTTGCTTGTAGTGAAGTAAGTAATGAATTGAGCTATCAATTGATAGGCCAATCGAAACTGCAGCAATCATGGCTGCACCAATGTTTATGCGAATACCTAGCCATCCCATGCCTCCCAGGACAACTAGTACCGGCAGAACGTTGGGTACCAAAGCCAGTGCACCCAACCGAATAGACTTTGTGGCCACTGAAATTGCCACGAAGATTCCGAAAGTTGCCCATGCAAAACACTTCCACTGATCAGCGAGCACATTGGAAACCATCTGCACAAGCATTACATAGTAGCCGGTTATTTCAGGAGATGGTGTGCCAATAGAGTAGCTTGGAAACATGGATGTCCAGGTTGGAGCCTGAGTAAATTCAGTGGCTTCTCGAGAGACAGCAGACACCAGCAATTCCTTTGCTCCGGCTGAAACCTGTTCACGACTGCGCAATAGGATATGGACCCAACGGAGGTCATTTTCATCCGGGGCATTGGTCAGAAGCGTGGAAATGAAATCAGGCATCGCTTGGCGCATGCCTTCAAGTCGCGCGGCGACTGGCAGAGCAGCAAAAACTGGATTGGATCGAGCAGCGTTGTCAGCGTCGGCAATACTGATGACTTTGGACAAGGTAACCTGTTCACCGTCGGCGGCTACAATTACCTTTCGCAAACGGTCCTCAAATTGCATAACTTGAGCTAGATAAGCCTCATTTAGATTTCGAGGAGCTGGAAGCATAACATCCCATACTCCTGCTCCACCGAACTCGCGTTCAATGACTGTATAACCTTGTATTAATGGACTTGCCCTATCAAAGTTTTTGGTAAAGTCAGTTTCAACCTTCATGATAGTGCTGCCTAGTAAGGCTAAGAGCAGCATTGCCAAGAGGCCGACGTGGATCAACGGGCGATGGTTCAAACAAGAGTCAAGTAGTGTTCTCAGACCGGACCGAATGTCTGCATCCAACCGCGGGCTTTTTGGATCAGGATCCCAGTTTCCTAATAGGGCTAAACCTGGAACCAGCAATGCAATGGCAGATAAGACAGACAGGGATGCCAGCGCCATCATGAATCCAAAATCACGGACCGGCTGAACGTTTGCCAAACATAGCGTTATGAAGCCAATCGCATCTGTGATACAAGCCCAAATAATTGGAACCGCAAGTTGTTCGACAGTCTGCTTCATTGACTGCTGTCGGCTGAGGCGCTGACGCCGAAATTCCTGATACTTCAGCAACACATGCACCGAAGTGGCGACTCCTATGACAGACACGATGGCTGTAAGCATGCTACTTACCATGGTTAACTGCAGCCCGAGAATGACTAGGCAGGCGCTGGTGACCCAGATCGACCAATGAACAACCACGAGTGGAATGAGTGTCCAGCGGATTGAACGGAACAGCACCAATAGGACGACAGCCACACACGTGGTCGAAGCCCAAGCAAGTCGATTCCCATCTTCTTCGAGCAGGTTGAATCCATCCGTCACCAATACGGGCTCGCCAACGAGTAGCCCGTCTGTGGCAGGTTCCGGCAGATCAAGCAGCTTACTACGCAGTTCGTGCAGAGTTTCCTCGTAGCTCTCAACTACTTCTGGAGGAGAAAGCAGGCATGCGATGGCTACGTAATCACTTTTGGGTTGATGGGTGTAGCCTTGAAAAACTTCGGCAAAACTTTGGGCCAATTTGTTGTTGGGGTCGAGCAACGATCTTGTCGGACCCTCATTTCCCGCGGCCGCACTGGAGAAAACGCGTTCTACACTTTCAACTGACTCCAGGATACTCTCGAGCTCAGACAAGCTCATCACAGAACGTACACCTGGCACAGCTCTCAGCGTTTGGCTGACTACTTGCAACCGGTCCAATCCTTCTCCACTCGGTGACCATAAACGAGGGTCACGGTAAACGGCCAGCACAATTTCATTTGAACCGAACCTTTGTTGAAGATTGTGATACGCAGCGACCACAGGGCTGCTAGGCGGGGCCATAGCCTCTAGGCGGCGATTGAATTTCAGGAAGTGCGATAATGGAAAGGCAATGATCGCGATTATTCCGCCCGCCAAGAGACAATGACGGTGGTAACGCTCGGCGCAATTGCTAATTGCCAAACCCACGTTCGACGGATTGATCACAAACTCAGAGAGCCAGTAGGCTATCGTTTTGAGTAGCGATTGCATTCCGTGCGGCTTCCCGAAAAAATCCATGTAGCAGATTTGAATGCGGCAGATTATATCGCATCACTGCCGCTGAATAGATACCAACATGGGGATAAAGCTGCGCACCCGAGATTTTTCTCGCCCTTGAGTCAGACTCTTGAAATCGACGGACGTTGCGAGGCCGAACATCAATTTACGCTAGTGGTTTGCCGAACTGCCCAATAACGATGAATCGGCAATTCTGTCTCCTGGCTTGCTGGGGCCTGCGCTTTCAAGTGCGGAAAGTAACTGAGACTCAGTAATTAAGTCCCGTAGCACGATTGGTTCAGCATCCGGGGTGGGGGGGTAAATGGCCAGCAAGGGAATGGAATTACTTTCAAGCTCTTGGAGTTTCTTTAGAATTTCCGCAGAGCGATCCGTCCAATCTGCCACCATGGGGACAACATCATTGCGAGCCACTAGATCAGCGACGCTTTCGCGATCGATCGCAAGCTTCATGTTCACTTGGCAATTCACACACCAGTTGGCGGTGAAATCAATCATTACCACCCGTCCTTCTTGTCGGTACTTGGTAAGAGCCGATTCGTTGTAAGGCACCCACGGCAAGTCATGTCGATTCGGACCAAAGTACTGAAAACTTACAAACGCGCCGAAAACAACCAGAGCTATACCAGTTGCCCAAGTCGTTCTCAGTCGCACGGCTTCAGCATATGCTGGTACTCGACCGATGAGCCAACAGGCGAACCAAACAAACATAAGTAATAGCAAAGTTGCTATGCGATGGTCATTGTCTATGCTACTGACGAAGAAGACGACAGTAAACAAAAGAGGAAAGGCCAGGGCTTGCTTCAATGTTTCCATCCAAGCTCCTGGTTTAGGAAGAAACTTCACTGCATCCGTATAGATGCATAAAGCCAAGTAAGGCAGACTCATGCCGAGTGATACAACAAAATACAAAATCAGGACGGAGACGGCTGAAAGAGTAAGGCTAAGGCCAAAAAGAGCTCCTAGCATGGGTCCGGAACATGGAGTTGCCAATATGGTTGTCAAAACACCTTTAAGAAAGGCTCCGGTCAGTCCTTCTTTTTCCATCAATCGCCCGGATTGACTGGATGTTGCAAAGCCTGGAATTGGAATTTCCCAAACACCCAGAAAACTAAGGGCCATGGCGAAAATCAAAGCTGCCAATGTAACTTTGAATTCTAGAACTGTGAATTGTTGTCCCCAACCAAACGCCTCACCTGAAATGACTTTGGCCGCTACTGTCAGAACACCCAAGGACATCATGACAGCCATGATGCCAGCCACGAAAGCCAAGTTAAGAGTGACGATTCGTCCCCGCTGGTTACCAGCCTGACCGACGAAACTCATAATTTTTAGGCCAATGACTGGCAGTACACAGGGCATGAAATTCAAAATAAATCCACCTGCAAGTGCTAACAGCAAATGCCAAGCGGTCAGGGAAGATGCAGGCGTAGCGACCGCCATAGAGGGACTAGGTTGCTCGTTGGACTTTCTGTCAATCCACGTCGCTAATTTGTCGGATCCTTCTACTAGGCGATACTCAGCTTCGCGCAGCTGCAGCGATTCTGAGCCGGCAGTTGTAGTTCCTACGTTCAGTGTTCCGGTAATAGAAAGGGCTACCGGTTGATCACAGCTTTGGTCGTCGCACGTCATGAACGCCACCAGGAATTCGATTGGGTGTTCTCCCAAACCAGAATTGGCCGGAACGTCGATTGGAATCTTCCAAATGGCTTGGTCAGTGTAAAACTCAATTGCTTGGTCATCCAACTGCAAGGATTCGACATTTCCGTTCGCTATGGGATCGCGAAACAGCAGACCGCTTTTTTGTTCTGCTACCATTAATGTGCGGAAATTCGTTTCGGCGTCGCCCTTGTACAAGTAGACGTGATAGCCTGGATCGAGATTTGCCGTGATTACTAAATCCACACTATCACCAGCTCGCACCGTTCCAGCAGTTAGAGAGGCGTTCCAAACGGCGTGACTGCTGCCAACTCTTAACTGAGTTTTTGTTTCTGCAGGTGTATCGAGATATTCCTTGAACTTGGCATTTAGTTTTTCAGAGATCGGCACACAGGCGCCGTCTGTCATGCAAGCTTGTCCATCGAGTTTGACCGAAATTTGGTCCGATGGGGAAAAACCGCCTGAGGATCGGAAGGGAGCTTTCCAGATTACAATTCCGTGGTGCTCTTCAATCGGAAGGTCGGGCCAAATATCATTCTTACTGATGTCAGGTTGATGGTCCGGAACAAATGGTCCTGTTAGTTCAATATTCGTTCCAGATAGGCTGATTTCTGTTGGCAGTGGGCCGCCGCTTGGCTGTGTATTAGAATACATATGCCAACCATCCGAAATCTGAGCTTCGACGAACAACAGGCCTCGCGAGTGAGATTTGTCCACATGATACCAGGCCGATAGCTCCACCTGAGATCCTGTTGGTACTCCGAATCCTGGGGGAGCTTCAAGTGTGAAGCCACCTCCACCGAACTTTCCTTGACCATAAACCTGCAAACTAGAAAACACGCTGGTCACTAGAAAGAGAGCGGTAAAAAATACAAATTCATGCAAACTGGAATGTTGGCCGGAATTTCTCTTTCGCCGTGGGGTCCATTTCATCGGGATCGATTTCATTTCTTCTGGGACTCGCTTTAATGCCCTGCAGGGTGTTCGCTTTGTCTACCACTGGCTATGCACCGCATTTATGAGCTCAACCGGTCGATTGGCTCAACTGTTTGCACGCAATACTTGATAAACCCTGGTGTCACATGTACAAAACTTGGGTTGTGGGTGTACTAATTCTTGCGATGAGTACCCATTTCCTACGTTGTGTACCCAAAAAAAGTGCGCACGTATTATATTTACTCGCATCCTGTTTGATCGGTCAACTCAGCCCTGGTGGTTCAGGCCAGTCATGATTTTATCAGCCTCTGGCGTTGGGCGTACGGTCAGTCTCGGCTGTCAACTTTCCAACAAGGAACTTTGCTAATGTGGTCTTGCTATCAAAAGGTCATTTCAATACTAGCCCACGGAGGGGTATTGTTGGTTTGCGCAACATGTTTAGCCCAGCCTGACATTTCCCAAGTAATCCCAGCCTCGGATTTGAAGGCAGGGCAGGCATGGCCTACTGGCAAGTGGATATCGCTTTTCGATGGCCAATCCTTGGATGGGTGGATTCCCAAAATCCGCTACCACGATTTGGGAGAAAACTACGGAAATACGTTTCGCGTCGATAACGGGTTGTTGAAGGTAAGGTATGAGTCCGAAAACTACCCACAATTTGACGAACGATTTGGCCACATTTTTTATCATATTCCCTTTTCTAACTATCGCTTGCGAGTTGAATATCGATTTGTGGGGCAACAATGCGCGGGCGGTCCGGGTTGGGCAATTCGCAATAGTGGCATGATGTTACACTGCGAGGACCCTAAGCTCATGACCAAAGATCAGGACTTTCCTGCATCGATCGAATTACAATTGCTTGGAGGGAATGGGCAAGATGCGCGTACTACAAGTAATCTTTGTACTCCCGGTACGAACGTCGTGCTCAAAGGGAAATTGTTCTTGCCACATTGTACTCCGTCTACTTCTAAGACGTACCACGGGGACCAATGGGTCACTGCAGAAGCCGAAGTTCATGGTGCTGGGGTCATAAAGCATATTCTAGAGAGCCAAACTGTGCTGGAATATAGCGAGCCGCAGTTAGATGCTCGAGACGAGCACTCGAAAATCTTAATTGATCACCAGGGAGGGAATCTAACTTTGTCCGGTGGCTACATTTCATTGCAATCGGAGAGCCATCCCATCGATTTTCGTCGCGTCGAAATTATGTTGCTCGACGATTGACTGCAAGAAGCTGCGTCCCGGTAGCTCATATTGTTGACGGATATTGGGCACTGACTTAGCCCATGGCACCCAATTCATGTTTTTCTGGCGTTCCCAGCCCATCGCCAAGAGAAGTCGAATCTCGGGAGCATCTCACTTGGAAGTCAAACAAGTGAAGAAGCGTGTCGCGCTATAGCAAGAAAATGACAAGGACGACCCAGGAAACAAGCCCTCCGAACACTCGCGTCAGTTGGCTGCCCCAGCTTCTCAGGTCGCCTTGTCAATTTTCGAAATGTGCCAAATTGGCCCACATTTTTCAAACCAAACAGGATTTGCCTTCCCCCCTCGCTGTCGCTCGATCCTACCCTTCCTCGAATCGCTCGCTGAAAGAGGGGAGGGAGATCCGTTCGTGATACCTTATTTGAAACATTACTAGCATCGGTAAAGCCTCTGTTTCAAAACTAGTAGGGCTACCGCAAAGCAAATGTGGTTTTCCGCAGTTGCAATGCGGGTTGCTTTTTTTAGGCCAATGAGGATGCCTTAGGCGGATTCAAGGGCTTGAAGTTTGCCATACTCCCTCATGAGAGCTGCAAAGGAATCTACCCCCAGTTTGTCCATGACACGTCGTCGTCGGTCCTCAACCGTTCGAATGCCAATATCTAAGCGGTGTGCAACCGCTTTGTTGGGTAACCCCGAGGCCACTAGGTCTAGCACCTGGCGTTCTCCCGGGTTGAGTTGTGCAAATTTCTCTTGAAGCGATTTGCGGTTTTCTTGTGCTACTCGTATTTCAGAATAGTGGCGCAAAGCAGCTTGAATTGCATCCCAGAGGTCTTGATCCGAGTACGGTTTCTTTAGTACCTGTTCTGCTCCACCCTTCATAGCTTGTACCGCGCTTCGCACGTCGACGTAGCCAGAAACAAGTATAATCGGCAATACCCAACCTCGTCTGGTAATCTCAGCTTGGAGGTCCAAACCGCTCATGCCGCGCATGCGAAGGTCCGTGACCAAGCAACCTTCAAGTTCCGGTTTGTAGGCCTGCAGGAATTCTTCCGCAGAGGCAAACTGGCGACAATGCCCGTTGAGTGACTTGACCAGTGCACAAACGGATTCACGTGCTCCCTGGTCATCGTCAACTACGTAAATCATTGGTTCGGAGGTCATGGTGTTTCATCTCACTCGACGGTTTCGGTCGCACTGGGCAATGGAAGTCGAACATGGAAACGTGCTCCGCCTGTGCACTGATCGTCCACCGAAATTCTGCCTCGGTGGTCTTCTACAATGGAGCGGCTAATGGCGAGTCCTAATCCCATTCCCTCGCTCTTGGTCGTGACAAAAGGATCGAAAAGCTTGTTACGAATTGATTCTGGAATACCGGGGCCATTGTCTTCGACAATTATTTCAAGGGTATCTTCAGCGACCTCGACATGGATCGCGATTCGGCCCAACGCGCCAGTTTGTTGGATGGCGTCACAGCTGTTGACAAGCAGGTTGAGCAATACTTGTTCGATTTGGATGCGATCCACGGTACAATAGGTGGGCGATTGCGGAGGCTCATAGTTGACTGAGATTTCTTGCCTGGTCAGACGCCAAGAAATCAGGTCAAGGGTTTGGACGATTAAATCGTGAACATTGCACGAAATCACTCTCCTGCTTCCGCGACGAGTGAACTCAGAGGTCCGCGACAAGATTTCGCTGGCCCGGGTGGTTGCTTGCCGAATGTTCACTAGCCATTCACGAAGATTCTCAGTTGCACCTCGATCGGGATTCGATGCCTCGTTAATGCAGGCTTGAGCAAAATTAGCGATTGTATACAAGGGCTGGTTGATCTCGTGTGTCAGTTCAGCAACGACTTCGCCAAGCATCGCCAAGCGTCCGACATGCGCCAATTCATCGTCGCGCAATTTCAAAGCTTCTTCGATTCGCCGTCGCTGAATGGCTATGCTGGCTAGCCGCGCGAAGCTCTCAATAATCTCTAATTCCTTCTCGGCGGGCTCTTCGAAATCGCATGCATAGAAGACCAACGTCCCCAACACCTCACCATTTTCGGTCAAGATTGGATGGGACCAGCTAGCGCGAAGTCCGACCGCCTGAGCTAGCAGGTTGCAAGTATCCCAAGTCTGATCATGGAAACAATTGTCAAGTAAAACATTTCGTTTTTGTGTGGCCGCTGACACACACGGGCAAGATTCTGAACTTATAGGTTGCCCGTCCAGAAAACTGACATAATCCGGGGGCAAATTGGGAGCTGCGGCACAGCGCATGAGGTTGCCCTCGACCTGCATGATCGCAACACGCACGCAGTCGAATTGCTCCTCGATTACTAATGCGATTGACTCTAGAACTAATGAAATAGCGTGACCAGTCGCCAGTTGTTCGAGTACCTCGTTATGCGTTCGTAGCAGGTGTTGTGCTTTTTTACGCACGGTAATATCTCGAGCGCAGCCGACGATGAGCGGTTCGTTTTGCGACTCAATTGAGAAGACCCTCATCTCAACGTCGAACAAATCTCCGTTCCTACGACGATGGATCGTTTCAAAGGACCGGTGTCCTGATTGACGTATCTCTTCCCAGTGATGTTGCCAAACTTCATGAGGAAAGTTGGGGTCGATATCGGGGACCGACATGTGTATTAGTTCTGCATTCGAATATCCCAGGAGTGTGGTTGCTTTTGGATTTGCGTAACTGAACGAGGCGTCTTGTCTAACGAAGAACATGGCATCCGACGAATGTTCAACGGCTTGTTGCATGAGCAACAATTCCTCTTCGGCGAGCTTGCGTTCGGTAATATCTTGGGCGGTACCAATGAATTGGCAGACTTTGCCGCTTCCAGTTCGTTTGAAAACAGTGTCGCGTCCTAGAAACCACCGCCATTGGCCTGACTTGTGACGCATGCGGTACACAGTTTCTAACACCTCTCCGTCTGCAAGTGTGTCCCAACGCTTGATCAAGGCTGGGAGCCTCTCAAGATCTTCTGGGTGGAGCAATTTCTGCATAAAGTACGGACCCAGTTCGGCACCTTCTTTTTCGTCGTAACCAAGGTCTCGCCAAATTTCACGGTTGGAGTAGACCGTGCGTTGTTCGATTAAGTCAAACAGGTACAGACCTTGGGGCATGGTGGAGGCAATTGATGATAGCTCTTCCTCGCTCTTGCGGAGTTTCTCCTCGGCCAGCTTGCGTTCAGATATATCTTTAGCGATTGCTAGGATGTACTCGTTACCGCCGATACTCCTATGAGAAATACTAACTTCGACAGGAAATTTGCTTCCGTCTTTACGGCAGTGGATTCTGTGGGTGATGAGCCTGCCTTGGGACTCAACTTTTGAAAACAACTCTGCCCAACTTGTGCTGTCCACTCCGCTTGTATCAAATTCAATGTCGTCAACTTCCATTGTCAGGAGTTCTTCACGTGAGTAGCCAAGGCTGTTTATCGCAGTCGAGTTGACATCAAGGAACTTTGACGATCTTTGATCGATAACGAAGAACGCCTCACTCGCATGGTCGCAGATATCGCGGAAAAGCCGCCGATCAGCTTGCATCTGCTTCTGCTCAGTAATGTTCCGAACAACGACCACATGTCCGCCATCTTCGGCGTTGATCACACGGGCTTCGTAGTCTTGGCGCCGGCCGTCAGGGAGCACCTGGTCGTATTCGTACGATTGCACTTGTTGTGTTTCACGAGCTTTTCTCGCGGCTACTTCGTACATGTCGGCGACGTGAGTGGGCAGAATGTTGCGGTAATGTCCTCCCAGAAATCCTTCGGTCGGTAGGTACCGTTCCCACTCAGCTGGATTAGCTTTGAAGTCAATAAAGATACCGGCCTCGTCTAGCCGAAAGATCAAGTCCGGGATGACTTCGACTAATGCGCGAAGGCGGGCTTCACTACGGTCCAGGTTTTCGATTGCCTGTTTCCATTCGGTAATGTCACGAGTCACCGCCAATACGGCGGTAGTTTCGCCAGAGGAATTATTAAGCGGTACATGGTGCGACTCCATCCAGCGACGAGCACCACGCAAACCGACAATTTCAAATTGCAAGACACCTGGGACGCCTGCAAACGCAGCTTCGTTTTCTGTAATGAATGCCTCGCGGTGTTCGGGAACAACAAGCGGATATATGCACTCGCCCTGAACAGAATCGATGGAGTCCGCTTCAATAAGTCGTAAGCCGGCGGCATTCATATTCAATAAGATGCCGTTTTTGTCCAACAGTTTGACGCATTCGGGCTCGGTGTCAAATATCGCGCGGAATCTTGATTCGCTTTCACGAATTTGATCGTCCGAACGCATCCTCTCCAGTTCCATTGCGGCGCGATTGGCGAACAATCGCATCACCGTTCTGATGACCGGTGTGACTTGAAACGCATCTTTATTGAGAATACATAAGCTGCCCAATGGGTCTCCATAGCGTCCGGGAAGCTTGACTCCAAAATAACTCTCAAATCCGAATTGACGAAGCCAGGCATTATCTGGGAATTCGTCGCAGACGTTTGAAACGCAATGGTATTCGCCCAATTGAATGGCTAGCTGACAGGGGGTTTTTTCAAAACTGCATTCCCCAATAATGCACTGGGGATTTCTTGCCCAGATACCCAGCGTTCGTAGCGAGTTGTTTGGCTCTTCGAGTATTTCGGTAACGATAACGAAATCAACGTTGAACGCTTTGGCGAGGTGTTCTGTGATCACCGCAAAGAAATCATTGCCGGTGACAGGTGTTGTGGCGGCTGCGAGGTGTTCCAGAGCTCCAGAGGTTTTAACGAACGATTCGTAGGAATCTATAGTTGAGAGTGAAATCTCTGCATTTCCGTCGGGGCAAGTGCGGCCGTTGACGTCTATTTGCTGTTCCAACTGCGAAACACGCTGCCGAAGCCGGTCAATCTCCGCGAGAAGGAGGTCTGCTTCCTTAACAAATGTGGCCATCGCAAATTCCCTCAATTGCAAATGGTCAATGAAGATACACAGGCCAAATTCTATTGTAACCGTTAGAGTATCGGTACGCAGCCCAGAAAATGGCATGACACCGAGAATGGCTTGATGGGTGACGCAAAGCTATATGCTGGGAGATTCGTAAGTTGGGCAGGATAGATTCTGGTAGACCCCACAGGACTTATTTGACAATCGGCTCCACCCGCCTTTCGTCAGTTGATATTTAGGTCGAACCTTTGAATGGGCTACAAAAATCAAAATAAATGGATCGTTTATTTGGTTTCCGAGAGAATAGGAATAATCACAGGCGTAAATTGAACTGGTTATAATCTGACTCGATGTGATTCGGCCCAAGTCTGAGAAAATAATGCTTTGGCTGCATTGGGCTGAGTTTGATTTGGCTTGAAGCTTGCTGGAATAACCATTCACTAAGTGGGAGTATGTAGAAGATGTTGAGATTCATAGTTCTGGTGTTGGCGTTTTTGGCTCCCCTCTCGGTCGCCGTATCCTACGCGGAGGCTCAAAATGAAGGTCGTGAACTATTCAATGGGAAGGATTTGAGTGGTTGGCGGGGAAACACAGAACTTTGGTCGGTAGAGGATGGGTGCATTACGGGGCGAACGAGTGCTGAAAAGCCGTTGACCTTCAACACCTTCTTGATCTGGGAAGGAAAGGTTGGTGATTTTGAACTGGAGCTGGACTACAAGATGGTAGGAGGCAATTCAGGCATCCAATATCGCAGCAAAGTGTTGGATGATGAGAAGTTTGTGGTGGGGGGATATCAGGCGGATATAGATGCCACACTTCGTTATGCGGGGATCAACTACGAAGAGAAGGGTCGTGGTATTTTGGCCCAGCGCGGGCAACGCGTCACCATTAAGGGTGAAAAAAATTCCGAGGCGGAGGAATTCGGTGATGGGGCTGAACTGGGCAAAGTAATTCGCAAGGAAGAGTGGAACCACTATCGCGTGGTGGCCCAGGGAAATAAGCTCAGCCACTATATAAACGATACCCTGATGTCGGAGGTTATTGATAATCAGGCTGATAAGGCGGCTAGCGAAGGAGTCTTAGCTTTGCAAATCCATGTAGGCCCGCCGATGGTTGTACAGTTCAAGAATATTCGCTTGAAGACCATTAAATAGCTGCTGAACGGCACGCTGCTATGTTTTTGAAAGCGGAGACTAAACGCAGTCTCCGCTTTGCAGAAGATTATTTTTATCAAACTCGGGCGATCAAGCTTCGTCGTCCAAAAATGGAAGCGGAACCAAGGTCCCTTCTCCATCGCGGCAATCGCATTCGAAGTGCTCGGGAAAGAGAGCTTCGCTACCCAGAATCTGAATGGCTGCACCTGTTGCCTCTTCAATGAAAATCACTTCCCGACGTTTGCGGTTGTTCAAATAGGCTGCCACTTTGTCATTGACGCGGATCGTAATTCGACTGACTCGCGGCTGTTGAGCCGCCATCATGAGTATGCGTACGACTTCAATCGACATGCTTTCAGAGGTCTTTACCACGGCACGACCTTGGCAGCATGGGCAATCTTCGTAGACGCTCCGTTTCAGACTCGGGCGAATTCGTTGACGTGTCATTTCAATCAGCCCAAACGGGCTGGTTCTCAAAATCTTTGTTCGAGCCCGATCCCGACGCATAGCGTCTCTTAAAGCTCTTTCAACCTTGCGACGATGGGATTCCTTGCGCATGTCGATAAAGTCGTTGACAATCACGCCACCCAAATCTCGCAGTCGCAGCTGACGGGCAATTTCCTTAGCCGCCGACATATTCAATTGGTATGCGGTTTCTTCCGCAGAATCGTCGGTACGGAATGAACCGCTGTTGACGTCGATCGCGACTAGGGCCTCGGTTGGGTCGATCACTATTGAGCCACCTCCCTTGAGAGGCACCGTGCGACGGTGGATGCGAGCGATTTCTCGTTCCAGGTTGTATTTGTGGAAAAGCGGCTCGCGTCCTTCGTAGAGTTTCAGGCGAGGGACGTAGCGCGGCATGACAAGTTGCAGAAATTCCTTGGCTCGACCGAAGGCCTCCTTCTCGTCGACGAGGATCGTATCGATGTCCTCACTAAAGATATCGCGAATCGTGCGAATGATCATATCGCTTTCTTCGTAGATATGCGTTGGACCGGGCGTATTGCGAACGCGTTTAACTAGAACTTTCCAGAGTCGAAGCAAGTAGGCCATATCGCGGGACAATTCGCGTCGAGTTCGATCCTGTCCGGCGGTGCGGACAATAAAACCCAAGCCTTTCGGTGGATTGAGATCTAGCAATGTTTGGCGTAACGTGCGACGCTGCTTTTCATCTTCAATCTTCCGGCTGACACCGACCCTACCCAGGGCGGGCATGAGTACCAAATAGCGCCCTGGGATGCTGATATACGTAGAAAGCGTGGGGCCTTTGGAACCAATACCTTCCTTAATGACCTGTACCAACACTTCATCACCGCGTTTGAAAATCTCTTGAATTGGCGGCTTGAATCGTGGACGCGTGCTACGACTGTGGCGGCCGCCACGTCGTTTGGGTTCATCATCTTCTCCGTCGTCAATATCGGCACCGGGAATGTTATTGTCAGCTATTTCCGATGGATCGTATCCGGCCTGACGAAAGTACTGAGGTTCTACGTCGCTGATATGAAGAAACCCGTTTCTTCCGACACCAAAGTCAACGAATGCGGCTTGGATACTTGGTTCGAGGTTTACAATCTTCCCTTTGTAGATATTTCCAGCAAAGTTGTTCTGGCTG
>JAGQOY010000379.1 GCA_020427005.1 Planctomycetales bacterium
CCGATGACCCAAAGCTGCGATGGCGGAACGTTCACACGATGGCACAGGTCAACGCACGCCTGGCTCAAGCCGGCGAGCTGCTCGACAAAATCAACGCAACCACCAAATGAAACAAGGAACCAATAACCATGCAAACACGATTGAAGAAAGGCGATCGCATCCGTTTGGTGTCGATGCCGCAAGATCCAGACCCGATCGCCGTTGGTTCGCTCGGGACCATTGTTGAAGTTTACGAGCATCACGATTGGACACAGGTCTATGTCGACTGGGACAACGGCCGCTCGCTCATGTTGACGATGCCTGACGATTGTGTCGCCATCGTCGAACCCAACCACCACGAACCATCGAAGTAAGGAAATCAACCTATGTCCACAAGAGCAACGATTGCCTGCAAGCAAGAAGATGGTCGTTACGCAGCGATCTATCTTCACTTCGATGGCTACCAAGACCACGCCGGAAGAGTCCTCAAAGAACATTACACATCGATTGAGTCGGCACGAACGCTGGTCGCAGGCGGCGATATTCGATCGCTCGCTAAAGACGGAACGCCCGAACGCTTCACCGACGGCAACCGCGCGGTTGTCATGCCCACTCGCGCAGCCTTGCATGAATTCGCCAGGAACTGCGGAGCGGAGTACATCTATGTCTTTGAATACGAGGCTTGGCATAGTCATAAGCTTTGAACGCGACCTCCTATCGCATGTTCTCCTCGCGCGCCTTCATTGCGATTGGAGACTCGCCGGTTCGCTCAAGGATTGCCGGCTTGCCTGTAAACCTTTGGTACCTATCAACAATTACGTCAGCGTAGAGGCAATCCAGTTCCATCAGATAGGCGTTGCGTCCACACTGCTCTGCCGCAATCAGCGTTGAGCCACTACCTCCAAATAGATCCAGTACGTTCTCACCCTGAAGTGAGGAGTACTGCATAGCACGAACGGCAAGCTCTGCAGGCTTCTGAGTCAAATGTTCCATTGCCTGCGGACTGACCTTCTTCACGGACCAAACATCAGTAATGTTCTTCGGACCGTAGAACTTGTGGCCGGCCCCTAACTTCCATCCAAAGAACGCCCATTCGTGATTGCCGAGAAAATTCTTTCGAGTCATAACTGGGTGCTCTTTGACCCAGATGATCGACTGGCTAAAGTACAGTTCGTGCTTCTTCAGAGCTGGCGGATAGTTGCCGCAATTTCCATATCCGCCCCAAATGTAGAAGCTTCCGCCAGGGACCAGTACTCGAGCAATGTTGCCAAACCATGCGTCGAGCAAGCGATCGAACTCTTCCTCGGAAACAAAGTCGTTTGCTAACGGGCGGTCTTTGGCTCGAAGCTTCTTGTGCGTCGTCGCATTCTTTGGCTTACCGGTCTCATGATCGATTCCAAACGATGCTGCATTGCCTTGGCCTTGCTTCAATTTGCTTGATGCGGGATCGTTGGAGAATGTGCTGAGCCCAGCTGCGATCGCGTTGTTGCTACGTGGGGAAACGGAAACATTGTAAGGGGGATCTGTATTACACAAATGGACCGCCGCGCCACCCAATAAGCGATCTAGATCCGCCGGTGAGGAGGAGTCCCCACAGAGCAACCGATGGTTGCCGAGGATCCAAAGATCGCCAGGTTGAGTGACCGCCTCGTCAGGCGGCTCCGGCACATCGTCTGGATCTGTTAGCCCTTCGTTGACGCCGGTGTCCATCAGCTTTGCGAGTTCCTCAGCGTTGAAGCCGAGGAGCCCGAGATCGTAGTTGGCTTCCTGCAATGCCGACAATTCGATCGGCAACAGGTCATAGTTCCACTCAGCAATCTCAGCGGTCTTGTTGTCGGCGATGCGGTAGGCTCGCACCTGCTCTGGTGTGAGGTGCGAAGCGACCACGACAGGGACTCGCTCAAGTTCAAGCTTTTGCGCGGCCTTTAATCGCGTATGGCCGACAATGATGACGCTGTCGCTATCGACAACGATTGGCTGCGAGAAGCCGTATTCCCTGATCGAAGCCGCAACCGCATCGACGGCTTTGTCGTTGTTTCGAGGGTTGTTTTCGTAGGGACGAACTCGATCGAGCGTCCACATTTCAATCTGCAAAGCTGTGGTTGTCATAATGCAATCCTTTGGCTAAGAAACTAAGGGTCGGGAAATTTGATGGTTTGGTTTGGGATGCTGGTTTCTTAATCTCTACCGATTGATCGATAAGCAGCTACGCGCTCACACATTGCGATGAATGCATCTTCTCGCATGGTATTCTTGGCTCGATTTACATCAGCAGTTACAAGCTGACAGTTTGCAGCGGAGAAGTCGCCTCCTTCTGCAATCGGCACGATATGATCCAAGTCGAAGTTGTTATGGGTTAGGATTTCCCCAGTCAGAGCACAGCGATAATTTTGTCTCGCGAGAATCTGTCTCAGTTCATTGAGGCTTGGGACTTCACGCCCATCAACAGATCGACGCTTACGGGGCATTCGTATGCGTTGCCGTTCCAAGATGAGCCACGCGCAATACTTGAACAGACAAATGAACTTGCCATCGTCCCTTAGCTTGGTGGACTTTTGTCGATGACGATAAAGTTGTCGATCAGAAATTACATTGCCGATCGGAGTGTCATTTAGAAGTCGCACGAATTCGGCTGGGCGAAATTTTGTCGCGCCATAGACTCCCGGTAACGCATTTTCCATGCGGTCAACTTGATTCGAAGTGCATAGTCCCAGCTCCCCTTGCTGGACTGCTGGCGATACCGACAGATCGCCCGTTCCAGAGCCGCTTGAAGTGCAGTGTTCCAATCTGTGCAAAGTATCGGTGAGTTGGAAAGCTTTTGCTGGGTTGGGGTTCGTCTTGCTCGGACACGTTGAGCTTGAACACAGCACACTAGTGCTCGGTACCAGGGATCTTGATGCTTGATCCGTTGATTCCATCTCGCATTTGCACGTTGTCTCGCATTCGACATTGAACGATTCCAAAGTTCCGTTTCTTTCATACATGTTTTCTCCCTTATTCGGACAGGACGAAACAAATAAACTGAGTGATCTAGCGCGGCTGTTCCCACGACCCAATGTTTGCGGTGTTGGGCTGGGAGTACCTAAAGTTGTTTGATGGCTCCCAACGTTTGAGTGCCACTCTGGCAGACGCGTTGTGGGGGCCACGGTTGGCCCACTGACGCGTCGTCGTGCTGGCTGGGCGTTGCACTCGAACGCAGTGCTACGGTTGCGACGTGCGCTAACGTGGGCGATGACTTGCGTTCTCGATGGATTACTCATGAGCAACCTCGAATGATGTTCCCAGCTGCCTTCCAGAGTTCGTTGGCATCGGTTGGCACCCAATTGCGAATGCTCTCAACCCCACCGCCGGCACCATGAGACATCTCCCAGTACGTCACGTCGGGATTGATTCCGAATGCGGCTGATGCATCGGCTGGAATGGTTTCCTCTTCGCCGTTTGGTTTGTGACTCGCGCCGTATTGAAAGTTTATGCAGCGACGGCCCGCGAATTCCCCGATTCAATCGACACGCTCCT
>JAGQOY010000380.1 GCA_020427005.1 Planctomycetales bacterium
CGTCCCTCCACCCCCGCCGGGCTTCCCCTGGCACGTCTCCCTCCACGGACATGCACAAGGCCCGTTCGACGCCGACCAACTCGCCCACCAGATCCGCACCGGCCAGGTCACCCCCGCCACCCACGTCTGGACCCCTGCCCTCGGCACCTGGCGAACCGCCAGCGAAGTCCCCCAACTCGCCCCCTACTTCAACGCCGGCTCACCCCCACCACCACCACCGGGGGGGTAGTGCTCATCGCATTGAGATCCACTCCCAAGCCGACGGCTCTGCCGTCGAACGAATTGCTCCCAACCCTCCGATGACTGGCGACTTACGAGAGGTCGGGAGTGAGTAGTGAAGCGAATGGCCCTGACGATGGACGTGCATCCGCGTGGAGCCATGCCGTTAGTGTGATCACATCATTCGCGTTGTCGATTGATCTCGTCCCATCTTTCGCTTGAGAGTAGAATTGCGGGATGCAGGTTGCAGGAGAATCGCATGTCAGTCGCAGAACAAGCGAAAGCCATCTATCTGGCGGAGTATCGTGAGCAGTTGGAAGCAGAGCGTTTCGGCGACTTCGTTGCCATCGAACCTGAGTCGCGAGATTCATTTGTGGCGGCGACGTTTATTGATGCTGCGCTGGCGGCCAAGGATCGGTATCCGTCAAGAACATCGTTCGTGATCCGCATCGGCTATGAAGCGGCCGTTCATATTGGGGCGGCTACAAAGTGATCGGTCGCGTCGACGAGGACAAACGAGTGCTTTTGACGGTCGCTGTGCAATCAAAGCCGAGCGGCGATCCTACATCCCTTGAAGCATGGATTGACAAGGCATTCGATGGCCACTTCGTCTTCTCGACAGCGTTGATTAAAGAACTCGATCTTGAAACGCTGGTCGAGACCGAAGCAATCCTTGCTGATGGGACCAAAGTCACGCTGGAGACGTATGTGGCCTACCTGAATTGGTTCGGCAAGACGCTCCCGGTCCAGGTGGTTGCGAACGACGGCGAGTTCCCACTGCTGGGCACCGCACTCCTCGACGAACGCTGCCTTTCGGTCAACGACCGCGATCGATCTTTGGAACTGACGTAGCTGAACTCGCCAGAGTTGAGACCTCACGCTGGGTGACAGGGTCAGCAGCGAAGCGAATGACCCTGACGATGGACTTGCATCCGCGCGAGGGGTGGCCCAGATTGCTGGCAATCTGGGACGACGGAGTCGTCAGGAGGTGGCAAATTCAACGGATGTTAAACTCACAACCTCTCACGGCTGCGCCGCCCCGGTTGACAAGCAACCGGGGCCACCCGCGGTAAGACGCTCCCGGTCCAGGTGGTTGCGAACGAAGGCGAGTTCCCGCTACTCGGCACCGCACTGCTCGACGAACGCTGCCTGTCGATCAACTACCGCGAACGGTCTTTGGAACTGACGTAGCTGAACTCGCCAGAGCTCAGACCCTCACAATGGGTGGCCATGTCTGGAGCGACGCCAAGAGCGAAGACCCGGGACCGGCTCCCTTCACATCACGACGTGTATTGCAACACCAGACATCGCGTCTGCCCGCAATCGCCGGGGCTTCCTTCCCGATGGTCAGTCCAGCCCCGGCCACCCGCCGTGCCACGATCCATGATCGCCTCAATGGGGGTCGTGCAAAAGTGTGTAGGGTGCGTGGTCGCTGATTGACGGTGCGTTCAGATCGCGCGGTCCACGTTGCTTAACGTAAGATGCTAACCCCAAGTGGAACGCACCACTACAATCCACGACCACGCACCCTACGTCACTCCGTTCTTGCCATCGTTCTTCGTGGGAGCTACGGATGCTCTACCGAACATGGAGCGCCACACTGTTACCACCGGTTCGAAATAGTACGGTGTACCATGCGAGGCATCTTGGTTGTCACCAAGTATCACTCCCTCTGACGAATGATAAATTCTGGCATTCCAACAGATGTACTCACCACGCGATGAAATTGCCGCCAGAGCCAACGCTTCGTCTCGATTAGGACTGTCGGTTGCTGACCTATCGGGATGTGCTGGGTCGAATTGCGCGACCCAAACTTCTGCAATATGAATAACTGCATATGCGCGTAGACGTTCGACTTCGCTCGCAACGCTGCGCCAGATAAGGAGCTTGTCGGTTCGGTCTTCAGGTTGGAACCCACCGAGTTGAAGCCCTCTTTCTGTCAAATAGAATACGAAAGGTTGATGGTGGCCATCTTTCTCCATGATCATTCGCGCCAATGAGAAAAGGTACTGACAAGTGGCTTCCAGATTCTCTGGCCCCTTGAATGCGCCATCGGTTGCAGCAGGCAACTTGCCGTAGCGTTCACGCGCCTTGTCCACTGGTAGCTTCGATCTGTCGACCACTTGTCGCTGAATGGTTAGGATCTGCTTGTCCTTGTATCGTGTGTAAGATACACGTGACTCATCTAATTCCGTCATGCAAGGAAGTGGTTGTCCCGGCAGGTGTTCGGGCAATGTTGTTCTCTTGACGGGTGCTTGTAGCGGGCCATGCGCGTCGCGGATGAGGTAAGCAAGCGTCGTGTAAGCATGAGCAAGTGCGTGCAGCAACTCCAATTGTGCGATGTCATTTGCGACCCATCGTCGTTCTACTCGGAGCATCGCCGTTTGAGTGAATTGTTCACAAATCGGCAATTCTTCGACTAGGAACTGTCCGAGAGATTCAAGTGACTCGCAAGGCGGAAACGGCATCTGCATCGCTGGTGGTGACGAATAGTTGTTGACGATCGAAACGTTTGCAACACTAAATGTTTCCAGATCGCCCTTCTTGACGATTCGGTTTCTTGCGTGCACTACCCAGCGAAGAATTGGGTCGTCACGCAAGCGGTCTTGCCACGGTGAATACCATTCATCGAATCCAAGAATGAAAGACTTGGACTTTTGGAGAACGAAGGTGACATTACGAAGGGCTTGAATGCACCCATTGAGATAACTCGTGAATGCATCGGGGTCGGCGTAGTTGAGTTCAGCGTCGTGGAAATGGCGGTGTGCTTCCCTAAGTCGGCTGTGTGGCGCTGACAGCGGACATTCGTCGTGTAACTTGCATTCCGTTCCGTCATTTCGGAAGTGTGCGGCATCAAATCTCGGAGTTGACACAATCTTCTCCTTACTTTGAGGTACCAGTGGTCTTAAAGGCCTCGATTGTGTTCAGCACGTCATCCTGCTGTTGAGCCAAAACTAGCCAAGCCAGATGTTTGGTCCGCTACCTGATTCTACCAGCCACGCTTGGTCCTTACACGGGACCATGTTTTGCTGATTCAGGTTCGCAGGAAACACAAGCATTCCTGCCTTAGTGTGGCGAAGGCACAGGTAGTTTCGATTGGCGGCGGGAGTCAGTGACCTGCCTCTAGTGCGGCGGTTGTTTAAGTGTAGCGGTAGCCGCAGTGTTTGAGGTAGTTGCGGCATTCGGTTTCGGGGAACAGGTCGAGGACTTGGCCGCAGAGGTTCCAGAGCGTTTCTGTCGTGCGCTCGGCACC
>JAGQOY010000381.1 GCA_020427005.1 Planctomycetales bacterium
CCTGGCGTCGCGTTCGGGGGCTACGCCGACTTCTTCTATTCCCAGTATCAAGTGAGATTCTAGCGAACTGATAGGCACCATATCGAGGGGGCAAGATCGCCGTTTCTAGCCGTGTTTTCCTGTTGATACAAAGATGAAGCTCGACTAAACTGTTGCTCCAGGTGGTGTTAACCCATTGTTAGTACCTCTTCGTCAAGAAACAGACCGAACGGGTCTCGAACTTCGTAAGTCCTTGCACTGCAAGGCTTTACGAATTTCGAGCGCAGAGAGTATTGTTACGAAGAGGGTTGCGCTCGGGGAGCTTTCGTCAAAGTTCTAACTTTGGCGACCAAAAGACTTAACGCCCGGCGTCGAGAGATCGACCGCTGGGCGTTTTTCGTTTCTACCCAGTTTTTCGCGGGTTTCCAACGCTTTTCGCGTTCCGCCGGCCCAATCCGCCGCGCTCTCTGTTTGAAAAGAGATTTCCGTCTCTCGAACGCAACCTTCAAGGTTGCACCCGACGGTGCGAGAAATCGGTCCCGAACTCTCTGACTCTCTCTTTTCGGGGGCCTCCAGAGTTAACACAGAGTTCTCGTTCGGAGTCCGGGCGAGAACGGTTGCAAACCGAGCTGCAACCGTATCTAGGTTCGAATCCTGCTGGACAAAAGACCGGAAGCCACTTGTGCCTTAACTTGCCCAGCTAGACACCCAGGCTTCCTGTCTCGATCCCCACTTAGTTGCAGCCTAGTCACGCTACTTCGCCGAGGAGCTGGTGGCAATTTTAGAAGTCGGGGCAAGTGTAGTAGGTGCCTCAGCGGGCAAGGTCACGCTCTCAACCTTGGGGGATTCGCCAATTTCAGGCACTTGGGTCGCCAATCTTCCGGCATAGTGAAGTTGCTCAAGTCGAAGCCTGAAACTCGGGTAATCTGTGAGCTCGTCAGTCGAGTCAATGTCGAGTTTGAACTCAGTTGCTAACTGTCTCATCACTACGCGAATTGCCTCACTATTGTCAGAAGAGTCCAGAACTGATTCGATGTTTTCGAAAAGCAGAATCACATCTTCCTTCGTTGCTGAACCATGGGAGTGATCATCCAAGAAGGCTTTCTTCAGACGTCCAACCTTGTTTGAAATCCGGTCTGTCAGCAACTCGCGTTCTGCGGCTCTTTGCCTTTTAGTTAGCTCTGAAAAAAGCACCTTCATGTTGTGTTCGAAATCTTGCAGTGCATTGTCCGACGATACTCCAGATTCACTCCGGCGTCGAACGGCTTCAACGACACTCCTGGCAAGACCCATCTTTTCAACATGCAATGCGGGATCGATGTCACTTAACGCAATCCCGATGGCGTCAAAGATAGAAGTGCTTTCGTTCAGATGCGATACCAAAGACTGCTTGCTGATGTGGTTTAGCTTGCGAGCATCTACTCCATAAATCTCATCAAAATAGATTTGCAAAGCATCGATGTAAATTTCAACTGGAACTAAGTCTTCCGATTCCAGGAGATGTTGGCCAGGAGACAATTTAATCGTTTGCCCACCATTCGATGCAAGATCGCCAATTCGAAGTACATATTCCATTGAAATAGATTGCTTCTTGAATGGCCCACCAGCTTTCAGACGTTCATATGCCTTCTTTCCCGAATCGTCGCTGTCAAGCAAGACGACCACGGCTGGCTTAACTACATCGCGACCTCTTGCTAGGTAGACGATATAGTGCACATGCTCAGCGGAACCTGAAGGCACAATCGTGACATGGTTAAGATCGAGTGTTTCTCTAGCCCCAACGCCGATTGAGGTTAGATGTGCTGCTGCCCCTGCTAGTAGAATCTGATCGGCGGGTCCTTCCACCACAATGTTGCAATTACCGATGAACGCTGTCTCGCCTACAAACGCTCCAAATGCGCTTCGCAAAGGTTCGTAGTGATTCTTGGCTGCATCTCGAACAACTCGGGTCCCCTCATCATTCTCCCCTTTTTCAAGAACACGGATTCGTTCTGCATGGTTCTTATCCACCAGAAACGGCGAATGCGTAACGTAAACGACCTGCACGCCTGGACGGTTGCCTCTCGGTGAGACAAACTCGTCGAAAATCTTCATCAGGTCCTGCTGCCCCTGACTCGACAAAAAGGCATCAGGTTCGTCCATCAATAGCAACTCAGGCCCAATGCTTTTAGACTCGTAGCTGAGATATTGAATGTAGTAGCTCAGGAAGTGGCTCAGCCCACTACTCCTTTCTGAGAAAGAGTACTCGGTGCCTGTCCTGTCTCGAACCGTGAACACCAAATCGTACTCTCTCGCCGATACGAGAAGTTTAAAGTCACGGTCTTGAACCCACCATTTCGGAAAATTCAAGTTAGCTGCCAAAGCTTGATTAATCTCGTGAACGATTCCGTTAACGTATGCATCCTGTTCGCCGCGCAATGCCTTGTAGAGTTCTCGGAGCGCTTCCTCGTCTACACCTGAAATCCGGCAGATCAAATCCTTTGCCAATGCAATCTGCTTCTTGCGAGTTGCTGTGATCTCAGCACGAGAATGACTATCCGGCGAGAAAAGCTTACAGAGATCAGCCGCCTTGGAAGTGACCGTCTCAGTGGTCTTGAACATATCTGCATTGTCGAGAATGTCTTCAGTGTACTTCTGTCGCTCAGATCTGCTCCACTCTTCGATCGCAGATTCTGGTGATGCTAGTTCAGCCAACGCGCGAATAGGGACGCTGTCAGGCAATCCAACCGAGGCATCAATCCTGAATACTCGCGGAAGCATTGCTTCGAGGGAGGCCGCACCTGTTACGTCAAAGGCTTGATAGCTTTCTCCATTTGGAATGTAGACCGTTAATTTTGATCCATTTGACCTGAACATCAAAAAGTCAGTTATCAGTGTGTTTGCTGTAATGCCACATGCGGCACGCAGCTTTTCACAATCAACTTCATTGAGCATCGACCATTCGAGCCCAAAATCTGGAAGTCGCATCTTGTCACGTTCGACCGCAAAGAATTGGGAGTAGCGACAAAAATCTGATCGCTCAATCTTTTTGCCTGTAGCAGCCTTTTCAATTGCGCTGAGCAACTGCGATTTACCGGATTCATTCGCCCCAACCACGGTAGTTATTTTCGCATCTATCGGAATCCGAACATGGGGATACCACAAAGAGTGCCCATCGTGTTCCATATACTCCCATGGTAACGGCTTCGCCTCAGGGTGAGCCTTTCTCAGGTAGTCGAAATTAAACGACTTGTAGAATCGCGCAAAAACAGTTTTGAGAATCATGTTGTATAGTTTGTCAAGTTGAATAATCTCGATTTGCGAAATCAGGCTGGCGACGCACACGAGTGGGCCATAGCTTCGGATGTAGCAACCGATGCGAGTGAAATCCGCGTTTGAGATTACTTTCGCACCCTAATCCGTCATTTCGAACCCGCACCGGGTATTCCTACAGATAGACGCGGCTGTTGTTGCTGCGAAT
>JAGQOY010000382.1 GCA_020427005.1 Planctomycetales bacterium
TGTTTGCGACACATTTCCAACAACGATAAGGTACAGGTTGCCAAGTCCGAGGCTTACCGCTTCGTCAAAAGTAAGATCACCACCAGTTGTTAGCATGACGTCATCGTCGGATGAGTTAAGCCCAGTAACCGTGGTAACTCCCACGGTTACACTGCCGACGCTCAGTCCTCCGCTGGTGACATAGCGTGTCAAATCACCGTTATTAATCGCTAAAGTCGCAAAGCTATTTGCTGGATTTGTAAGAGTGGTTGTACCAGCTACTATCAGCGCTAATCCATCACCAGCTAAAGCGGCAGTTTGAGTAACATTACCGCCCGCCACAATTAAGACATTGGCGGAACCAGCGTCTACTAATCCATTGACAGTCAGATTATTGTCGGCATCAATACTAATTGTTCCAGAAGTACCATTTGAACTGCCAGACCCACCTAACGTGTTGATTGTCCCCGTAAGAACAATGTTGAATAATTCATCCGCGCCAACGTCACCAGCGGTCAAGCTGATATCTCCTCCAGCACCGCCATTCGTTCCACCTCCACCGGTTGCATCTCCGCCGATTGCATTCAAGCCTGCAACCTGAAGACTGCCGTTGGTTGTGAGGAGCGTGATTTGCCCACCCGCTCCAGCTGTAGCACCGGAAGCAGAGTCATCGGCACCAGCGGTGTCAATATCGCCCAGCAAGGTAATGCCGGTAACGGCATTCATGGTGACGATTCCACTGTCAATACCTGAGTCGACGGGTGGACTTGTGGTAATAGTAAATGCGGCGCCATTAATCGCCCCAGCCGCATTGAAATCGACGTCGCCACCGCCGGTACTTATCGCAGCGTTGTATGCAATATCAGCATCTGAGGTTATCTGGATGTTTCCTCCGGCACCGATGTTGTCGCCATTTCCGCCGCTTGTCGCAATCGTCCCGTTGAGTATTACGGAATTGGTATCGTCGGCTCCAAGATCACCCGAAATGATTGTAATAATTCCGCCACTCCCACCATCGGTGCTACCTGGGCCGGTCGCGTCTCCTCCAGTGGCATCAATTTGATCCACGGTAATCGATCCATCAATTGTGGTTAAGTCAATCTGACCCGCTGAGCTACCTGTTGCACCAGGGGTAAGATCATCGGCGCCGGAAGTGTCCAGCAAATCCGCCAGGTCAATGAAACCTCCAGCTGTAATGCTCACGGCACCGCTTGCTAGGCCAGAATCCACGACATCAGAAGTTGTAATTACGCCACCCACAAGGCTACTGACGTTTCCGCCAGCGTTGATTGTCAACGAGTTGCCAAATGTGTTAATAGCCGCGGCTATGCTTACGTCGCCGTCAATATCAATTAAGAAACTTCCATTGGTCGGTGAATCTGGCAGATCGACTTGCCCCCCGATGACTACATCCAATCCAATCGCGTTACTATCTAGTACCTGCAAATCAAGTGAATCACCGCCGTCTAAAAAGAGAGACAAATCGACACGCAGAGTGCTTGTACTTAGGCCTAAAAAGCCTGGCGTCACCGCTCCGTTCCAGACACCACTATCGAGAGTAAAAACAAACTGACTCAATCCTCCATCGACGCTGATATCTAACGAAGCCGTGCCACCATTGAAGTTAGACAACGTCAACGCATCAATGCCATCAAAAGAAAAGCTAGCATCTAAGACGCGTCTGGCCTCTAATCGACGAAACCGGTTGGCGGGCAATGAGTGCAATGCTAATTCATTCCGCAATGCATCTCTCGAAATCGCAGTGCTACAAGCACGGGGCTTACGACCAAATACGGATTGAATTAATTGTGTCAGTTTTCGGGAGAATCCAGTCATTTGCCTTTGTGCCCTTGAAGCTCCACTGATGCACCCACTACCATTCAGGCATAGGCCTTCAGGCGTGTGTCGGAATATACGTAATAATCGACAAGGTCCGAATGTTTTTGCAGCTTGCCTGCCTACGCAACTGGAAAAGTCTCATTATTCCATAAAACCGCACAACTTCACCGCAGTTGCGCCGATAAATGTGGGAAGGCATATACAGGATCTCTAGAATAACTAAGAGAAGTAGCAAAAGCGTGATTTGTGTTTTGAAAGTCGTTCAAGGGCCCATGATTGGCACCAAGTGCTGGCTAAAACGAAATCAGTTAGTAACTATAGGTCGTAATTGCGGCAATGACTTCTGCGTAGCCCAAGACCAGCATATGTCGCGTAACCACTTGATTGTGGAAGGGGAGGAAGGCGGGTTTCAGGTGCGGGATGTGGGTAGCGCCAACGGTACCTATGTCAATGATTCCCGCGTGAACAGCGCTAACCTTTCCGAGGGGGATCTTGTTCGAGCGGGAAATACGGTTTTTCGTGTTGAGCTTTCCGACGAAGCCAGCCAAGCGAACGCTGAACAATTGCATCATCGTACATACTCAGAAGAACCCTTTATTCCGGTACGAACGCTAAACGCAGACGACATGACAGTTACTCTGGGTACGATGACGCCAGAGACCGCTAAATTCTCCGCGGAGCAGCTCCAAGCGGCTCTGGCAGGCTCGGCTGGGACCGTTAGGGACAGCCATGGCAACGTTCAAGCTGTGTCTGGGCCCTCCGCGACCGAGAACATGGTATCTGGAGAACCGAGATTGGTTCCTCCAATATCGACAGGCCCAGCAATTGCCGAGTCAACTCATCCCGCTTCCCGAAACCTGCATTTGCCTGACAAATTCTTGATGCACTTCAGTGTTATGAAGGAATGTCCGGAGCTCAGGCACCAAGTAAAGAAGGGACGAGCCAGCCAATTCCATGTATTAGATGGTATCCTCGCAAATGTCCAGCCAGGCATCGCCACACAGCTGATGTTTCACTTGGTAGTTAATAAGTATCAATTGGATCGCGCGGAACAAAGTACACTGGATTTCTCTGTTTCAACTGCCGAATCGAGGCAAATCACGGAAACACTCTATCTGCTTAGCGGTAACTGCTTGGAAATTCCTATCGAGTTCTACAAACGGTGCTTGGGCAAAGATGCCGTGGTCGGAATAGGAACTCAAGTACCGCTGAACGAAAACTGGCTGAATGCCGCTATTGACGTGCTAAGTTTTCCGTCCTTGCTCTATCAAAGGGTTATAAGTTCACCTGCCAGAGCCAAGGATCTATTGTCAGGTGTCGATTTTCTGCTATTCGAAGGACCCGCCACGGATCGCTCCAGCATCGATCCCAGCCTCTATCTTTTGTACGACGCACAGCAAGCCTAGCAGGCTGCTGAAAAAGTCGATTTGCAAAATTTTGTGGACGGCTAGTAACTCGGAGCGTTAGCGAGTGGCTGAGCAAATTCCCTCGCTGACGCTTCGGGTTACTTTTCATCACCCTGCTAGACCAGTTACCTGCATGGAACTGGATTGCGAAATCCCATACCTT
>JAGQOY010000383.1 GCA_020427005.1 Planctomycetales bacterium
GACAGCAATAGCACGGACACCAATAGCACGGACACCAATAGCACGGACACCAATACGCTTTTAGTGCCGTGGGCACGGTAGATTCTAGCCTCGGACGTTAGTCCGAGGCCCTGGAATGATGGTCACGAGAGTCGCGAAGTGACGACACGCGTTTATGGTTACGATTGGATCTCTTCGTCAAATTCGGTAGCGCTCGTCAAAATCAATCTTATGTCGTCTAAGGACCGGTGCCCTTTTCCATTGCCAATTCCAACGGGGCCTAAGAGAATGTTTCCGAACACCGAACGGCTAATTGGCACGGGCTAATTGGTGCCACCCACGCACTAGATGGAGGTCACAAAGCTCAGTGGACTCCCTACCCGTCTACAACACCAGGTGAGGAGGTTGGAAAAAGTATTTGGCAAAGGCAACGTAGTTGGAAGGGTCGTGTACGATCTGGAGGAAACAACTTCGTTGGCTGCAAAGCAAGCAGAACACGCTCGTATCCTAGACAGTTTTATGACGACTGGCTTCGTACCCCGTGGCAATTGGAAAAGCTTCAAACCATGAACATCTACGTTGCCCAGATCTATCCTGAAGCGGGTGTGAATTACCCGTTCACGCACCAATTTCAGCAGTTCATGAGCAAAACACTCACCGATTCTGTTCCAAAGTCAGAAGCGTTTGCAGAGAAATACGGCGGCGACTTCGACTTGATGTTCCGAATGAGCGCCAAATCAGGAATCGAACAGCCAGAAATCAAGGGACCAACTGTGTTCAAGCGGGACAAAGATGTTGAGTACACGATCTTTCTTCCGTTTCGAGGCAGTGACTACGATTCGAACGTACTACGCCACGCCGTTACCGAATTACTAGATGGCATCGTACGAGTTCTAAGCGAATTGGGATTTGACACAACAAGTGTTTCTCAGGGATCACGTCAGTGGGTCGAGCATGTGATTGGAGACTCAAGAATGACAGACTGATATTAGGAGTAGGTCTTTGCCAAAAGGGCTTTTGAAGATTTTTGTGTGAGTTCTTGGTTGTTTGTGGAGTTTGTCTTTGGGAGTGTGGTGTAGTCGCCCAGTCCGAGGGACCAGATTCGGTTCCAGAGGTGGCTGCGGCAGGCAGTTCGAAGGTCGACAATGTGTTGGCCGCCACCTTTGCTGCAACGCATGCCGGACTGCTTCATTCGCTGGTTGAAGATGACTTTGCATCCAGCTTCGGTGACGCCGCTGCCCATGGAGGCACCTGATTTGCCGCGAGCTTCGTAATCCATGTGCGATCGGTCTCTGCGGCCATGTTGAGTGCTTCACTGTTTGCTTCGGACCAGGGATCGCGGGGAAAAGTAAATAATTCCCGGGGCGAAATTGCTGGCTAAGCTCAAAATTATGGACAGTATTTCAGTAGGATAGGCTTCCAGCCTGTCAACAAAAGGTCAGGCTGGAAACCGGCTGGAAATCTATCCTACTTTTACCAATGCGGCTTCTATTATGAAACGCCTCCTCAGATGCTAGGTCACTTGAACAGATGAAAAATCCAGGTCTGAGATCCAGCGATCAATACGCAGGATTTCATCACTACTTAGTTCAACGCCCATGCCCAAAGCACTGTCGGCGATCTGTTCCGGGCGTTTGGCACCACAAAGTGCTACACTGATTTGCGGCTGATGAAGTGTCCAAGCTACCACCAGCTGACTAGTCGAGCAATTTTTCTCAGTAGCGAGCTGACCTAAGAGTTCAAGTAGGAGATGCCCATTCTCCCTGGCTTGGCCCTGAAAGATGGAATACGTCAATCGACGGTCTCGGGGATCAAATTGGTGCTCACGCGTTATTGCACCAGCTAACAAACCCTTCATCAAGACCCAATAACAAACGATACCAATGTTTTCTGCTCTGCAGAATTCGCGGATCGGGTTCACGGATTGTTGCTGAAACATATTGAAAGGCGGTTGGACTGCTACGACTGGGCAGACATTGTGGAAGGCTTTAAGTTGTTCCAAGTTCACGTTGGACACTCCGGCATATCGTGCCCAACCTCTTTGGATTGCTTCCGCAATTGCCGAGGCAGATTGTTCAATCGGGACCATGGGATCTGGCTGGTGAAGATACAGTAGATCCAAGCAAGGGATTCTCAATCGATGAAGAATTTCCTGTGCATGCTGTAGCAGAGTGTCGGGATGCCCGTCAACAACCCGATTTCGCTGTTCATCAAAGTAGGTGCCTACTTTGGAAGCGATAACTGCTTCACCCTTGTATTTCGCTAGTACTTGAGCGAGCAATTTATCTGCCTCGCCCTCATAACCATATGAGTAAGCGGTATCAAAGAAGTTGATTCCTGCTCGAAGTGCCCGCTCCAGTGTAGCGACACTGGCGGGATCATTGACATCCAATGATGAGACTCCACTTATTGGCCAGCAGCCAAAGCCAACGCGACTTACGGTGAGATCGGAGTTTCCTAAACGACAAAGATTGTGCTTGTTCATTTGGGGGCGAGAGTTGTTGCGTTGCAAAAGAAACAGGCTGCGCGACCGGATCTGGTCGGAATTTCAGGATCCGATGCAATTTTCATCCAACGTAGTTAAGCCATAAATCCGCTATGACCAGTAAAGATAGAACAAATGTTTATCTTTCGCAATTCATCGAGTCCTTTCCATCTTAACGTCGATAGCAACTACGGCTAGGGAAATGCAAGTATTGCATTAGCGCAACTCCGCTCCAAGTTTGACTGCCGACTCAACAAGTGATCGGCCGTGAAATGAAACCCGTTGCCCAGCTAGCTTAACTTCGGCACGCAGCGGCCTGTCGGTTTGTATGCCTTGGGTGGGCGAAAACATTCTCCCTAGCCAAGCCGCCGTTGGACACGTAACGCGCTCACCAATCCACAGATACTGAGATCCTCATGACTGATTTCAATGACAATCAAGATGACTATGATTTCGCGCAGGAGGAGGAGCTGCGAACTAAGACACGACGTCGAGCAAAATTGGAAATAGAACCATCTCCACAGTCTCCACTTGAGACTTACTTGCGAGAGATAAATGAGACACCTTTGCTGTCTGCCAAAGAGGAAAGAGATTTGGCGCGTGCGATCGCCGAGGGAGATGTCCGCGCTCGAGACCACATGGTTCGAGCTAATCTCCGATTGGTGGTGAACATAGCGCGTGGCTACGTTGGAAAAGGCTTAGGCCTACAGGACCTCATTGAAGAGGGGAATTTGGGGCTCTTGCGAGCCGTAGAGGGATTTGACCCGGACGTTGGTACCCGATTTAGCACATATGCTAGTTACTGGATCAAACAGTCCATCAAACGAGCGTTAATCAATTCCGCCAAGACCATTCGTATTCCAGCTTACATGGTCGAATTGTTGAGTAAATGGCGCCGGGCATCTGCACGATTGACTGA
>JAGQOY010000384.1 GCA_020427005.1 Planctomycetales bacterium
ACTTACAGGATTTTCTGTTCACGCCCGATCAGGCACGAACTCCTATTCAGTTCTTTTCCGGTGGCCAGCGAAATCGATTGCTACTAGCCAAGCTGTTTTCGAAATCCGCCAATATGTTAGTTCTCGACGAACCCACCAATGATCTGGATTTAGAAACTCTAGAATTGCTGGAAGAACGATTGGTCGATTACGAGGGAACGCTGATAGTCGTTAGTCACGACCGAGCCTTCCTTAACAATTGCGTTACAAGCTTGCTGGTGTTTGAAGACGATCGGATCAAAGAATATGTCGGCGGCTACGACGATTGGCTGCGACAGACCGCCGGATCCCGAGCTATCAGCAATTCGGCTAACATTCAGGTGAAACCTACTGCGTCCAGACCAACTCCCGAACAATCCCCCAAAAAGCTCACCTATAAGCAACGACTTGAACTAGACGGCTTGCCCAAAAAAATAGAGTCGCTGGAATTGGAGCTATCCCAATTGCATGCCAAAATGTCGGACGCGGCCTACTACAAGTCGGCACCAGCAATCCAGGTAGCAGACAGAGCCAGAGAGACTGAGCTCGAGGAACTCTTGAGTGCCAGCTACATACGATGGGAAGAGCTGGAGGAAGCTTGATCTACCACCGGGCCGATTTGACACACTTTGTAGACCAAGCCACCATCTCTGAAAACGATCACACCAACTTCTAACAATCCGCCGCTAGCAGTTAATTGCTTTCAATGCCACCGATCTGGCCGTGTGGCAGATTCTGCAAGACGAAGCCGGTGTGTTTGCGTTGTTGCCAACACTGTTCCCCTGGCAAGGGTGAGTGGACTTCGATGTCAACGATGACGGCTGGGTGGCAGCCACATCAACAGCCGGAGGGGCGCAAGCGGCCGAGCGGTTTCAACTGGTTGGGAACGGCACAGCATTCACGTTGGTCGGCGGTGGACGTATTCTTGACAGCGCTGAGTCGAACACATTGGCGATCAATCAGGCCCGGAATGCGGCAGGAGAACGATTCGACCTTGACGGCACGTCGACAGTCTTTGCCTATTCCCTCGGTGGAACACCGCTGAGCCTTCCGACCTCGATTCATCGTAGCGACTTTATCGGAGTCTATGGTGTCACAGCGGTCAACGATGCCACCTCCGCACATCGCGTTCAGGTGCTCGCGGAGATCACTACGGTTGACCGAAGCGGTTACATCAATCGGCCTCGGTGGAGCATTCTTGAGGATCGGGGAACGATCACCCTTGTTGACGATGCAGTCGCGTATCCTGCGAATTGGCCCTACGACGCAACGTGGAGTCTCCGCTTGCGGATGCCGCTTAGGCAGACAACGCCCATGCCAATTAGCCCAACGGAGGAAGGTTCTGGTACGGCTACGGAAAAAGTACCATTGTTATAAAAAATATCGGTTCCGCCTACATAAAAATGCCCCAACAAACTACCATTGTCAGCTTTCGTCATGTCTATGCGATTTGCACTGCCGGGTGTTTGGTGAGCCGTCATAATTAAGCCAAATGGTGCCGTGCTACCGAAAGAACTTGGCGGAGCTCCGCTTGCTCCTGGAACGAAGCTGCTCCAAGCAAAGACATCTGGGAATGCCCCGCCAAATGGCCCCGTGTTCGTGGAGTCCCAGGTGGTGAAGCCAAGCGTAAAAGAGTACGCCGTCACCCCACCGTTGGCCTCGGTCGGGAGACTTGATGAACCTGGGTTGAAATTCGGATTGGCGTCATCGAATTCTACATAGCCCTCTAGCGTATTGTCGCCATCTAAAGAACCGACGAGTGTGCCAGAGAAAAAGTTCCATCGGATAATATCTGCATGGCTTTCCGTCGCGACGAACGCAGAAATTAGGCTACACAGCACGCACAATGAACGCAGGTGAAATCCCATTGCGAACTCCGAAATACAACAACAACCCTTGGGCTCAACTGAGATACTAAGCATGCCCTGCCAAATTGAATGTGCCAAGCTTCCAGAGAAATAAGTCCCCTCATTTGCTGCGGACGGTATTGCTTGCGCCTTAAGGGTTGCATTGTACTTCAGTTTTGTTTGGTTTCAATATCTCAATCTCAAGCATTCGTTTCGTCCAGAACGTCAAAGCTGTTTGGCCTAATCCGTCAAGTTGGGCCATAATCCTACCTGCAAGCAAACAGCTTCGACTGGCTCTGTAGCAGTCTCCCAACAAACTATTGACGGCTATCTAAAAGTGTTGCCATGAGTTAGCTGTTCGTCGGCTACACGCTGCACAACTGTTAATCGAGCCTTTTGAAGTCTGTAAAGGCAGATTCTTTGGTTTTAACGACCGTTTCGAAGCTTCGAATCTGTTCCGTGCGCTAACGACTGCTCGCTTTAGTTCCTCAGGTCAGTGGAACAGCCGTTATTTAGGCGACGGATTCTCTGGAAAAACTCCATGGAGCCTTCCTCTGCTCCTGCCATTTCTTCGTTAGCGAATTCCGTCGATGCCCTTGTTAACGAAGTAGTGGCCGTTCGAGGCAACGTCGCGTGCGCAACTCGGCTGACTAATAGGCCCGAAGCAAGTAGTGACAATGTGCCTGCTCCGTTTTTGGCCAGGACCTTTCGCAGCATTTCGCGCCCACGTTCCAGTCGCCCTTTGACAATGGACTCTGTCACTCCCAATTCCTCAGCCGCCTCACTCCGAGTCTTTCCTTGCAGATGACAGAGAATGATAGGCTCGCGGTATTTATCTCCCAACTTGTATAAGGCGGGATAAAGCAATTGCTCTGCGGCATCGGCTGCGGTTGATGAATGGTCGTTGTTTTCGGCTAAATCTTCCATAGCGTGAGTACGTTCGATTTGTATTGCTTGGCGTCGATTTGCTCGTCGGGATATGCGCCATGCCACTCCATAGAGCCAATTGGCGATGGAATTTTGCCACGCAACGCTTCGGGCCTTGCGTGCTAGGACGAGGAACACTGCTTGGAATGCATCCTCCCAGTCCTGCTCGCAGACTAAAGTCTGCTGGCAAACTCTTGCTACCATGGGGCCATGACGTTCGATAAGCTCTGCGAAAGCATCTTCATCACGCAAACTTGTGAATTGCGTCAGCAGCTCTTTGTCTGTGAGTTTGGTCCGATCGCGCGTGTCAGGTTCCAAGGTCGTACCGCGAGTGAGAAGTGTTTGAGTTTGTACATGGGCTAAGCTCTGCTGTTTGCATGTCGAAACTCAACAATCAGCAAATGCCGCACTCTAACTAAGTAATGCGCAGACCACGGCAAGCGGCGTGGAAATTTTTCCGAAATAAAAATATATTCGCTGCTAAGACTTCTCGATGCACACTTGCAGGTCGATGAAAAAGTAACCCGATGCGACAGTTTTGATGTTGCGCATTAGGCGAGGGGC
>JAGQOY010000385.1 GCA_020427005.1 Planctomycetales bacterium
ATCTGGACCGGGGAATTCGGTCGTACACCGGACAATAACAAGCGCGGTGGGGTTTACTCGCTTGGCCGGGGTCACAACAACAAAGCCATGACCATGCTGTTTGCCGGCGGCGGTGTGAAACCAGGCGTCGTCGGGGCGACCGATGAACTCGGTGCATCTGCGGTCGAATGTGTCCATCCGATCCGTGACCTGCATGTGACACTGCTGCACCTGTTAGGACTCGATGACAACAAACTGACGTACTTCCACGGTGGCCGCTTCAAACAACTCAGCCAGTTCGGCGGTGAAGTGATAAAGGAAATCATTGGGTGAGCAAAATGAACGTCGGAAGCAGTAGGCAGTAGAGAGAACGTAGATGAAAAGATTTGAAACGATGATCGGCAGTCGGCGCAGTTTCCTGCGTGGTGCAGGAGCGTTGCTGACACTTCCGCTTCTGGATTCGGCACCAGCGTCACTGGCCGCCGGGTCGGCTTCATCGGGAACAGATGCTGCGGAGCCGAAGAAACGCCTGGTCTGCCTGGGCGTCGCGCTCAGCATGTATCCTGGCCAGTGGAATCCTCAGGAAGCGGGACGAAACTACACAGCGCCAAAGCTAATTCAGCCGCTTGAAGCACTTAGGAATGACTTTACCCTCATCTCAAATGTCGATCATCCGACCGTGTCTGGCGGGCACCTCGGGACACCCGCGTTTCTCTCGGGCGTTTATGATCCAAAGCGTCTAGGACAATCGATCGTCGTCAACAACCGGGCCACAATGGATCAGGTGGCAGCCAAAGTTCTGGGATCGGGGACTCGATACGAATCGCTTCAACTTGCGGCAACCAATTCGAATTCGGGCAACGGAATCTTGTCCTGGAGTCACAAAGGAGTGCCGCTTCCCGCAGAGTCCGATCCGGTGCGTCTGTTCCAGCAACTGTTTGGACAGGACGACGACCTGAGCGGCCAGCGACTGGCGATGCAGCGCGGAACGAGCGTGTTGGATCTTGTGCTTGAAGAGGCGAAAGATCTCAACCAGGTGCTCAATACGGAAGATCGCGGACGCATTGACGAATACATGACCTCCGTGCGCGACGTCGAACGCAGAATCGAGCGACAACTGGAATGGCTGGAGACTCCGAAGCCGGGCGGAATTCCTCCGATCACACAGCGTCCGACAACCTTTCACGAAAACCTGGATCTGCTGCTGGAATTGACCGCATTGGCCCTGCAGACGGATTCCACCCGTGTTATTTCCGTAACGCTGCCTGGCGGTGGTTTGCCGATTGAATACGGAGACCGACGCGTGAGTGATTATCACGGTCAGTCGCATCACGGCATGGATCCTGATGTCGTGGCAGAACTTGTTGAGATAGAGACGCTGCACGCCCAATCCCTGGCAAAGTTTCTCACGCGATTAAAGGGAATGCAGGACGGAAGTGCGAGCCTGCTCGACAGGACTCAGGTGCTCTTTGGCAGCGGTCTGGGTAACGGCAGTTCACACTCGAATCGAGACCTTCCGATTCTGCTCGCAGGCGGCGGATTCCGGCACGGGCAGCATCTGCGGCTCAAGGAAGGGACACCGCTGTCGAACGTCTTCGTCACGATCCTTCAGCAGCTGGGGCTTGAACAGGACTCTTTCGCGGACAGCGATGGCAACATTAACGAGCATATCTGTATTTGAGAATGATGATGTCCTGGCTACTTCCATTCTTGAAATACTTTTGCAGAGCGATGATTGTCGCGGCTGCCACTGCTACGTGGGCAATGGTCGCAATGGCAGACGAACCGGACTTTGCGGGTATCGTTGATCGATTTGCAGCCAAGTACTGCTACGAGTGTCACGGCGGCAAGAAGCCCAAAGGCGATTTCGATTTCAAATCTTTGAGTCAAGATCTCAGTCATCCGGCCAATGTCGTTCGCTGGCAGGATCTCCTTGATCTTGTACGGGGAAACGATATGCCTCCCGCATCACGTCCCCGACCTTCGAAAGAGGACTTGGAAGAATTCACTGCGGCTGTGGACGCAGCACTCCGACGCGAGGCTGAGAAGGCCAGCAAGAATGATCGCATCGAGCTTCGTCGGCTCAGTCAGACGGCGATGGACAACGCGGTGTCCGATCTACTCGGAGTGCATCAGCGATTGTCGCTCGATCTGCCGACCGACACCGTGGTCGGCGGTTTCGACAATCTGGCTCAGACAACGGGCCTGTCGATGGAACTTCTTGCTGCGCTGCAACAGAACTCGCGAAGAATCGCAAAAGAAGCGATCGTGGATGGCCCTGACCCCCGGGCAACGCGCGTCTTTGGTCTCCCTGAGATTCACCGCGGCGGTAGTGTTCTGCGGCAGGATGAAGTGATCGTTCTTTCCAGCAACCGCAATCGCGGCGATTGTGTTGATCCCACTGGGTTCGTCGCGCCCGCAACCGGCTTGTACAGGATTTCGGTAACGGCCTATCAGCGGAATAACCAGGCCGATTTGATTTCCGCAGGTAAGACCTGGGACTACGGGAAAGATAAATTCGGGGTGCGAGTCGCCGCAGCCGCAAGGAAAGTGCTGCCGCCGGAGCGGCCACGCCAGGTCGCAGTGATGGCGTTGACGCCTCAGGAGCGATCCGAAAAGCCACCTGGATCAAATACCGGAGGTCGACGCGTTGGCCTGATTCAGGTCGACGCATCGATGGGTACGCATTCGACGGAGTGTCTGCTCAATGAGGGCGATAGCATCTTTATTCATGCAGTGGACACCGCGCGAATCCAAAGGCCGTCGCTGGGCAAAGTCGACGGCCGTGAGATGATCGTCGGTGAAGCGCTCTACCTCAAAGAAATTGGTATCGATGGCCCGCTGATCGACCATTGGCCGCCGCTGGCCAAGGAGGCGTTGGTCGAGAACCTGCCGGTGAACTCACTTGAGTTGAACGGAGAAACTTACACTGGACTGCGGGCGTTGCTGATGCGTGCCTTTCGACGCCCGGTCTCCGACAAACTACTGGCCCGGTATGAATCACTCTATCAGGACAGCCGGGAGGCAGGGGCCTCGCCAATTGATGCGTGGCGAATTGTCGTTGAGGGAGTACTGTGTTCGCCGCATTTTCTTTACAACCAGCCACAGCCCGACGAGAACGATTCAGATTCATGGGCAATGGCCAGTCGACTCTCTTTCTTTCTGTGGAATTCGATTCCCGATGACACATTGCTTGGTCTTGCAGCAACCGGGGAACTGAAAGATCCGGCCGTCATCGAAGCACAGGTGCGGCGCATGCTCAGTGACCCCAGGGCAGAGCGGTTCGCCGTCGATTTCG
>JAGQOY010000386.1 GCA_020427005.1 Planctomycetales bacterium
GCTGGAAAAATTCGTTATGCCCAAATCGACCAGGAGATCATGGCTGTTACTAACCTGCCTTTTGGTGGGTATAGTCCCAAGTGGCGTGGGTTGCCAAGTTTTGGGAATTCCAAGTTATCGCAACGATTTTCCCAGTCTGGAGCAAGCGGGCTGTACTTCCCCGGATTCAGTTTACCCCTCCAGTGGCGTGTCTCCGTCCGGGTGTACAACACCTGGAATTGTTCCACCGCTTCCAAAGCTCCCTCATTGGATGGTGCCATGGAGGAAAGAGGAGCCTGAGCTTCCTCCTGCCCCCGATTATCCAAGATTTCTGCCAGTTCCAACTCGACCCATGTTCCAACCCAAACCGTCCGATTATCCAGCTGATTCGAACTCGCACCAATATGGCCATTTGCCCGAACCGTCTGCATGGCAGCCGGATGGTCCTGAAACGATGCCTGCTCCAATTGGATTGGATTTTCCCAAGCGTTAAAGTCCAGCTCTTTAAGATCATTGCTCGCTGGAATTTAGCGGTTCGAATTTTTACTATATTTGGATGGACAAAAGCGGCCGTAAAGTGCAGGGTTCAACCCGGATGGCCCTTGTGACTTTTGAATTTAGCTGATAGATTTCTGGGTCCGTTTGGGCTTATGAATCTCCCCATACTTGGCCTAGTTTGTCTCAAGCAGAATGCGCGGCAGCCGTCTTGTGAAAGATTGACCGGAAAGCCAGAAGCGAGCTTCGCAGATTTTAACCACATCCGTTGGACTAAGCCGACAATTGGGGCTGCGCCAACGATTGGGACGGGGCACACAAATACCGAAAAACACGGAGCTGGTACCGATGGTGCCAAGCAACTTTTCTACGGATTTAGAAAAGTTTGTCGAAACTGAATGGCAAATAAACGTTTTCAAAGGTTTTAATTCTCATGTCTATGATGCGTCGAGCACCGACTGCGAAGAGTCGAGCACGCAAGCGGTCACGAATCCGTTCGCGAGCCAAGAAGAAGGATCCATTGTTCGTCGATGGCAAGCGACCTCGGCCGATGTTCGTAGACTACAAAGATGTTGAGACTCTCAAGAAATTGGTCAACCGGCATGGAAGAATTGTTGGTCGACGTAAGACGGGGTGTTCTGCGGTTAGCCAGCACGCCGTAACAGCAGCTATTAAGCGAGCTCGGTTTATGGCCCTGCTTCCATATGTTGGCGAATAGCAGCCGTTATCGACCTAGATTGAATCACTTAGAAGGCTTCCCCGGTAATTCGAGGAAGCCTTTTGTTTGTAATAAATGATGACTTTGAATAGCTGCCCGCAAATCTGTATTTCGAAGACCGCAAATAAGATTTGCTAAGGCTCGCGTTGAGTAGTCCCAATTGAGTCTACGAGTGCAAGCTTCACGAAGAGCAGCGTGCTTTCGCCGGTTTGATTACTGAATTCATTGGACAACACTTTACGACGGTGCGACACGCACTAATCTGTTCTTTGTGACCAAGCCTTCAGCGATTTCTCGTTGGGTTTTTCCGTTACACTAAGCCAAGTCAAATCGCTCCGTTAGCGGCTTTTTCTAATCGCCCCCTGTGCCGATTGTCAGTGTTTACAGATTGGTTACCATGTCACAGGCTTTTCGTTGGACACGACGCGTAGAGTTTTGCGAAACGGATGCCGCGGGTATCGCGCACTTTTCTGCTTTTCTGTGCTACATGGAGCAGGCGGAACATGCGTTGTTGAGGGCTGTGGGATGGTCCGTGACGCACGATCTGGGAGATGGCTGGCATTTGAGTTGGCCTCGCGTACATGTCGAGTGCGACTATGCTGGAGTTGCTCGCTTCGAGGACGAACTTGACATTGAAGTGCGTGTCGCCAAGCTTGGCAACAAAAGTGTGACATATCACTTTAGCTTTGAACTCAAGGGAAATCGCATTGCGTCTGGCAAGATCGTTGCAGTTTGTTGTCGTGTGGCATCCGGGAAACCTTTGGCATCGGTAGCCATTCCAATGGAGCTTCTGACTCGCCTACAGGAATACGTAGAAGAAACTCCGGCGTAAACTCGGATCAGCTGGGGGTGTCTTATCCACGATCATGTCCTACTCGCTTATTTGTTGACTCACCGTTGCTATCCCGCTTAGACTCTCACGTATGTACGACCAATCGCAACTGGATCGACTGGGTTATTTAGAGCGGCTCATGCTGCGCCTGACCATAGGGGCTGTGCAGTTGCCTGACGAGATTCAGGAGCGTCATGCAAGATATGTCATCACTCGGCAACGACCTGACGGTGGTTGGTCTGGGCGGGAGGGTGAAAGTGATCCTTATTACACAAGTTTTGCGCTGCGATGCTTGGCCGTGTTGGGACTGCTCGAGGGTGCAATAGCGGAGCGGTGCACAAAGTTCTTGCTTACTCGGTTGCACGGGCATGAATCAATCGTAGACTTGTTATCGATCGTTTATTCGACGAAGCTCATCGAGGCGGCTTGTGGGTTAGAACCGTTGGCGGACATTCATAGGGCTTGGGAACTCAGGCTGACAGAGTTGTTGTACTCCCTTCGTCGAAGTGATGGTGGGTTTAGTAAGAGTCTTGAGGGGCAAGCCGGGAGTACTTATCAGACATTTTTGGCTTTGCTATGTCTTGAATTGCTTGGGCAACCGCTTCCTGAGGAAGAAAGAACGGCAACATTTCTCTTGAATCAGCGCCAATCGGATGGCGGTTTCTTGGAGATTCGAGTCGCAAAACGCTCCGGAACCAATCCTACGGCTGCCGCTCTAGGGGCCTTGAGAATCTTGAAGCTGTTAGCGCCCGAGATTGAAAAATCAGCGGCCAATTTCTTGCTTGACCTGCAAACAGAAGAAGGTGGTTACCAGGCCAATACGCGCATTCCCTTGCCGGATTTGCTAAGTACATTTACGGCAAGTGTTTCGTTAACCGACGCCGGAGAATTAGGTGAAAGTGACCTGGCCGCAGCTTGGAAATATGTGTCCAGCATGGAACTAGCCACGGGAGGCTTTCGCGGTTTCGAGCTAGATCATGGAGACGACGTGGAGTACACGTTTTATGGATTGGGAACATTCGCTCTGCTTAATTCTGTCGAATAGAACGACTCCAGGTCGGCAGACAAGTCGTTACCCCAATGCGTTAGTGCTTCTAGAGAAAACTTCACATAAGAGTAGCGTACTTTTGCCCATTTGATCAACGATTTCTTGAAAACACACGCTATACGTCCGTGCGACTCGCACTAGCAGTGTGATGAAAAGTCGATTTGCAAAATCTTGTGGACGATTAGTAACCCGAAGCGTCAGAGC
>JAGQOY010000387.1 GCA_020427005.1 Planctomycetales bacterium
AGCCTGGGTGGCAATTCCCGTCTCGTCGTCGCTCAGATGAGCCAAAGGCAGGACTTTATTCTTTGGGAAGGAACGCCTGAAGAAATGCGGGCAAAGTTCCCAAGTCCGGAAGTTTTCAATCGGTTTTTGAAAGATCAATCCGACCCTCAGTCTTCTCCTGTTTACGAGGCGACCGAGGAAGCAGTGAACTACGTATCGGCGGTGCACGGCGTTGCGCCATCAACGCGTTTGTTGACAGTGATTCTCAGCGACATGATTGATTCCAGTCAGGATCCGCAGGAAAAGCAAGCTAGCGGTAATCGCATGTTGGCTGCGCTTCAAGGCTACCAACAACGTGGCGGAAGCTTGGCACTTTATTGTGTTGCTCCTGAAGAAACACGACGCTGGCAGCGCATTGTTGATATGGCTGGATTCAAGTCAGGCCAGTTTGTCATTCAGTCTTCGTTAGTGGAAAACCCCATATTGCCAAAACTGGATTGAGCAAAGTGAACATGGTTCTGGTTAACAACTTATTTCAAGGGAGAATTCCAATGACAGAGCTAGTCCTACAACGACTGGAACGTATCGAGCAACAGCTCGAACAGTTGCTCTCGGCTAAAGTCCATCAGGAATGGTACGACACGAAAACCGTAGCTGAGATTCTTGGAAAATCGCATTATTGTGTCCGTGAATGGTGTCGCAATCGCCGTTGCCGTGCTCAGAAACGCGCCGTGGGTCGCGGATCTGCCAAGGAGTGGATGATTTCACATGAGGAATTGCAACGCATCAAGTCAGAGGGACTGTTGCCATTGTCCAGAGGTTTTTAATGACTCTTCAATTAGTCCACACTCTGAAGATCCGCCATGGCCATGCAAGCTGTGCGTAGCATGCGAGCTAACAATGAAACCAACCTCTTTTCAGTTCTTCCTTACTCTATGGATTCGGAGATGCCTAACTTGCTTTCCACTGTCTAAGCGTCCATCAATGTATTTAGGACCACGCACCCACATCAATGCAAATCCACGGCTAAGGTACAGGAGTACTTCACTATGGCCACATTTTTTGATTGTCCGTTCTGCGACGCCCGCCAAACTATTGATGAAGCGAGTGTGGGTCGATTAAGCGGATGCCCGAATTGCAAAAGGACCGTTTGGTTGTTTCCGAATGTGAATGTTCCATACGACCAACGGCTAAGCTCAAATTGGTACTACGAAACCGATCGTTTTCTTCGCTTACAAATTACGGCCGGGCCGATCGACGACTTGCAACTTGTTCGCATGATCGATGCCGGTCGAATCGCGCCTCAACATGAGATACGTAGCCATCGCTTTACAAGAAATGAATGGATTCGATGTGGCTGCATTCGCATGGTTCAGATTCGGCAATTGGCAGCCCAGCAGCTGGCCGAAAAAGAAAAACGCCGAAGGCAATTTCGTGCCCGGCAGAAGGCCGTGCTGGATCCGTTTTTGACGATTCTACGCGTGATTCTGCGACCGTCGCTGGTTCAAGCTGCCCAGTCGATTCGCCGCGATTTGGCAGCGGTTCGGAACTTTGTATTGTTGAAGGATGCCACACTACTCAAGTCCGGCCCCAGGCCTTTGCCCGTCCGGGAAATTGTGTGGATCGCCATGTTACTCTCACTAGGCACGTTGTTTCTGCAATGGTTGGGATGGAGAAGCGCGCCAATCCTTGCCTGTAGACTCGGTTTAGCCTCAATCTTTGGCATCCTGGCAATCCATGCACTTGGGGACAACCTTCGCACGTCCTACCGGAACTTTCACCTTTTCTCGACCTTTTTCAAATCGCTGGGGGTGTGGCTCCCATTCTTCATAGTCTTACTGCCAGGCATTGCTTTGGTTGCCTTTATTGACAATCAAATTGACGCCGCTGTTCACAGCTCGGAGAGTATCGCTTTGGGGACCATTGAGGATGCCGATCAGGAGTTAGAGTACTTGATCGCAAGTTCGCAGCGCCAACCGTTTCGGTTGAACACTGCGTGGTTTGAGAGCGAAATGGAAAGGTTAGCCAAACAGAAGGCGATGCTCGTGGCGAAGCAGACTTTGGTGGCTCCTGCACCTTGGTGGATTCGCAGCTTTTTTGGCTTGATTCACGCTTTTCTACAAGCATCTCAGTTGCTGCTGTACACAACGGTCGGGTGCGTACTGTTGCGTTCCTACTTGTATCTATTTGCCCGCACGGCCTTGTTTGGCCGGGCTCAAATCCAATTTTGTCTACCCTGAAGGATTGTTACCAATGTGTAAGTTCACCGAACACGATGGCAAGGTTATTGTATCCTTGCAACCACAGCATTGCTTGCATGTTCGACGCAACGTGCCCATACACGCATCTTCGCGAATTCGTCAAAGTGTTATTACACCGGTCCCATGGCAGGCCACACTTGCTAGGATCTTCAACAACCTGTTGTTTATGTTGCGAGTTTCTACCGAGTATGCAAATTCAAGAGTCGAGCTTGCTTGTCCTGGAGGCAAGCAAATCGTGACCATTGAACTTGCTGAAGGGGAATGCATGGCGGTAAGCCTCAGTCACCTCATCGCTTTCACACGAACTCGGTTCCGAAGTTGCGCCAATTTTTCATTGGCAGCATTCGCATGTGACCGAAATTTCTCGACGGTTGTTTATGGACCCGGTATCGTATTCTTGCAAACCAACGGCAATCACCGGCTGCATACAAGTGGGGCTGTTACGACATCGCCACATCAGTTGGTAGCCTGGGATCCTAAGCTTCGCTTCCAGCTTGATCATGTAAACGATTTGATGGACTTGTATCTCAACAAGGCTCGTATAACCTGCCAATTCACACCAAAAATTCGCCCACTATTAGTCGATTCCGTTCCCAAGGAGGGAAGCGACACTTCCAATCCATTGTTCAGCTTCATAAGGTCTATTTACTTGCCCCGTTTCCACTGATTTAAGAAACACGTGCACGTTTTGGATAGGGCAGAAAAACAATATCGTGAGCAGTAATATCAAGGACAATCGCTTTTCCTGTAGATCTTCCCCCAGTGAATTAATGAGTCTTGAGATAGAGCTTCAATGGGGCCGCGTTCAATCGAACGCGGAAGGTGGTAAGTCCATTAGCTTTACGGCTACGGCTAGCACGGCTTCAATGGGGCCGCGTTCAATCGAACGCGGAAGGTGCAAGTTACACGTCCACGGCGATGTTGGCCACAGCGCTTCAATGGGGCCGCGTTCAATCGAACGCGGAAGGAGCGGATATATCCGATCCAGCAAATGCAGC
>JAGQOY010000388.1 GCA_020427005.1 Planctomycetales bacterium
TGTACGGCAGGTAATAGAAGACTGACCAGCAAAGAGATGATAGACAGAACGACGAGGAGTTCAACAAGAGTGAAGGCTTGGCGCGCTCGGAGAATCAATTGTTGAGGATAATGCATGATAGGCTGTCCATTCCACATAACTTTACTCCGACAGCGACACGTGCAGACCAAGGTTCGGCCTGTCAGTCAATTATCACGAGCTATACAGAATTTAGCTATGTTTGCTCTAAACTCTACAGGCAAAGCGCTAGATCATGACCGAAACCAACAAAGCGACTATCAGTGCACCGTGCCCAATAGCAGCAAACCTCAAGCAGTGGATAAAGAGCGTGGATCTATTGCTAATCACTCCGAATGCGCTAGCTACAGAGAAAAGTAGTGTCAACACGCTAGAGACAGCAGCGACTACCAAACTTGGAATTGCGGTCGGTTTGACTTGCGACCCCATCGTCTGCAGCTCCAAACTACGAAGCCATGCCAGGAAACACAACAGGATAATCGGAAAAATGCACAACGAAATTGAAAGGGCCAGTCGCCACAAAACCGCAGAAGAGTTGTTCGTCATACCGGCATTTGCATTCATACATGTTTACTCCTGCTAAGATTCGCTGATGGCCGTAGGATTTTCAAGGATGGATTCAAGTTTCGCAGGCAGTTCATAGCCGGTCAGGTCCTCCGCTCCTGTTGTGCACCCTGAAATCCGAAAGTCACGTACTTGCAGGTGTCCGTCCGAAACCTGGTAGTAGACCTTGACTCGCCAATTCGATTCACCGTCAAAAGGTGGTCGAACAATCTGACCGGCTAAGCGCCCAATTTCACCTGACGCGATCTGCGAAGGATAATCGGTCACTGTGTTGCCGCAACAAGGAACCACACCTACGATCTTGATCTCACTGTTGCTAAAATTCGATAGCTTGGCCTGGTACCTACAAGTATCACCTACATGCCCCTCGCCTAAAAATACATCTTCTACAACTAGATCACCTCCAACCGTCCGCCCACGTTCTAGGACATAACCAAGACCGAAAGCGATTACAATTAGAATCAGCACGACCAGAGTTGTGAAATAACGTGTCATACCAACACTCTACTTTTGCGAAAAACGAATGTGCTCAATAGTAATAACAGTGTGACAATTACCGCGAATACTCCAATCCATGGAAATTGTGGGGAAACTTGCTCCGGTTCTGGCAACCCAAACGCAGTCAACCTGAATTCGACCTCCGGCAAATCGTGAGATGTAAGAGGCCCAAGCGTCGTTTCTTCTACCTGTTGGTAACCTGGAGTCCCGTCCGAGGTAGCGGTCATTGTTATCTGAATTGGATGAAACGAGTACATATCGCTATACTTAGCGATATAGCGTGTCTTTTGCCTGCTTGATTTGTCGGCGGACTCCCAGTACTCATCGAATTGTCGAACGACCCAGAAATGATCTGGATCGAGCAAAAGCGTCCCACGGTAATTCTGTCCAAAACCTTCCGGTAACGGCTCGCCGTTGAAGCTGACGGGTGCCAATTCAACCTCGACCAGCGAATCCCTCATTGATGCCGCAGTTGCTTTTAGCGAAAACTGCATTGGAACCGTTTGCGCAGTCGACATTTGGTATAAGTTATAGGGTACCAAGCTATCGCCGTATCGTAGCCCTGGAAAAGCCAGAGGCATCAAGAATCTCAGAGACTCTGGGAAACCCCCATCTGAAAGGTACTCTAATGAACGAACTGAGTATCCACTAGAGCCCTTGCCTACGCTAAACACATAGTCAATATTCCTGACGGTCGAGCCCTCAAGTTTGCTTTCGGCGGAAAGGACAGAATTGCCTTCGCTAGACTTGCTAGCGTCGACCTTCTGAGAAGAAACAGTCGTGTCACATCGGACGTACAGATCTTTCCCAATGAATACCTGTATCTTATTGTTCATTCGAGAGGTTATAGCGAGCCTGCCTTCGGCAGTAGCAAACTGCTTACGGGACGTGGCCACTGGGAATGTCATGCCAACATATTTTTCCTGAAGTTCCTCCCAAGCAAGCGGTGCATCTCTGAGAAAGCGGGTCAATATCTCATTACCTGCCGCGCAAATACGAACCGACGAAGAAAAAGCCAATACTAAAGATGCAGCAACTATAACCTGCTTACAAGTGAGCACTGATTTCCCCAATTTTTGTTTCCCGGAAACCGCGAAAGAAATTAGGGGAGCAACAGCAGACGAGAGCCTAGCAACTGCCCCCCAGTCAACTGTTGTGTTACCTACAGAAACACACATTTCCACCCGCAGGCAGAGCGGTCCACTGGCACACAAATCCCGGGGTCGTACAATCGCCATAACAAAACAGATTGTAAAGTGTGGTACAATAGGTACCTCCAGCGAAGGCCTGTCCCACGGAAAACGAGCAAATCAGACAGCAAACGATCATCGAAACCCGAAGCTTAGACAACATTTACTCAACTCCTATTAGAAAACCCTACTAAATTCTCGATATCTTACAGCCGGCCAACAGTCCCTAACCGTTGTCCAGAACGCTAGAAGTCCCGTTGCCCAAAAAGGAATATCGAGCACCAAAACACAAAACCCCATTGTGCAGATCTCCAACGGGGATAAGTTTCAAACAACAACAAGCGAAAGCATGAACTGATCGCGGTAGAAATGAATCCCGAGCGCAGCGACTCCGATGGTGTGCTTGCGGCAACACATAAAGAAATGGCCACGTGAGAATCGCATAACCAATGAGAGTTACGGTGGTGTAAAACAAATCAACCCACAAGGCCAATACTTCCGCAGACAGCAACGCGGAATTGAAGAGAACTCTCCGCTCGGCAACAATGTGAGCTTGTGAGCTTGTGAGCTTGTGAGCTTGTGAGCTTGTGAGCTTGTGAGCTTGTGAGCTTGTGCATGACTGCGCACCTGAGGGCCGTAACTGGCATAACGCAAATCGTTTTCACGAAGTTGTCATTTGACCACCAGAATCTTCTATGTCAAAGAGATTTTTCCTCAATTTGCGGAATTTGTTCGCTGCCGGGGGGTGGGTAAGAGTTTGCCAGCGTCGGTGATGGATTCGATGATAAGTCATGCAATCTGTCGCTTGCAAAAAACGGAAACGTAGCCGTAGACTATTAGTATGCACTTGATTCCAACTAGCGTGGCTGCGTAGCGATCGTAATAACTGATTAGAACATACGGCCCTAGCCGGCTAGCCCCCGTCGCACTCAGCCAAGTAAAA
>JAGQOY010000038.1 GCA_020427005.1 Planctomycetales bacterium
AGCCCCTCGCTGACGCTTCGGGTTACTAATTGTCAACAAGATTTTGCAAATCGAGTTTTTCATCGGCCTGCTAGGCCAAAGAATTCCTAGTTTCTAAGAGTTTCCAGAGTGCGTGTCATGATTGAAAAACGTTTGATATGCCTATTCTTCCTATCGGCATTGATTATTGCTCAGCCGTCGCATGTTGGATGGGCGCAGGTTGGGGTGGCGCCAGACGTTGGCGTACGGTTTCGTCCTCCGACGACTGTTGCGCTAGTGGGTGGAACGATTGTGACCGCACCAGGTGCTGAGCCCAAGGTTGGGACGATAATCATCGCCGAAGAGAAAATACAAGCGATTGGTCATGACGTTACCGTACCTGCAGGAGTCGAAATCATTTCCTGCGAAGGCAAGTTCCTCTATCCGGCGTTTATCGATGCTTGTGTCGACTGGCCGACCAACACAACAGAACTGGCGGGGGCGTATTGGAATTCCAACATACATCCTGAGTATGAATTGCACGTAGGGCTGAAGGCGGACGATGCCAAGTTTGCGGCTCTGAGGGATGCTGGAATAGGAATTGCAGCCCTGGTGCCCAATTCCGGATTGATGGCCGGGCAAAGTTGTGTGGTCTCGGTTGATACTTCTAATTGGTCGAAGAGTTTGCTCGTTCCATCTCTATTCCAGCACATGCAACTGTATCCCGATCGGCGTTCGAGAGATTATCCCAACAGTCCAATGGGGGCTGTAGCGCTAGTTCGGCAAGCTCTCTGGGATGCTGACTGGTATGCACGTGCCTGCCAAGCCGTCGCGTCAGATCCGAGTCTAGAGTCGCCAGAGTACAACGCGGCGCTGGCTGCCCTAGCTACAACCTTGCGTGGCCAACAGACAGTAGTCATCAATGGTGCTAACGAGCAATATGCGATGCGTGCTGACCGCATTGCTCGTGAATTTTCATTGAAACTCATTATTCGAGGTTCAGGTCGTGAGTATCGACGGCTCGACGATATCGTCAGCACAAATCGTACTATTATCATTCCGGTCGCGTTTCCTGCGACTCCCGACGTTGCAACGGCCGAAGCGGTTGTCGATACGACCTTGCAATCGCTTATGCATTGGCGTTTGGCACCGGAGAATCCTGCTCGGTTGTCAGAAGCAGGAGTGAACTTCGTAATTAGTTCTATGGGACTTGATAAACCTTCAGAGCTTGTAGGCAGTGTTAGAAAGGCAATCGAACATGGTTTGGATAGCAAGATTGCATTGGCGGCCCTAACAACCCGTCCGGCCAAGCTACTTGGCATTGAGGCTCAAGTTGGCACATTGGAAACTGGCAAATTTGCCAACCTAATTATTACCAAAGGTGAGCTGTTTTCCAAAGACTCGAAAATCGAAGAAACCTGGGTGCGGGGAGAGCGATTTGGCGAGGATTCTGGGCTGGACGAAAACGTTGCAGGAATATGGGAAATTGCCTTTCAGGATAGCACCCTAGGGCGATTAGATTTTCAAATCAGCGGTCAAGCTAGTTCACTGAAAGGTAAACTTGGAGAACCGGGAAGCTTCGACAAGGTAGCTTCCAAAAAGGATGAGGCCTCTGGTGAAAATGTTTCTGACGCAACAGCGTCCAAGGACGATCCTGAAGTCGATCCTAAAACTCAGGCGTCTTCTGAAGGAGCTCAACCCGCGGACGCCGATGTGACACAAGAGGACATCGCTGCTGACGAATCTGAGCGAGTGAAAGATTCGAAAGGTGAAGCAGCTGCAAAGCTTGTTCAAGTGGACCTGAAAGAGCTCTCATTCGACGGATTTCGTTTAGACAGTAGCTTTGACGCAACGGAACTTTCCAAGCTTGATGGATTTGCAGATTTGTTAGCAGGAACAACATGGGTGAGTGCTGCACTGGTGTCTGGGGATGAAACACCCAAGTTACATGGGTTTATTCTGAGTTCGGGGGGCAAACGAATTCCATTCTCGGCCGAGCGTCGACCGGCCGAAAGAAAGGACGAACCCTCAAAACGCGAGTCAAGCGTAGCAGAGGATCGTGTGGAGTTAGAGGTGAACTATCCGTTGGGTGCCTATGGCCGCAGGCAGCCCCCAGAGCTCGTGCCGAATGTGTTAATACGGGGTGCAACAATCTGGACCTGTGGCCCAGCTGGCATACTCGAAAACGCAGATATGCTTGTCTGCGATGGAAAGATCAAGGCGGTGGGTAAAGGTTTAGAAATTCCCGAGGGAGCGTTGGTGGTTGATGGGCAAGGTATGCATTTGACTCCCGGAATTATCGATTGCCATTCGCACATGGCAACCGATGGTGGCGTCAATGAGTCGGGGCAGGCGGTCACTGCCGAAGTTCGGATTGGTGACTTTATTGATCCAACCGACATTACCATCTACAGGCAACTGGCAGGCGGAGTGACTACCGCAAATATTCTGCACGGTTCGGCCAATCCCATCGGCGGGCAGAACCAAGTAATAAAGCTACGTTGGGGAGCCATGGATGATGAGCTCAAAATGAAGGAAGCACCAGCAGGCATTAAGTTTGCGCTTGGTGAGAATGTCAAACAAAGTAACTGGAGCGAACCAACTGGACGCTATCCTCAATCGCGCATGGGCGTAGAGCAGATCATGGTGGACCGCTTCGATGCAGCTATGGAATATCGCCAGCGTTGGCAAGCCTGGAGTCGTCAGCCATCTGGTTTGCCGCCACGCCGGGATTTGGAATTGGATGCACTGGGTGAAATCCTGGCTGGAGAGCGATGGGTGCATTGTCATAGTTACCGTCAGGATGAGATCCTGACCGTCCTGCGGACTCTGGAACGTTTTCACATTCAGATCGGTACCTTGCAGCACATTCTGGAAGGCTACAAAGTAGCCGAAGCCATAGCAGCTCATGGTGCAACTGCTTCCAGCTTCTCTGACTGGTGGACATACAAGTTGGAGGTAGTCGATGCCATTCCATACAACGGCGCCCTTATGCACAAGTCTGGGATAGTTGTTAGCTTTAATTCAGATGACGCCGAGTTGGCAAGGCATTTGAATCATGAGGCAGCGAAAGCTGTCAAGTATGGCGGAGTCGAGCCGAGCGAGGCGCTAAAGTTCGTCACGCTTAATCCGGCTAAGCAATTGCGTATCGACCCTTACGTGGGCTCTCTGGAGCCTGGTAAGCACGCAGATTTTGTGTTGTGGAATAGAAGCCCACTGTCCGCACTGTCCATGTGCATGCAAACTTGGATTGACGGTCGAAAATACTTTGACCGACAGGAATCGACAGCACAACACGAGGCGGATATGGAACTACATCGTAAGTTGGTTCAAGCTGCTCAAAAATCTGGCGGTAAGACTCAGCGAGGTGCAGATCAAAGCGATCCATCCTATTGGTGGGTCCGTTTTGATGAGTTTTGCGGTCATAACCATGAGGGTCATGACCATATGGTCGATCATTACGACGCACAGGCTAAGTAGGCGGATTGGAAATCGCCTTTCAAGATTGCGAAATCATATCGAGTTGAACACTTCATTGTTTGGGAAAAATCCCTATGAGTTTTATGAATAAGATGTTGGCTTCCGCTTGCCTAAGCGCCATGGTTCTGGTTGTAGTACCGCTCTTTGCTTCTGACCAGATTCCTGGGAAGCCGCAATCGTCTCCAGTTGCGATCGTGGGTGCGACCATACATACAGTAAGCGGAGATACGATGGTTGGCAGCCTAGTATTTGAGAATGGTCAGATCACTGCCGTGGGGCCGAGTGTCAATATTCCGGCTGGCACGGAGATTATTCAGGCGGCGGGGAAGCATCTTTTCCCAAGCTTGATTGAGGCTCAAAGTGACATTGGGTTAACGGAAATAGATTCAATATCTTCTTCAATCGATTCGTCAGAAACAGGTACGTTTAATCCCAATGTGCGATCTGCGGTGGCGTTTAATCCCGATAGCGAACTAATTCCCGTCGCGCGGGCCAATGGTGTATTGTTGGCTGTTTCGGCTCCTTCGGGTCGACTTCTAGCTGGACGATCGTCATTGATGATGCTGGATGGTTGGACGTGGGAAGGTATGTCGCTCTTAGAGGACGTTGGTATGCAACTGCGCTGGCCGGGTCGCGAGTCCGATATACGTGAACTCGATGAATTCCTATTGCAGGCCAAGCGTTATGGACAACGGTTGCCAGATCCAACCTCTGGGCGAGATTTGCGATTAGAGGCAATGGCAGGTGTATTGTCGAAGAAGATTCCTCTCATTGTGACAGCGAATTCTATTGATGAGATTCACAGTTCGGTTGCCTTTGCGAATAAGCATCAATTGCGCATGATCATTCACGGAGGGGCGCAAGCTCCAGAGTGTGCCGAATTGCTGCTGAAGTACAATATTCCAGTCATCGTTAGTGGAACCTATCGCACGCCACAGTATAGAAATAGTTCATACGACGAGTCCTACACGCTGCCCGCGAGATTACATGCTTGCGGTCTGCAGTTCTGCATTTCAGCAGGCAATCGCTTTGGAGCGAGCATGATGCGCAACCTCCCGTACCATGCCGCAACGGCTGCGGCATATGGGTTGAATGAAACGGTGGCTTTGCGATCGATTACACTTTCACCGGCTGAAATCTTGGGTGCAAGTGAAAAAGTCGGTTCCCTGGAAGTAGGAAAGGACGCAACGCTTTTCATTGCTGACGGGGATATCCTGGAGGTGCCAACGCAGGTAGAGCTTGCCTACATCCAAGGACGTGAAGTGGATTTGAGTAGCAAACACACTCAGTTGTTTCACAAGTACTCTCAGAAATACGGAGCTGAATAAGGGAGTGAGGACAACACCTGCTCCCCCTTTATTCCACTCCATCTGACTCCTCATCGAAGTCTTGACCTTCATCCAGTTCATTGACTGGTGGAGGTGTGTTCTCATTTGGCCGAAGCACTAGGCTCTGCATGATCATCTTGAGATTCGACAAGGCATCGAAGCCCCAGATCAGTGCCACTAGGAAGGAAGCAACTGTAGCCACCAGACCGATGTTTAAATTGAAACCGTTGATGGTAATCAAAACACTGCCGACAATTGCACCAATTACGGCTACCGCCAATTTGAGAAAAAGTGTTGTCACGTGACGTTGACGCGCACTTTTGATAATAGCCGTTCTTGCTGAATTGTTCGCCAATTCGCGCATGGCGGCCAAGTTCTGACTTTTTTCAGGTGCAGTTACACGGGGTAAGTACTTGGATGGGTCGAACGGTTCTGTAGTTTCAACAGGTAATGGTTGAGTCGTAGCAACGGTATCTTTAGGCTGTGTGTTCACAGTGGGTTTAGGAGTTGACTTTCCGCCAGAGGGTTTTGCTAGGGGTGTACTATCCCCGCCCCGCATACGCTCCAAGAGCCGTTGCATATAATCTTCGACACTATCCTCTTCATGCGAGTCTTCAGTGATGGGTTCGTCTTCATCTTCGTAGGGTCGCGCATCGAGAATGACTTGCTCTGCTTCCTGCTCGACAAACGTCGATTCTTCGGACGGCGAGGCGGCGTCAGGTGGCCCGGTTAGATGCTGCAATCTCTCATGAACCTGCGAGAAAGTGCCTTCATCAATGTTGGTCAAAGAAGACTCCGGATTCGACCCTTCGTTTGCCTCGGCAACTTGATTGGCAGGATCGTATTCTGGATAGTCACCATACGAGAACTCGCCCTGAGATTCCCTAAGTCGAGAGACTAGGTCGCGCTCCTGCGTGTTTTGGCTTCTGCGGGAATCATGATCTCCGGCAGAATTCTGGTCGGTCCACCAACTGGGCAATGGCATGTCGGTCGCAGAATTTACGCCGCTGTCGTCGATTTCAGGAGAGTTGGTGATTGGATATTTGGGATTGTAGTTATCGTCTGGATCCGAGGAGTCATCGTTTTCAGCATCTCCGTAGTAGGTCGGTGGTGAAACTGCTTCGTCCTGAAAATTCCCAAGAGTCGGAAACTGGTCCTCTTCATCGCTTGTCGTGTTAGCAAAAGGTAACTCATGTTCCGTATTCGTTCGGTCCCATATATTAGATTCGACATGATAGCGATCCGGCTCTGGATCGAAGATGTTTCCCTCGGTCGGTGCGAGACTATCCGGACCGTTGCCAGAGTTCTCCGCGGGTGCCGACCAATCATCTAGGGATGATTGGTATGGTAGTTGGTCCTCAATCTCAGGGAACGCCTCATCTGTTTCAGAAAAATGAGGTGGGGCCGAGTATTCATCAACCTGCGGTTCCTCCCCGTACTCGCTGTTCTCGTAAGCTGGATGGTAGTCGAATGCCTCTTGGCTGTTTGTTGCGTCATTGTCGTAGGAAAACGTAGCGCCATCTTCTCCAGCGAACTGATAAGACTGATCCTGCCCCAACGATTGGTCATATTCTTCAGGGAGTACTTCGGGATTTAGACCGGTATTGCTCTGTTCTGATTGATAATCTTCCGGTCTATAATCCGAGTCAATTTCTTCGAAGGAGTCAGTATTCCATTCGCCGTTGTCATGACTATAGTCCTGGCTGAATTCAGCTGCGTCGGCGGTCGATGTTGGGATCGATTCAACTTCCGGATATTCTGCCAACTGTTCGCTGGTCCACTCCGAACGGTCAGCGTTTGGTGGTACAGCTGAATTGAAGCCAACAGCAGGTACGTATTCTTCAGGGGTGATACCAATTTCCGCTGCGGTTCGATCGGGCACGTGAACTAACGTTTCAATTGCTGAGTGCAATGCTGATAGTTGGTCCTGTACGCCGGTCCGCCAAATGCTTTCCTGCTCAGATAGATGGGCTTGCCGAGAAGTGAGATCAGCCAGAGCCTGAGAGACAGCAATGATGCCGGTCTGCAGTTGCTCAATGGCAATGTTCTGTGCAAAATCACTTTCCAAAGGATTGGGTGCGACCAACTCGCCCTGCGTGGATGGCACCAGAGGACGCTGCGCATCGGCAACGATTCGCTCGATGGAAAGCAGTTGTGAATTCACATCGCTGATACGTTCTGAAAGTACATCCATGGCTGCAGATTGCTGAGTGAGTAGCTCTTCAACAGCCGGTGAGAGCGATACCTGCGTGGGGTTTCCGATTGTGGGTTCTCTGAATTCAGCTCCTGTCTGGGCGGAGCTTGGGTCTTGTGGCTCGCATGCTGCGTTTTCTAGTTTCAAGCCATGGGGATTAGGTGTCGCAGGTTGAGCGCTATGCCGTTTACCCTTTCGCGCTTTTCTTTTACGACGTGACAGCTTGACCTTGCGCGCCTCGGCCTGCAGCTCTGCGATTGGTTCTAGTATTCCCAGAAGTTGGCTCTCCAAAGGCTCAACGGCACGACGAATGACATCCGAAATCCATTTGGTTTGCGCGAGAGCATGAGTTTCTTCGCTGCTTGCAGCCTTTTCTTCCTGTCCTCCTGGGTGGCTAGGCGCAATAATAGATTTTCTTCGGACCAGTTCATGTGGGCGAGCGAGCGTAAACTTCATTCGTCCACTGATTGGTAGGGATTCGATAGGCGTCGTTGAATTGGATTGTTCAACGTGACGAAAGAACTCGAAGCGATGCCCCGCGATTTCGAATGCACCGCCTCCTTCATTCAGTAGGATCTCATTTGCATTTAGACCGTCTTGACTAACTTTGGGAGCAAGTGCGCGCACCAGAGCATGCTTGGAACCAATAACGAGTAGAGCATGGTACGGGGCAATACCACTCAGTTCGCAGCGCAGCGCGCAGCTGCGGGCACTGCCAATAGTGCATTTGCTTGATCTTACCAGCCACTGTTGGACAATTTGCCCCAGCTCACTGCGTAACAATACCTTGCCCAGGAGTTGCTGGTTGGTGGTACCTACAACAGTTGGGATTTCACTAATGGAGCTCGTGCTAGTATCTGACATCATGTCCAATACAACTCCAATCCTTCGGTAATGCCTTGTGATTAGTTGATGTGCACAAGCACTGAAGTAGCCGGAATGCTAGCGTTACAGGGCAACGATTGGGCATCCACCCGATGATCCGTATCCCCGATGATCCGTATCCATGGATATTCGACGAAAACATGCCATCACGAAACGGCTATCGTCTAACGTACACCAGAACTATCAGGCAATAAGATTGAACTGAGATAATCGATATTGCCTGCGCCTCCCTATGCCGAATGTGACATTTGTAATAATCTCAGCAGAAAATAATTGGCAATTCGTTAAGAATGGCTCAAGCGACGAATTTGGCGGCTGAAAGCTCATGGAGGCAGCGGTGCGTCGAATTGTAGTTTTGTTGGTTTGATATTGGTTTGTGCGTTCACAGTCTGAAACGAGTGATAGTATGGGGCTACGTTCAATCGATTTGGAGATACCAGATGCTAGTCTGCCTGGGGACGTGTCAAATTGGATCCTTCAATCACGGCGAAGAATCGAGCTTTATTGGGATTGTTTTCGGGAGCAACCCCTGCCACAGTATGTTGAATGCGATTTTGAGTACGTGGCACTTGCCATTCGCGAGTGTCTGGAAAAAGAGTTGTTAGACGGTCGTTTGTTCGTGGAATGGGGCTGTGGATTTGCAGTCGTCACAGGTATCGCGGCGATCTTGGGATTAGATGCTGTAGGCATTGAGGCCGAAGAATTTCTGTGTGTGGAGGCTGAAAAACTGCTTCAGAAAAACAACATCCATGCGGAGGTTTGGCACGGGAATTTTCTTCCCCAAGGGGCGCGGAAGTATGCCGAGTGCACAGAACCATTGATATCACTGACGCATAGTATCGAAAGTGCCTATTCGCGTTACCAAATGGATATCTCAGATTTTGCGATGGTTTTTGCATACCCGTGGCCGGGAGAAGAGCACTTTTTACGGTTAGTTTTCGAGCGTTCGGCACGGTCCGGTGCATTGCTGTTGATGTTTCGTGGACCAAATCAGATTGAGCTATACCGCCGAACATGAGATAGAGTTTTTGATACGCCACGGCAAAAAAGAGTGCCTGGCTATTCCTCATCGCCCGTTAAGCTGAAGAAAACTTCTTCGAGGGAACCCGTGTGACCAAGTGATTCATGAGCTGCCTGCAACGATCCACTAAAGAGACACTTGCCCTTTCGCAGCACAATCAAGTGAGAGCAAATATCTTCTACCAAGGCTAGTAGATGGCTGCTGACCAGTACCGTTGCACCAGTACTTGCCCGCTGAACCATTGTTTTCTTCAGCATGCGTATCGCAGCCGGGTCCAATCCGGTTAATGGTTCATCTAAGAAGAGTACTTCGGGGTCATGTAGGTAAGCACATGCAATGGCAATTTTCTGCCGCATTCCCCTTGAAAGTTCGCTGGCCAAAGCCGAGCGTTTGGTCTCCAATCGAAGTGAGTCAAGCAATTGTTCTGATTTGGTTTGCCAATCGGAAACGTTGTATGCGGAAGCGACAAACTGCAGATGTTCCCAAACAGTTAGGGTTTCAAACAACGGCGGATCATCTGGAACGTAGGCAATACGCTGTTTCACCAGTAAGGCTTGAGTTTGAACATCAAAGCCGGCTACGCTAAGTTGTCCCGATGTGGGACGCAAAATCCCACATAAGGTGCGAATGGTAGTTGTCTTACCGGCTCCATTGGGGCCGACAAGAGTAGCGATAGTGCCGCGGGGAACAGAAAAACTGATGCCATCGGCGGCTACAGTTTGCCCGTAGTCTTTATAGAACTCTCGTACCTCGATAGCTAAACCGGTTGTATCATTTTGCATGTTGGACAGCACGATTCTTCGTTCGCTATGAAATCGCATCTAGGGCTGCTTGCATATTTCGCATGCTGTTTCTCGCAATGTTTTCTATGCCCGGCGAATAATCAAATACTTCTACACTGACCCAGCCGTTGTACGCCACGTCCTTGAGAGCCTGAAAAATGGGCCTGAAGTCGACGTCTCCCATGCCTGGACCCAAGAGATTCGGGTCATTGGCATGAAAATGAACCATGTGTTCCTCATTTTCTCGAATGATGTCGTCAATCGGTTTGCCTTCAGTACTCATGGCCTTGACATCCAAGTGCAACTGCACAAATGGAGAGTTTAGTTTTTCAATGACTTCGACGGCCTGGGAGGCGAAATTCCAGAAATTACCTTCTCCTGGTCCCAAGGGCTCGAGGGCGAGAATGACGTTATCAGTTTCAAGTTGTTTTACAACTATTTCCAGCAAACTTAGTGCATTGTCAGCGGCCTGTTGATGCGTCATGTCTACGGGAAAGTTTCTTTGTTGAGGGCTTCCTAGAACCATGATGTGGCCACCGAGGTCTCGGCACAATGCAGAAAGTTGGTTCAAATATTGGGCCGTCCGTCGTCGAATCTGCTCATCGGGCGTTGTCAGATGATAGCCCTCAGTTTTGGCCAACAGCCAATGTAACCCCACAACATCAATGTTGAATGACTCGATGAGATTCCGAATTCCCTTGCGCTGCGACGAGGTAACCTCGTCAGCAGATTTGGCCAGCGTGAAAGGAGCGATTTCCCATCCCGAATAGCCACAATCGCATGTCAATTCTAGTGACTTTTCCATCGACCAATCTTGGAACAATTCATTGCACAGTGCGAATTTCATAGTGTGCTCTTAGATTGAAGGGAATACAGGTCTGACCACATGCTGACGACCAAATACAAACAGGATTCGACTTGGAAGACGATCGTGTGTCGGACCAGGTTGGGCATCACCGCATGGATCGGCATTATATGATGAATCACTCACTAACCATACACCTTACCAGCAGGTGGATATTTGGTTGAGCCGCGCATGGGAGTAAAAACCTTGATTCGGAGGATAATTAAGAGATCTTTTTTCTTTATAAGCACTTTCGAGAGGGGGTGAAAAAGTCACGCTATGGGGCTGTAAAGAGCCAGCGTTGCCCATGGCAGATTGGGCAAGCGCATGGTGTTTGCCGGTCACAACGAACACTGACCAGCTTTGTTCCTGGAGTAAGCTTAGGGTGCCTATAATTGCTCGAGACGAAATCGTATCTACCTCCCTATTCAAGTGCAGTGGTTTGTGTTGACTAAGTGATTTGGTTGTCGCAATAGTTCAGGAGAATGTAAATGTCGATTACATGGAAAGAAGTTGGCGACGATTGGCTAGTTGAAGATCCAGTTTCCGCACTAGGCTGGAATTCCAATACACTGCCTGCGGACACTTTGGCAGAGCGCGCCGAATTGGTCGATTATCTGCATATGCAATTGTCGTTGGCCGGCCTTACTTTGCCACGAGCAGCAAAATCATCGTCTCGGGTGGCTGAGAGTCTCTTGGCAACGATGCGTGAAAAGAACCGGTTGTTGTCAGCCCATCGTTCGGGCATCAGCTATCGTATTGAAAACTTCTTGAGTTCTCATTTTGGTGACGCGCCCGTGGATGAGCCGATGGACTTGCCGCATCCAACTTTGTGCTTGGATCGGCATGGTATGGCGCGGCTATTGAGTTTGCCGGCAGAGGGCGACGCATTCTCGAATGACCTGCTTTCGAGTTTTCGTGTTTACAACGGTGTCGTGCATAATCCACGAGCCGATCGCCGCACAACTCAGGGGACTTTTCACATTTGTGAGGGTGGTCTACCAGTGCCTGCAGACAAGTGTTCCGTTCCCAAAGGGGTCTTCGCCCGTCTATTCCAGAATGCATTACAGCCGCCAGACGAGATGTTGCAATTGCCCTACCTCAGCACGCAAGGTGGCGCGAATAAGACATTTGTGTCATTGTTTCTAAGGCCCCTCGTTTGTCCCTCTGTTTCTGGGTTCTGCCGGCACAAAACCATGGAAACTTTGTTCCTTGTGCCAGGCGGTTTGGTCAGCAATCTAGACTTCGTAGAGTCTATTTTTGGCAATGCAGGTGATCCTTTACTCCCCGAAAACGATTCTGGGTTGGATGTGTTGCACTGGTCGGGGCATACGGGGTGTGTGATCCTAGCACCGCACCTCACTAAAGTTACAAAACGTGAGTTAGGACTGCCGATTTGGGAGGATGCCACACCACGCCAGCAACGTGATGGCATGTGCTATCGGGACGAAAATGAAAAGTACAACGATGGAAATGCCTTCAAAGTAACTTGTCGCACCGATGCTGGCGTCATTGTGACGCTGATTGCGGATAACTATTTTGGGTATTGCAAGAAGGAAGTGAAAACCCAACTAAGTTATGCTGCTAACCTGATGGGGAACGTTGAAGAGGAACATGCCGGAGGGACTTTGGCGTTTCCCAGCTGGGCATTAGGGGATGAATTTCAGGTTAACAGTCAGCGTTACAACCATCGAACATTTGACGACATACAACGCGATTACTCGGATTTCATTGATTGTCGGCCAGAGGGATACGGCGTAGATCGTTTTTATGATCGGTTGATCTATATTCCAGAAGACTCACATGCCAGCCTGCATGACCAGCGTATCCGTTGGCAACGGGCGGGCAAGGAGGAGAGTTTGCCCTTGGAGCCTGGCAAAGTGTATATGGCGCCAAGTGGATATCGTATCCAAATGGAAAAGCACCCCACCGCTCCCAGTTGGCGCTTGATTGGGACGGGAGGAGACGGCATTGTGTGTCACAAGCCTTGCACGGTTAGTGGAGGAGGAAAAAGTGAGATTAGTAAATCTCTAAGAGACTACATGATCAGTGGCCCGATATTCGTAAACGACTTGGACGCTGATTTTTCCAAGTTGGATGAGATATTCAGCAAAGACTATTCGACCCGCTGGCTTGCGACGAGTGCGGAAAAACCAGACTACTCGGATCGGGCAAGTCGACCGGTGCTCGATTCCCGACGTAGTCTAGGAAGTGTAATAAAGTTGTTGACGCCTTCTCGCGATTATAACTCGGAGTACAACGACTGGTTACGAAAAATCCCCGGGTCGATTTATGCCATGGCCTTCATTATCAAGCGATTCTGCAAACCAGAATGGGGTGGAAACTGGAAGCAATACTTTAGCGTTGATGTAATTAACGGCGAACCCGGGCATGAATTGAAGTTTGCCAATCGGAAGTTGGTGGGAATGTATTTGCGAGTGGGCTTGGATCAAGATCGTCGCTGGCAAACTTACAAATTGCGACAGGATTTTGCGGCTGCAAGCAAGATCCAGCTGGAGGATGACATCAGCGTTTCGGTAGTCGTGCCCGGCGAGTACTTGGTGGATAAGTTAGCTTCAACAGGAAATGCCGAGAGAACACGATTAGGTTCTGGCAACAGTTACAAATTTGTTGCTAACTGTGAGTATCGTCTCTTCCAACGCCCCGACGATGCAGTGCATCGTGGTTTGGATAAACAGACAGAGAAAGATGTGGCAGCGTTGACTAATTTCTTCTGCAATTTTGAACCACTTACCAAATCCCAGGTTCAGGAGATTGTTTCAGATGTTATGGGTTTTGACGCCTTCACATCTCCCATGCAACAAATGCTTAGGGATTCGCTAAAAAACAGCGCCAACTATGTCGTCAGTTCAGCCCATCCCAGGCTCGTCGACAGTAAGCCATCCAAAAATCCAAGATATCTGCAGGATCGACCTGACTTGTCCGCTCCTGAGGAACGATATGTTTCCGATCGCAGTGTTCGCCTTTTCCAAGGCCTAAACTCAGATGCGCCCATCTACCAGCCAGTCGCCGCAGTACTGAGCGGTCGAAGAAACAATCCACCGGACAAGGTTGCCGGTATTCGATCATTGGCCGTCTATAATCCAATCCACTATCAGGAGCTACCTGAATTATTTATGGACTATATTTGTTCTTTAACAGGCAAAAGTCCATCGACAACGGGAGCTGGCAGTGAGGGAGCATTAACGAAATCTCCGTTTAACGCCCTCTTGCCCATTCATGATCTTAATGCGGCCCTCGTGAGTATGATTCTGACGGGATTGGGTGGGTATTCGACAGCCGCGGGTTTCATAGGTCCTGATGTGGAAGTCGGGCACGATATCAGCTTGTTAGTTCCGGAACTCTGGTGCCGGTTGACCGCCGATGAGCGAAGGCCCGAGTTTTTGATTGCCGAAGGGATGTTGATGCCCGTTGAGGATTTCACCTATCAAGGACGACTGATTTTGGCCAGCCGCCTTGGATACCGCATTACTTCTAGATTTGTGCGACGATTCTTCGGTCGCATGTTTGATAATCCAGACAAAGTTTTTGACAGTCGAATCTTAGTTCCAGAAGAACAAGACATGGAGAGTTATGTCGAGGGAATAGAACATATCGTGGAGGCACAACGGAAAGTGGCGGAAGCGTATTTCGAAGATGGCAGTATTGGGTTCGCATGCCCACCATTGAAAGCTGTGCTAAGCGTTATGGCCTATGGAAACTGGAATGGCCAGCAGATACGGGAGCCAGAAGTGAGGCGATTATTTACGCGAGAGTCTATGTTGCAAAGCGATTGGTACCAAGCACGATTGCGCGCCAAACAGATCGCTGATATGCATCTATGGAGTCGTCACCACAAGTACCTGAGTCGTTTTTGCAGCAAACATGTTAATGATGAGGTTACGCGTCGGCTCGACCTCCAGGCTCGTATAGCCCAGGCCGAGGATCGCATGAAGTACTTTGAGACGCCAGAATACTTAAAACGCCTTCAAGGAACTTTGGGCACCGATCCAGCCCTCGTACCCAATTTGGCCGTTGCCAATGTTGCTCGAACAAATGGTCCCTCACGAGCGTAGGGATTAAGATCATTAAAATCTGAAGTCCATGCCAAGCCTTGCCAGTTCACGACGTATCTTGATGGATGTTCTGAGTCTCGCTACTGCTCCCTCGTTGCAGATATTCCTAACCGTAGTAGGGGCACCCTAATAGAATCGCATGAACGTAGAATTTAAGGACCCATGGTGCTTAGTTTTGCTTGGAATTGTTCCGCTACTCATATGGCATTGGCGGCGTCGTAGGCCGACGACTTTGGCCTACAGTTCAAGTGAGCTTCTACGATTGCCTGTCCGCACCTGGCGACAACGTCTTAGCCTGTTGGTTCCCTGTCTTCACTTGATCGCATTAGGTGTGCTCATAGTAGCGTTGGCACGTCCGCGGGAGGGAAAGAAGGAGACGTTAATTGAAACCGAGGGTATTGCTATTGAATTATTGATTGACCGCAGTGGCAGTATGAGAGCCCTGGACTTTACGGTAGATTCAAATCCTACGGACAGATTGAGTGCCGTCAAAGAAGTGGCTACTAAGTTTGTGCTGGGAGATGACAAGCAACTGACTGGAAGGTCAGCAGACCTTATTGGCTTGGTTGTGTTCGCGAGATATGCAGATTCGTTAGTGCCGCCTACGCTTGATCACAACTATCTAAAGATGGCCTTTAGTGAGACTGAAATAGTTTGGGATCCTGAAGAGGATGGCACAGCTATTGGTGACGCTTTGGGATTGGGTGTAGAGAAATTGGAGGACTTACAGCAGTCAAATTCAACGGATGGAAAACCAGTAAGTGAAATCAAAAGCAAGATTGTTATTCTACTGACGGATGGAGAAAGCAATGCCGGAACGCTGGATCCGATTCCGGCAGCCGAATTGGCAGCGGCACGGGGTATTAAGGTCTATGCGATCGGCGTCGGCACGCAGGGCTATGCCAAGGTTCCGGTGGAGGATCCATTCACCGGCCGTTTGGTATTAAGGGATATGCAAGTCAACATCGATGAGGCAACTCTTACAAAAATTGCTGAGATCACTGGCGGTAAATATTTTCGTGCTACGGACAGCGATTCACTGGCTAGCATATATGCTGAAATTGACCAGCTGGAAAAAAGTCAGCTCGAAGAACGAAGTTACGTTGAGTATCTCGAGTTTGCCATTGATTACATTCCATTTCGTGGACGAGAAGTGTGGCCTCTCTTGGTTTGGGCATTGATTGCATTTTGTCTTGCCACTTGCCTAGAGTTCACCTTGTTTCGTCGCTCACCATGACGCGCTGGCGGAGCAAGGTAGTATTTGCAATCAGACATAACTCACGCACAACTTGAAATGATTAGTCGTGGATATTGTAATTGAGCATCTCGATCGCTTGGTGTGGTTTGCTTGGTTGCCACTGTTGATGCTGGCCAACCTTTGGGCAGCTTTTGCGCGGCGGAATGGTCTGAGGAGATTCGCAAGCTTGGAGCTCCGTAGACGAATCCAATCACAAATAAGTTGGACCAGCCGAACCTTTCGTGTCGTAGTATTGTTCCTTAGTGTCTTATTGCTGACATTAGCTCTACTTGACTTCCGGTGGGGAAAGATCGAGCATCAAGTACCGCAGAAAGGCATTGACGTTATTTTTGCTGTGGATGTTTCACGATCCATGTTGGCCGCCGATGTGGCTCCAAGCCGTTTGGAACGTGCCAGACAGCAGATTCGAGAAATGTTGTCCATGATGCGAGGCGATCGAGCAGGCTTGATCGCCTTTGCCGGGCAGGCAAAACGCAAGGTTCCATTAACCACGAACTATCGAGACTTTAGACAAGCTCTGAATGAGCTTAGCCCGATAAGCGTTGAAGTTGGAGGTTCTCATCTAGTAGCGGCATTGAATACTGCAGCTGAATCGTTTCTTGACAAAACTGCAGATCACAAAGCGATTGTCATATTTTCGGACGGCGATGAGCAGGATGCTTCGGTTCAACCTGCCGAACGAGCCAAACAGTTATACGAGAAGCAAGGGATTCGTATTTTCACCGTCGGACTTGGAGATACGGATCAAGGGGCGCGAATAGTTCAATCTCAGTCGGAGGCTGGTGTCCGATATTTGGAATACAATGGACAGCAAGTGTGGAGCAAACTACAAGAGCAGACTCTGCAGGACGTGGCGCAGGCTGGCCAAGGAGCCTACATCCCAGCCGGTACAAAGCAAGTCGACATGAAGCAAGTATACACTCGATTTATTGGCAGTATTGCACAACGCGAGTTCGAAGTTAAGACATTGGTCACATATGTTCCACGTTTTCAATGGTTTGCAAGTTTCGCTCTGGTGCTCATCCTGATCTATCACTGGATACCGGAGAGCCGGAGTAAGGCGATTCATGTGGGGCTTTGAGACGCAAGCTTGGGCTAAGCCCAATATCTAGTTCTCTGGTGGAATACCCGGAGTCGATGCGATTGCATTTCATCACAAACTTAAGTAAGTCGGATGGGTATGGTGAGGATTCAGCTAGTCGGCAAAGGATTCTTAAGGGGGCTTGTCCTAAGTATGGGCGGCTGGTTGGCAACGTCGGCTATGGGCCAATTACAGCCCAGGGGGGTAGAGAATCTGTCCCCAGAGAATCAATCTTCGATGAATAGGGCACCTAAGGAAATTGAAGGACTGTCAGTTCGTGAATTACTTCGCAGTGGCAAGGTGCATCTGGAAGAGCAGGACTACGAGTTGGCGTTTGAATACTTTTCGCGAGCCAGCGCCGCGGCTCCGGATTTGCCTGAGCCGAAGTATGATCAAGGTGTGGCCAAATATCGATTAGGAGCATATGCACAGGCCAAGGAATTTTTTGCGGAAGCCATCCGCTACGGTTCTGGCGAATTGGCAGCCCAAGCCCATTACAACATGGGTAACTGTGATTATGCAGCAGCGCTTAAGAACGTTGAATTACAACCGCCGCTAGCAAAGCAACAACTATCCCAGGCAATTCAACATTACCGCGATGCTCTACGTCTCGGAAACGACTTGGATGCTCGCACGAACATCGAATTGGCAGCGCGATTGATCAAGTCCATGCAAGATCCGCCAGAGCAGCAATCCGAACAACAGCCTGATGCATCAGACCCGGAAAAATCGGATCCGTCTAACAAACAGGATCCATCGGCAGAGTCTGAGAATTCTTCAGGAGATTCCCATGCAGATCAAGGCAAGGACGAAAAGCCAGAGGATTTAGAGCCGCAAAATCAATCTTCAGACTCGGACCCAAAACAGGGCGACAATCATTCTCCGGAATCTAATCAACCAACGGATGCCCAGGAGTCGGGGAATCCGGCTGACGACGAGGCACGAGATAACAAACAGGACTCAGCATCTAGTCAAAGTCAATTGCAACAAGAGAACTCACAGGAACCCTCCCAAGTTGACGGCCAAGGTGAAAGTGCGGAGCAAACAAAGGACTCACCTACTCAAGGCTCCAATTCCTCCAATTTATCCGCTGAAGAGGAACAATCGAATGGTACCGAAGCATCAACGAATCACAACTCTAGCTCTGAAACTTCTGGGGAGGGAATAAGGGACCAGTCACCGAGTGATCAGTCAGCCATGGATCAAACCTTAGCCAACAGGGCTAGAATGACACCCATGGAAGCTGAAAAGCTACTTCAAGCTGTCCGCGATCGCGAATTGCGTAGGAGATTGGAGCAACTGCAGCGTGCAGCGCGATCGCGGGGACGGGTGGAACGAGATTGGTAAAAGTGAATTTGAGCCAGTTGAACGTGTCAGCATGTACCAGGCGCTTATTATGGAATCGCCGATCTCAAGTGACGATCCAGGAATTCAAATGTGCGGCGACCATGGATGGTATGTGGTCCGAGAAAGAACTCGATTTCAGTTTGGTAATCTAGGCCTAGCTTGACATAATGTCGCCGCACTTTTGCGTACTCTGAAGCAACCCACTCATCGATACCAACACCATCATCGTGACCTCTTTCGACCATGAATGGGCGTGGGCAGATCAGCATGGCTAATTCGGCGTAATCTGCCACATGTCCCATGTTCCACTCAAAGATCTCGTATTCTCCAGTATAGACGTAGCTAAAGGGCTCATCGACCGATGCGTTCTTGGCGACCCAGGAGTTGAAATCTCCAGAACAGATGCTCATGCAGTATCCTGGCTGTTCTTGCGTTGGCACGATGAATGGAGGCACACGCATGGCAGTCTTGCCACCATAGGACAAACCATAAAAAGCAATTTTTGAAGCCTCGACTTGGGGTAGAGTCGACAACCACCGGAGAGTCGCTGCGTGCTGGGCAATGATATAGCTGAACAAAGATCTAGCTAGCGGATTGCTTTGGCGCTGGATTGCGCGAAAGCGATCACCTCCCCGATATGGATTTTGAGGCGCGTAAACGATATAGCCTCGTTTGGCTAGTTCCACGCTGAATGCTTTGTAATACGCGTAGTCTCGTTCTCCTGGACCGGCCAGCGTGCTGTAGGGAGTACCCTCCAGGCCATGTTGGCATACTACCACGGGCCGTTGTTCTCCCGGTTTCAAAGAGTTAGGAAGCAATAGGACTCCTGACGCGGTAATGCGATCATCGACGTCCAGGAGGATGTCGTAAGTAAGGTAATCTTCGTGAACCTCTATGAGGCGTGATCTCGGATTCGGTGGTAACTGTGGAACATCCAAGCGGCCTATGAGCGTTTCGTGGATCTGCGACCGCAGACTGACGGTTGATTGTTCCCAGGCTGTTACAGAACTACGATCTAAAGTACTCCACGACTTGGCTCTGTCTCGACTTGATTGACGAAGTACATTCTGCGTATGCTCGATCAGTTCGCCAACCATTCGACGTTGCCTTTGACTGGCATCGATATGTATGTTGGGTGTGATTCGAAGTGTTTCCAGTAAGGATTGCGGGTGAGATCTAGTTAGCGGCCGCGGCCATTCTGTACTATTTAGCATTTGCCCCAAAAACGCAATCAAAATCTCAGGTGCTAATGCAGGTTGACCGTCAAAAGATTGGTCGGACGAGACAACACAGGTAGTACTAAGCAAGCCCTGAGATAACAAGCTAGTTTCGATTTCGCGCAGTCGATTTACTTCTAACATTGCTGATACGCGTTGTACCGGCTCGATTTTTCCAGGTGCTGCCATTGAGCGTTTTTCGGCCGTACTCCCGGTTACAAGCACAGAGGGCGTTTGGGGCGCTATTTCTATCGTCAGTTTGCGAGGGAATATTAGGCTGGCTAACTCAGCGTCCCCAAACTCTTCGAGCAGCCCCCAAACGTTTCGATCGATAGTTTCTTTCCAGATTTGCTCGCGTTGGTCAAAGTAACCCGCCACCAGGGCTGCGTCGATGCGTTCATCGAGAGCGGCGCAGTAAAGGGCCAATTGTGCGCCATCACCTGCGCCGATTACCGCCAACGGTACGTCTTGGACCTGATTCCTCTTCGTAAGCTGATCGAAAGCCGCCAACGCTTTTTGAACTTCGTACCCCAGTATGTGCCGACCGACCTCAAAGGCGGGACGATAGACGAATTCACGGTGTGAAAGATCGGTGCTTTTTCCTATCGCATCATTGTGGCTCCAGGTAGTTTCGCGATTGATCAGTGTGGGGATTAGAACTTCGCAGCCGAGAGCAGCTAATTGCAATCCAGCTGGTCTGGCACCTAGGGAACTTCCGTCCTCTAGGCCACACATCATTTCGGGGTTCCAATTGGCATCGGGTAGGAGCACCACACGTGCGATTGGAGGGTCTGTCGGTAGCAGCCAATAACCTTCCCCTGTAACACCCTTTAGTACCGGCCAGCGAACACGGTATATGTGAAATTCGTCACTTTGGGCAACAATTGCTCCATGCTCAGATGTACTGATCAACTCGATGCCTTGGGCAGCAATTCTGTCGTCTACGACTCCAATTATCTTGGAAAAGCGGTTCCGCTTCTCCGGTGAAAGACGGTAGTAGGCGGCTGAATCTGCGGACCACGCCAACCGCCTACGTTGTCGAGCCAGAGAGATTTCGTGAAGGGCGAACTGAGAGATCCCCGACACCATCAATTCATCAAGTTGACGAGCTTCTTCTAATCGCAGAGTTTGAGGTAAGGGCGTCCCAACCTGAGAATCTAACTCTCTTCCACGGTCGTCCGCTGGCTGTTTCGGTGGATCTTGTGCGTTTACCGGAACCCGTAGGAAAAGCAGTCCAACCAGCAGCCAAAAACTGCGCAGTACCGAGTTCATGTGGCACCTTTGAATTTTCGGCTTCAATAGCGTTCGTTGGATATGAACTTGAACTTACCTGGATTAGCCGATTTCTGTCCCTGCAACCAAGTTCTCGTAGGTTCGGTGGATTTTACCGCTCAAAGATTCGCAAGATTGTTTACCCGAATTTTTTAGTGCTAGGTTGTAGAGTCGTTGGCCATGTTCGGTTGGATAGTCGCCTGTTATGCAGGCCTGGCACAAGCTGCCTTCACTCAATCCTATAGCTCGCGAAATGGCACTGACCGGCAAGTATCGTAAAGAATCGCACCCTAGAGTTGTAGCCATTCGATCCTGTGCTTCAAGCGTCAGGATCGTACTCCCCATGAACTTGGGCGCGAACAATTCGTCGATCGTCGACATGTCAATTCCATAAAAACAGGGAGCGATAATGGGTGGGCATGCCACACGTACATGGATTTCTTTTGCACCGCCCAACACGCGAATGCGATCTAGCAACACTTTCATAGTGGTACTACGGACGATCGAATCTTCAACTAGAAAAACTCGCTTACCTTCGAGTACTTCGCGCAACGGAGTGTACTTGCTTGCCGCTTTAGCCTTTCGCGCTCGGCCGCCTTCGATAAACGTACGGCCCGAATAACGATTACGGATCAGGCCTTCACGACTTGGGACGCCCAGCACATAGGCCATTGCGTCAGCGGCAGCCTTGCTTGTATCTGGCACCGGCACGACGATCGTATCCTGGTCCAGTGGAACCACATTTTCCTCGCGTTCTAGGCGGGCAAGCTCCTCACCGAGTTTTGTACGTGATAGATAAACACTTCGACTGTCGAGCGTGCTGGCGACGTTTGCGAAATAGACCCATTCAAAAAAACAGTGAGCCGTTCGTTCTGATTTTAGAAAAGGTTGGATACGTACGCCTTGAGGTGAGACGACGATTAGATGACCCGGCGGCAGGGAGTGAATGTTTTCGGGGTCAAATCCTAGATTCAATAGGGCAACGCTTTCGCTAGCAGCAGCAAACAAGGGGCCTTCGTGGGCATAGCAAAGAGGTTTCATGCCAAGTGGATCGCGAGCCAATAGGAGTTCACCACGCGCATTCATGAGCGCCAGGCTGTATGCCCCATCAAATTGTTGCGCAACTGTCGCAAAAATATCGGCTATGTCTCGACCTGGCTGGCCTCTCGATAGTTCGCGCCCGAGCTCGTGCATGATGATCTCAGTATCAGTATCCCGAGCAAGGTGATACTCCCCTTCATCCATCAGCTTCGCCCGCAATTTGGCATAATTTGCCAGTTGACCATTGAAGCAGAAGGAGAACCATTTGTGCTTATGAATATGCTGCCGTTCAAATGGTTGCGCATAGTTGCGGTCGTCTTTACCGCAGGTCGCATATCGAACGTGTCCGATGGCTGCGAGACCGGCGTATTCACGCATCAAAGCCTCGCTTTTCCCACGATGAGAAAGGCGAAATACCTCAGCTACGGTGCCAATGTCCTTCATCGTCTCAAGCAAGTTGGAACGATCAGGCGAAAATGTCGTCATGCCTGCAGCAAGTTGCCCGCGATTTTGGATGTCTTGCAACATGCGAGGTAACAAGCGCGAGACTTCACTTGGGCCTTGGTCTGGACACAGCGGACTTGGTTCTTCGCTGGGGAGGTGATAGATAGCCGCCACTCCACATTCGTGATGAAGTTCGCTCATTGTGTAGACTAGTTTGAACTAGGTTAAAGGAATTCAACGAACGGCTGGTTGCGCAACAACGTAAAAATCCAGCCAGCTACCAGGGATTAGGTAATAGTGTACCTGGGAACGACTTTTGATCAAACGCATTGCCTTCCGCGCATGACCTCGCCAGGTTCCAAGATAAGACGTTGCTTCGGCGGGATCTTGCCCTCCCCAAGCACTTTCCAAAGCCAATTCCCTTGCAATTGGAGAAATCTTTCACATATTCCCTTCGTGCTACCACTTTCGGAACTTCGTTTCCAACCGATAATCAAGCGAACCTTGCTGCTTTTAACGTTTCTGCAGGCTTTTTTACACCCGATTCAGGGCGTACCCGTTCCCTCAATACAGCCGAATTGGCGCACTTTCTGTTCGTGGATCTACATTCTTTTTTTGGCAATAATTCTCTTCAAATACCAATATGGACGAATCCATACGCCAAACTTGGCTGAATTCAGTATCCACAATCGTTGTAAAAGTAGGCTCTCGGGTGCTGACCGGGCAAGACGGGCATCTTGATCGAGAACAAGTGGCCTCGTTGGCATCGCAGCTCGTCCATCTGGTTGATCAAGGTAAGCAAGTAGTATTGGTTAGCTCTGGCGCGGTCGCCTCGGGTGTTGCCAAGCTAGGATTGCCGTGTCGGCCTTCCGAATTGGCACGGCTGCAGGCTGTTGCAGCGGTTGGTCAAGCCCACCTCATACAAGCCTATGAACACTTTTTTTCTGCCCACGGCCGTCACGCGGCACAGGTGCTGTTAACCGCAGAAGATCTTGATGATCGCACTCGCTATCTCAATGTGCGCAATACATTGGTCGCATTGTTGGAGTTAGGAGTAATTCCTGTTATTAACGAAAACGATACGGTAGCCGTTGATGAATTGCTGACCACGTTTGGTGACAATGATCGCTTGGCTGCCATGGTGGCCGGCCTGCTCGCCCGCCCTGCCCTGATTATCCTTAGCGACGTAGTTGGTCTGTATGACAAGGATCCAGTTCAACCGGATGCCGAGGTCATCAGCGTTGTCGAGCAACTTGACCAATCGATACTCGACATGGCGGTTCAGCGTCGTAACGGAATCAGCAAAGGGGGCATGGCAAGCAAACTGCGTGCAGCTCAATTTGTTACTCAGAGTGGCGCGCCGGTAGTCATCGCAGGCGGAAGAGTCCCAAGAGTGTTGGAACGCTTGGCTGCAGGTGAAGATTTGGGTACTTTGTTTCTACCGCAACCGCGAAGCCTAACACCCAAGAAACGATGGATCGGATTTAGCGCCCAACCAGCTGGCAAAATCATCGTTGACCAGGGCGCGGTCAAGGCGCTGTCCACCAAGGGCAAAAGCCTATTAGCTGTTGGGATTACCGATGTAAAAGGTGAATTCCTCAAAGGTGAAGTCGTCTTGATAGTCGATGGCGATGGTAAAAGCATTGCTCGGGGTTTAACTAACTACGCTTCGGATGAGCTACGACGCATTCAAGGCCGCCAATCGGACGAGATTGCGGAAGCTTTAGGGCACTGTCCTTACGGTGAAGTGATTCACTACGACAACATGACATTGGCTTGAGATGACACGAGCAAGAAACGTGCAACTCTATCCCACATACATTAGAAATACTGACATTTGAAAGAACTTACATGTTAACTTTGGAACGGTTTTCTTTTGGCGTCGGGGATCGCTTTGCCCACCAAGCAAAGGCTCAGCTCAGGGCCTTTCAGTTGTTAGGAGCCGATGGTATCGACGTGGTCCCCGTATGGAACAAATCGAATCGAGAACACACCTTCATCGGCTCTGAGCCGAAGAGTGTCTATGATGCTGGAGCGGCTGCAGTAGCCGACTTGAATTGGGCGGGTGCTTGGTACGTGGATGCAGATCACATTCGATTGGATACCGTCGATCGGTTTTTGCCACACTCCAATTTCTTTACCATCGACGTGGCTGATTCAATAGGCAAAACGGCAAGTAGTGACCTAGTGGAGAGCTTTGTCGATGCACATCCTGAGTTGATTGGACAGGTGTCAATTGATGGATTGTCGGAGCCTCTCCAAATAACTCGAAATGATGTAATTCAAGTAGCCAGCAAATATCTTTTGGCTGTGCATGAGGCGGCCGAAATATATCGCTACATTGCATCCCACAAGGGGGAAGAGAATTTTGTGGCCGAAGTATCTATGGATGAAACGGACAGTCCACAAACGCCACCGGAGTTGTTAATCATTCTGGCGGCGTTAGCCGATCAGCGAGTTCGATTGCAGACCATTGCCCCAAAGTTCACTGGCCGGTTCAATAAAGGTGTAGACTATGTGGGAGACCTGACACAGTTCGAACGTGAATTTGAGGCTGATTTGGCGGTCATCGCCCACGCCATTTCCAGCTATGGATTGCCCCAAAATCTCAAATTAAGCGTGCATAGCGGTAGCGATAAGTTCAGCCTCTATCCAATCATCCGCCGAGCCCTCGAAAAATGGAACGCAGGACTTCACTTGAAGACTGCGGGTACTACTTGGCTGGAGGAGCTAATCGGATTAGCCGAAGCAGGTGGAGATGGATTGGAACTTGCCAAAGAGATTTACGCGTATTCACTCGAGCATGTTGACCAACTTTGTGCACCATACGCAAGTGTCATTGATATTGATCGCACATGCTTGCCAAGTGCAGTCACAGTGAACGACTGGTCTGGCACGCAGCTCGCCAATGCATTGCGACATATCCCGTCGCATCCGGAGTTTAACATGCATGTACGGCAACTCTTGCACGTAGCCTTCAAAGTAGCGGCTCAAGCCGGTAACCGTTACTTGGACTTACTGGAAGCCAACGAAGAAATCGTTGCCAAGCAAGTCACTGATAACATTTATCTCAGACACATGCGGCCATTGTTCATCAATTAGAACAGACTTCGCTTAGCAATCGCACGCTTGATCAACGATTTACTTGCACAAACTATCGGTCGTTGCGACTCGTACTCGTAAGGCCGTCCACATAAAATGACTGTAAGGATTGCGTCTAAATCTACGTGGGAAGCATATTCCCAGCGCATACGATCCTAAGCCACTTGTTCGCCTGCTGTTTTGCTTGCGGATGCAAGTACATCCAGAATGGAATATACGGCGGTAGCAAGTGTAGAAATTGGCAGCGAAGGCAAGTTTAAATTTTCTCTGGCTACCTGCTCGGTGGCCAGTGGTAAATGCATGAATCCAACTTGCGTGCTGGCGCCGGCGGAGACCATCTGGTGAAGGCTTAGGTAAAGAGTGGCATTGCAAAGAAAGGTACCGGCGTTGTAGGAAATAAGAGCCGGAATCTGGTGCTCCTTCAGTCGATCCGCACACAAGCCAACAGGAAAGGTACTGCGGTAGGCTAGCGGAGCTGCGTCAATCAGACATGGAAGCTCCGACCCCTGTTCTTCCAAACATCCAGCGATGTTTAGTGCTACCGACTCAAGTTTGACCGCACTGGCGCCCGGCGATTGTCCCAGATGGAGAACCGCGTCAAGCGGCTTACTTAGGTCTTCCAGTAGTTTTTCTTGCATGCGTTGCAAATGTACCGGATACCTTCGAGTAATTAATTCAAGGTTCGTCGGGCGATGCTTCAGAAGCTCAACCAGTGCTAGCCAGCTTGAGTTCTCGGACCATTGGTCATAGGGTTCGAAGGCAGTTAATAAAATACGCACGCAACCTCGTCCTAGCTGTACGGCTTCACTGAACGCGTGAAACACGGGAAGGCCATCCGCTCCGAGTCGCCATACTGAAATCGTAAAACGCTGCCGTGAAGTGGGATTCGTTCCGGTTCAACGCATTCGAGGTTCAAATTAGACAAACTTCGGGGGATAACCCCTGCGAAATTCAGTGCCAACTATCCATGGCAGGATTTTCCTGGGTTAAAATATGTGGGCTGAACGCTAACCAATTATGGCATACAGTTGAACCACCAGTTGCGATTAAGTGTGCCAATTTTGGACACTTCCCGGGAAACGCGAGCAACTGCGATTCACAACTCGCCCTCCCTCCGGCAGGTGCGTCGTCTCGACGCGACCTATTGCAAGGTGGGAAGGAGCCCTGCGATAAGGAGTACATTACGACTTCATTGGCAGTCGCACGCGACTCTCTCCAGAGGATGGCCTAATAAAAAAGTCTATTTTCCAAGGGAAAAAATGCTGTTGAGTAATTTTTGCAACCGAGCAGGGCTTTCTTGAGTAACGCAAAATGCAACTTACCCTCCCGAATTTCGGGAGGCCCGACCGCAGTGCGGTCGGGGAGGGATGGAGATTGGGGGCCAACGGCGTTCAGCGAGAAGTTTCGTAATTGGTGACTCTTTATCAGGTCACACCAGAGGGAGAGTAGAATTGAGGAGAGTCTGATTTGTCATGTTTTCCCAGGGTGGTCGGCCAATCAACCAGCAATTACCATGGTCATAGTCTGAACGAATGGACTGGCTAGTCCGATATAACCCACCGTTGTAATCCACTCCGATGTTAAAAACCTTCCGCAGACTGAATCTGAAATGAAATTCCTGGTTGCCTACTCTGTCGCGATTGTCATCCTCTTCAATTTCCGCGTCGTTTCTGCCGAGGACTTGTTTCCTGATAAGGGGTTAGAGGCTGCTGTGCGGCACGAGGTCTTTGCCAAGCGATACAACGAAGAACCTCTTACCAAAGACGATGTGAAGAACATCTCTCAGTTGCATGGTAAAGGTAAAGGTATTAAGAGCCTGGCTGGTCTCGAGAATTGCTTGGCCATTCAGGAAATAGATTTAGAGAATAATGAGATCGTCGATTTGGAGCCTATGCGTGGACTAAAACTATTGTTGTCCATTAACTTGGCCGGAAACAAAATCGAATCGATCGAACCGCTATCCGAATTGACCCGAGTCCAATATCTGGAATTGTCTGGGAACGCTGTACAGGGCATCGGTCCTATTGCCAAGATGATCAATATGCGTTCGCTGTACCTTTCCAATAATAAGATTGAGAAAATCGAAGTTTTTGAGAACTTGCCCAAGGTGTGGACTTGTTATTTAGCCGGCAACCCGGTCAAAGACTTTGGCCCTGTTGGCAAGCTTCGCTGGTTGAGCTCAGCGGACTTTAGCAATTGCCATCTGGAAAACCTGGATTTCTTGCGGCCGCTCAGTGAGATCAAGTACCTCAATTGCCAAGAGAACAAGTTGTCTGATCTTCAGGTCTTGGTTGAAATGGCTCAAAGTGACAAAGAGCGCCGGTTCGCCCCCTTCTGGGAAATCTATCTCAAAGGAAATCCGTTGAGCGAAAAAGCCAAAACGGAGCAATTGGAGGCCCTAAAATCTCTGGGTGCCAGATTGCACCTGGAATAAAATCTTGGAGTTACCCACTTTTTTGCAATCGACTGAATGTGTTTAGCGGATGGGCCCCTGAATCTGCTGTTAACAGGGCGCGTTAACACGTTTCGTTAAGGGTTAACAATTTCGATCAGAGTATTTCGAGATTTTGCAATACAACCCACCCTCCAAGTTTTTGGAACATCGACTGCTTTGGCGGGGAGGGTGAAACTGGTTTTGGGCGCTCGCCATCCGAAAAGCGTTGATAATCTCGGCTGTTTTGCATCTGCATGTCTCAGCATAAATCAACTAAGTTGACTGCATTCCTGGAAACAACTCTAAAAAATCATCCAGGCAATCCAAACGCTCAGGAAATGGGTACCGATTGGTACGGCAAATGCTAATGAGCATGCGGCACGGGCAAAGGTCCATTGACTTGCTGATGGCCATTTAAAGTGTTGCGGGGGGACTCCCCGTGATCCACGTTTCCGCAACCTGTCGTCATTGGGAAGCAGCGATAGGGGAAAGTTAGGTGTACCTAGGAATAGGGCCATGATTGTTCATGAAACGCTTGAGAGGGACCGACCATTGACTCATGGCAGCCTGATTTTCGACGACCACAATCAAATTGGCATGCTAGTGAACCCTACCGCCGAGACGATTAGTTTGGAGAAAATTCACGCTTTGTCGCCCATCGAAATTCGTTACGTTTTCATTACTGAGTTCCTGTCGCAACAGTTTTTGTATTACATGTGTTTGGTTGCTCAACTATCAGCCCGTCTCTATGTGACCAATCCCTATTTGGCCACAAATGCGCTCTTGGCTTTCAAACCAGGAGACACGGTTGAATTCGGCAATGTCCGTGTTCGCGTGGAGCAAGGCTGCGGATTGAAGCTGTGCATCTATGATCTTTCAAATCGTGAGCGCAAGCCCTGGCTTGAGTTCGCCTGCGATACACCTTCGGAAAATTTTTGCCATATTAACCGCTAGTAATCCACAAGGGGAATCAAGTGGAATTTGAAACAATTACTGTAAACGAACTAAAGCAGTTGTGTGATCGAGGATCTGGCTTGGATGTCGTCGATGTTCGCACACCTTCGGAATATTATTCCGCCCGTTGCCCACAAGCACGCAATGTGCCATTGGAAAGATTAAATCCGCAACATGTCATTGACTCCAGGCACAAAAACCTACAGGGGCCGATCTATTTGATATGCAAGTCAGGCAACCGATCAGAACAAGCGGCCCGCCAATTCATCCGCGCAGGTTATACCAATGTCATCAGTGTGCATGGCGGGACTCTGGCTTGGGAGAAAGCAGGGTTTCCTGTGCGCAAAGGGGGACGAAAAATCATATCGGTGGATCGGCAGATGAGAATCGTGGCAGGCAGCTTGGTACTTGCCGGAGCTGCTCTTGGCTATTGGGTCCAAGATTCGTACATTGGGCTATCCGCATTTGTTGGTGCAGGATTGGTCTTTGCTGGTGTCACCGATTATTGCCCAATGCTCAAGACACTCGCACTTATGCCCTGGAATCAACGATCCGATGAAGCTGGTCCAACTTGTACGCTTTAGCTAGCTCGTTCCCGGTAACGCATCGCCTGAGTCAATTCGCAGTTTCGTTCAGCCGTAGTGAATTAGCGTAACATGTACCTTGAAACGGGGCCAAACAGACAATGTGGGAAGCTGCTTCAGGACAAATCATCACATGACTCCCTGGTAGCGTTGGCTTTGAATCGCTCTGCGACCAGTTGTAAACAGGACACAAATCCATGTCTGATAAACCCATGCCGCCAGCCAAGAAGAAATTCGCACTTGTACCTCTGATAGCCTTGGTGGTGCGTTGGGTGCTAATTCTCGGCGGTACGGCAGCTGTTGTGCTTCTGCTAATGCTCTTGGCCGGAGTGTTTGACAACAAGGTGCATGAAGAAGCCCATGCAAGCCACGAACGGTCATTATCGAGCGATGCTCAGGTCGCTACGGTTAAGATAGTCGAACAGCCAAGATTTGAATCTGCCGTGGGAGCTATTGAACCCATGCGTGAAGCTGCATTGGCAGCCAAAATACTAGCCAAAGTTGTGGAAGTAAATGTTAAGGCCGGCCAAATGGTCACGGAAGGAGACGTGCTCGTTCGACTCAATGACGATGATTTGCAGAGTCGGCTGAAGCAGGCGGAAGCTCACTTTCAATCTGCCCAAGCCCAAGCCCAACAAGCACAAATCGACCTGGATCGTGCACAACAGTTAGTGGGTCGAAACGCGATCTCACGGGCGGAATTTGATTCTGCCAGTACGGCAGTCCGGGTAAGTGAAGCTCAGCTAGAGGCCGCCTCGCGGAGTGTTGAAGAAGCTCGCGTGTTTCTTGATTACGCAACCATTCGGGCACCCATGAGCGGTATTGTTGTCGACAAACAAGTCGAAGCTGGCGACACCGTGTTGCCGGGACAAACGCTGCTATCACTTTATGATCCAGATCAAATGCAGTTGGTGGCTAACGTGCGAGAATCTTTGGCCCTCAAGCTGCAAGTTGGTCAACAAGTACCGGCCAAGCTCGAATCGTTAGATCACGAATGCTTGGCCACAATTCGTGAAATCGTTCCACAAGCGGATGCCGCCTCACGCACGTTTCAAGTGAAAGTCAGCGGACCCTGCCCGCCAGGTATCTATAGTGGGATGTTTGGTAGGTTGAGATTGCCGCTAGAGACAGAACGACTAATCGTGATCCCAACGCAGGCCGTACGGAGAGTTGGGCAATTGACGTTAGTCGAGGTTGTTGAAGCTGGGTTGGTTTCGCGCCGCAGCATTCAACTTGGGCGAGAATTGGGGAATCAGGTTGAAGTTTTGGCCGGGTTGAGCCCCGGTGAGCAGGTTGTACTGACTGCTGCTAGCGCTGAAGGAGCCGGCCGATGAGCCATCGACAAAAGCATGATGATGGACATCATGATGTGCTCTCGGGAATTGTCAGGATCTTTCTCAATTCCAACTTGTCTATCATCTTGATCGTTTTTTCTTTGCTGATCGGTGCTGCGGCACTGTTCATTACGGCCCGGGAAGAAGATCCACAGATTGTCGTGCCGCTGGCCGACATCTACGTTCAATTCCCCGGACATTCGGCGGCCGAAGTTGAACAGCTCGTTAGCGCTCCGCTAGAACGGATGCTTTACCAGATAGATGGCGTGGAATATGTCTACAGCATGTCCAGCGATCACTCGGCTATCATTACCGTCCGCTTTTACGTAGGGCAAGATCGCGAACGCAGTCTGGTAAAACTCTTCAAAAAGCTCAATGAAAACTCGGATTCCATCACTCCTGGGGTAACAAGCTGGGTGATGAAGCCTGTCGAAATCGACGACGTTCCCATAGTAACTCTGGCTGTAACCGGTGCAGGTGATGATGGCTATTCTTTGCGGCGCGTAGGCGAGGAGTTGGTCGAGAGGCTGGCAGTAACCAAGAATGTCAACCGCGCCTTTGTCATTGGTGGGCAATCGCGAACGGTATCCATTCAGTTGGACACGGAACGCCTTCGAGCCCACCAAATGACCGTCAATGAAGTAACTTCCGCTATCGGCCTTTCCAACTCGGTCGTGCCGGCGGGGAACTTCGTTCGAGACGATGAAATCGTGGAGGTCGAAACCAACGCGCAAATTGCAAGAGCTTCGGACCTGCTCAATTTGGTAGTGGGTGTTTTCAATCAACGCCCCGTGTTTCTTAAAGATGTTGCGACCGTTGTAGATGGTCCCGAAGAGCTAACGAATTACGTGCGACACGGTTGGGGGCCGGCTCGGGACTTTCCGCAACACCATAATAGTCCTGGAACCATAATTGGTGGACACGCCGCAGAAGCCGCGCATCCGCACGAACTAAGCCAGGCCAGTGTGACGATTGCCATTTCCAAACAAAAGGGCTCCAACGCAGTCCACGTGGCCGACGCCGTCATTGCGGAAGCCTGGCGGCTTAAAGACGAGTTTCTGCCAGACAACATCGAATTGGTCGTGACACGTAACAATGGTCTCACTGCCAATCATAAGGTCAACGAATTGGTAGAAGCCCTGGGTGTAGCCATCGTAATTGTTGTCCTGTTGCTGACCATCGGCATGGGCTGGCGGGAGGCCTTCATCGTGGCGGTGGCTGTGCCGGTCGTGTTTGGCTTGACACTGGCCGTCAATCTCATGTTTGGGTACACCATTAACCGAGTTACACTCTTTGCGCTCATTCTTGCCTTGGGATTGTTGGTGGATGATCCTATTGTCGACGTTGAGAACATTGCTCGGCATTTCGAGGAGCGGAAAAAAGCCACTCGCAAGATCGTGCTCGATGCAGTGGCAGAAATTCGACCACCATTGATTAGCGCTACCTTAGCTGTGATTGTGAGCTTCTTGCCGATGTTTTTCATCACCGGCATGATGGGGCCCTACATGTCACCTATGGCCCTCAATGTGCCAATTGCCATGCTGATGTCCATGGTGGTGGCCTTTACAATTACCCCCTGGCTATCGTATCAGGTCCTCAAACGCCATTATCCTAATGAAGAGAATGCCACAACTGAACAGCTGGCCCCTACGCAATACGAACGCGAACACGATCAACCGGGTCACCAAGAGTCTTATGATCCTGAAGTCGTCAAACAGAGCCTGCTCTATCGCTTCTTCCGCCCCCTGATGTTGCCACTGCTGAAAAACCGTGTGCGAGCCATAGGCTTCCTAGGGTTGATGGCAGTCTTAACAGCAGCGGCTGCGGGCCTGGGAGCGCTACGCATGGTACCTCTCAAAATGCTGCCGTTTGACAACAAGAACGAATTCCTGTTGGTCCTTGACCTGCATGAAGGCTCTTCCCTTGAACAAACCGATGCGGTTGTGCGCCAACTAGAAAGTGCGATTGCCAAGAATCCTGAAGTTACGGACTTTACCAGTTACGTGGGCGTCTCGGGGCCGATTGACTTCAATGGAATGGTTAGGCACTACTATCTTCGCAACCAACCTTATCAAGCCGAAATACGAGTCAACTTTGTTGGAAAGAAAAATCGGCAACTGCAGAGCCATGGATTGGGGCTGCGCATGCGAGATGAACTGACTGCCATTGCCGAGCAGGCAGGTGGAATTCTCCGTGTTGTGGAGTTGCCACCCGGGCCTCCTGTTTTGGCTTCTTTAGTGGCTGAGGTAACGGGCCGCCCCGGATCGAGTTACGAGGAGATCTTGAGTGCTGCCTCAACCGTGGGACAAAGACTTAAGAAGGAACCCGGAGTGGTCGAAGTCGACGATATCCGACAGGCCCCTACGCGTCGCGTAGTTTTTGTTCCCGATCAAGAGAAAGCAGCCTTAGCCGGGGTTAGCGTAGAAGCCATCGCCATGACAATTCAAACGGCATTGGGAGGTAATACCCAACAAGTGTTGCGCATGCAGGGCGAACGACAGCCGTTGCGTTTGACATTCCGCCTGCCCAAATCGATTCGCTCTAGCATGGAAGATCTATCGCAGTTGCCTGTAAAAACTACCAACGGATCGCTGGTGGTGTTAGCGGAACTGGGTAGCTGGAAAGAGGAATCTGTTGGACAAACGATCTACCACAAAAACCTGCAGCGTATTGCATATGTGTTTGCCGAATGCATCGGCCGTCCACCTGCCGACTGTGTCGTCGACATACTTGCCGATGCAGGGCCGGCCGGAGTAGCCATGGTGGCCGATGCCGAACCTCGCGCGTTGGATTCGCGTACTTTTTTCTCCAATGGTAGCGGTATTCAGTGGCGCATTCCGGAAGGCATGCAGGTGACCTTTGCTGGAGAAGGCGAGTGGAAGATTACGCTGGATGTATTTCGTGACTTGGGGCTGGCATTTGGTGCGGCCATGCTAATGATCTATATCATTCTGGTCGCTCAAACGGGATCATTCATCATTCCCACGATTGTCATGTTGGCTATTCCCTTAACCGTTTTAGGAGTCATGCCTGGATTCTACTTGTTGAACGCCATCATGAGTTCACCGGTGGGTGGATACCCTGATCCAGTATTTTTCACAGCTACAGCCATGATTGGCATGATCGCACTCTCAGGGATTGTAACTCGCGATTCGATCATCTTGGTAGACTTCATGGAACAGGCCGTCGCTCGGGGGCGCCCATTGTTTGATGCGATTTTAGAAAGCCGTGTTGTCCGCTTGCGTCCCATTTTACTGACCGCCGGAGCGGCCATGTTCTCCGCCGTGCCCATTACCTTAGACCCCATTTTCTCAGGGCTTGGTTGGTCGTTGATATTCGGGTTGATTGCCTCCACGCTGTTCACCCTGTTCGTGATACCCGTGACCTATTGGCTGCTATATCACAAGCCATCACAATAGAAGCCTGATTCTGTCACTTAGGATTAGGTCGGGGTCAACTTACTCCAGTTTACTGGGCCAAAATACTCTAGCGGGAGAAGTCGCACGCATTTGTTGGGAGTGAAGCCTGGCGTTTTCTTGGTTGGTCGATTTTTGACCGCGAGAACCTCAACATTTTTGCCGCAGTTATCGACTACGTACCACGCGGCGTTGGGTAAAGTTCCGTACGCTTGATGCATTCCCACGAGTTTGCAAGGCATCGCCTATTGACCGAGACCAGACGGCCTTCGATTCACAATGAATATGTCGATCTCGAATAGATCCATAAGCCGGTGAATGAGGGACTGACTTTCTGTACTTGCCACGACTAGTGCCTATCCCTCACTGACGTTTCGGGTTGTGATTATATCAACAAGCCGGTCAACGACAAACTAGTACTACAGCGCAATGATAGTTGCCACCAACTTCGAATTGTGACTAAAGAGGGACTCCTGGCTTCATCCAATATGGATGCGTGTTGGGCGAATTGCCTACGGATTGCGTCGACCTCTCCGTTGAGGAGTGGCTAAGAATGCGGCGGTATCGGCCGCGGCTTTGGTTTGCTGGTCTGGGCTCGTCAAAAACCCAAGATCTCGGAACCAATCAATATACCGTTGCTGCCAGGTGCCCAACGGTGCGCCCTGCCGGTCTTTCAATCCACCAGCATGCACACCGTTACCGTAAACGTGTAATTCAATATTCGGAATGCCCACGTCTAGCATAGCGCGGAAGTAATCCATGGCCCATTTGGCATGCACTTGATCTCCCGATCCAGGCGTGGCAACGAATGAAGGTGGGGCATTGCGGGGCACTGCGGTTTCTGGATCTCGCGTGAAAGGGGTTGGCCCTGGATAAAGCAAACCGACAAAATCGGGGCGTGATGAAATTCCGGCTAGAGCACCTGTCTCGTCAGCATGATCTTTGTCGAACTGTTCGAACTGAATTGCAGCCGGACCAGATAATTCAGCTCCGGCACTAAAGCCGATGATGCCAATTCGATCCTTCTGGATTCCCCATTTTTCTGCATGAGCACGAACCATACGAATCGCTTGAAGGGCATCATTGACTGCATCGGTTTCCGCTTCGTAACCGTCATTGCGCAAGCGGTTGCGTAGGATCACGCAGTTGACGCCATAGTTATAAAAAAAGGGGACAAAGTCGGCTGCTTCGGTGCCTACGTTTAGCGTGCGGTGCCCGCCTCCGGCAGCTAGGATGACACAGGTTCCCGTGTTAATCGATCCGTCAGCGCGATGAATCTCAATCGACGGATTATGGATATTGACAATACTTTGAATACGTCCCGGCGAGTTGCGGCTCATCGAGTACTTTTCGGCTTCCCTGATGCGATCAAGATTCAATTCCTTGGATTCGGCTGGGTACAGAGGAACAACGATACCGCCTGGCAGGATGGGTAGCGGTCGGTACGGGCTATCCGTTTCAGGACCCGGTTCCGGAACCCGACCGGGAGCTAAAAGGGGATCGCCTTCCAGGTTGATCGAAGTCTGCGTGGAATCTGCTGTCGCGGTATCCGCTACGGGGTTGGTTGCCGTAGCGGCTGAGGGCTTTTCACGTCGCGCCGCGAAATCCACTTCGCGGACCTGACCGCCGAATTCCGAAGAACTGATTCCACCAAGCTCATCGCCGACAATGACGCATTCGTAGCTGGTTGTAAACGCATTACCATTGAATTCTCGAACCACATCGAACGACAGCTTATCACCGCTAAGTTTGGCGTTACTGATATCCATTTGTCGCGTGGGGCGATTCGAAAAATGAGAGGTGAGCGACCCAACGATTTGACCATTCTCAAGTCGTATTTCTAACTCTTGTCGGCTCATATTGCCGCCAAAACTAGCTTGTTCCCAGGTCCATTTTCCTGTGGGGTCTATGGCCGTCACTTCTTGAGCACAGCCATGATTCGTCCAAATGGCTAGATAGACGCAAAGTGCCAAAACCAATAGCTTGACGTTCACGCTTGTCCCCTTCGAAATTTTTCTATGGTCAAATTTGTAAGACGCGGTCACACGTCTTGCAGGACGCCTTTGGAATCACCGAATTCCGTAATGTCAGATAAACCGTTCAGGGCCGCAAACTTGAGGTACAAGTCGGCTAATGGTACCCCGCCGTGATCGACGAAACGGCCCGGCGTGAAAGATCCACCGGCGCTGCCAGCCAAAATTAGAGGCAGATCCGTATGGGTGTGTCGGTTTCCATCAGCGTTGCCACTTCCAAAAAGGATCATCGAGTTATGGAGCACGCTTTGGCCATCGACATCAGTGATTGAGTCCAGTCGTCGGACAAATTTAGCAAATTGTTGAGCATACCAGCGGTCGATTTGTTCCACCTTGACCATACGCTCTTCTCGGTTCTGATGGTGCGTTAGATCGTGGTGACCTTCTGAAATGTTGATGAAGTCGAAAGATCGATTATCACCATCATGTCCCATCATGAGTGATGCCACCCGAGTCGAGTCGGTTTGAAAGGCTAAGGCCATCAGTTCAAACATGGTTTCGACGTACTCTTCATGTGATTGAGGAATTCCATCAGGTGTTGGCACTCCGGAAATATCGGGATCACCGAACGATTCGGCGCGCTGAATCTGTTTCTCGAGGGTACGAACACCTGACAAATACTCATCCAGCTTGCGCTGATCCTGCTGGCCCAGCCGCCTTTGCATGGCCTGAGCATTATCCAGAACGTAATCCAACACGCTGCGCTGCTCGCTGCGGCGTCGTTTGAGGTTTTGCAGGCGCTCGTCGGCTGACCCGACGCCGAACATTCGCTCAAAAGCCATGCGCGGATTGTGCTCGGTGGCCATTGGCGTAAATTCGGACTTCCAAGAAATGTTGAACTGATAGGCACAGGAATAACCCGAATCGCAGCCCGTGGATTGCCGTCTTGGGTCTGAGGCCAGTTCGATGGACGGAAAACGAGTTAGGTGGCCGATCCGATTGGCAATGACTTGGTCGATGGAGATACCAGCCCGAATATTGGTCGCGCTCTTGTTGATTCGAACGCTAGTGAGAAACGTGCCATTGCCGCGTGCATGGTCGCCGCCGCCATCAGGTCCAGCTTCGGCCGATACGTTGTCCAGTCCTTTGACGATTTGGAATTTGTTTCGCAATTCGGCGAGAGGTTCAAGTGTGGGGCTAATCGAATAGTTGTTGCCGGTTTCCCCTTGAGGCCAAAATGAACGCGGAATAGCGCCGTTTGGAAAAAATAAGAACGCCGAACGTAGAGGAGCGCCGGAAGGCGTGGTTGCTAGCCCCACAGTGCTTTCAGCTGCCGTTCCCAACGTAGCAGGTAGTGAATGAAAAGCCGGCAATGCGATGCAAGTGCCCACACCGCGCAAAAAAGCACGCCGAGTTTTGATTTTCCCAATCATTTTCAGTCTCCAGTTCGCGATACGGGCTTACGAGTTCGCTGAAAGGCTGCGGAATTTGCGATACTCTTGATCAATACCTGAGGCCTACCGCCAGTCGTTTCAAGTTCCTCAGTCAGTTGGTCAACCAACGGAGCGTCCGTATACTCGACGGATCGCCCAAGTGCATAAGTTAACAACTTTTCGGTAAGGCAACGATAGAAATCGCTGTGCCTTTTCTCAACCAGGACGGTTTTGAGATCGGTCACCGATTCAAACGCCTCACCCGTTGCTAGCACACCTTTCGGGTCAACCGGTTGATCCAACTCTTGAGTCCGATATCTGCCGAGCGCGTTGAAGTTTTCTAGAGCCAATCCCAGCGGATCCATTTGATCGTGGCAGGAAGCACAAAGTGCGTTCTCGCGGTGGATCTCGAGTGTTTCACGCAACGATCGAGGTTTCGTGCCCGCTGCCACATCCTCAAGCGAGGGAACGTTTGGGGGTGGCGCTGGAGGAGGCGTACCTAGCAAGTTCTCTAAAATGAATAAGCCACGCTTCACAGGAGATGTGCGGTCTGGATTCGAGGTTACGACCAGCATGGTTCCCTGCGTTAATATCCCTCCACGCACACTTTGAGTGGGTAAGTTGACGAGCCGCATCTCACTGCCGTCAACTTTCTCAAGGCCATCGATTTGATAGTGATTGGCAAGAACATCATTGAGAAACGTGTAATCGCTATCCAGTAGCTCCATCAACGAGTGGTCTTTTTGAACGATGTGTCCGAACAACATCTCCGTTTCTAGCCGCATCGCCTGACGCAATTCGGGTGTTAGTTCAAAGGGAGTGGACCCACCCGTTCCACGGCGAATGGCTTCGCGTACTTGCTCCAACAAGGCTTCCTCTTCTGCTGTTCGCCCAGCACCCTTGCGGAATAGCTCGAAGAATTGCTGACGGTTCGCTTCTCGCTCAGGATCGCGTATTTTGGGTTCGCGTGCCAGTACCGCTTGAGTGCTGATCTGAATCGAATCGATGACACGCGCTCGCAGCCACTGTCCAACAAAGTTGCTAAAGAATCGGTTTGCCCGCTCATCTCGCAGCATGCGGTCGATCTCATTTTCCAGATTTGCTCGCAACTGACCCTGGCTAGCCAAATTGATTAACTGTTGATCGGGCAGGCTGCACCAAAAGAAATAAGACAAGCGACTTGCCAGCGCATATTCATCAATCAACGGGAAAGGTGACTCGTTATCTATTGGCCGTTCTTCGCGGAACAGAAATTGTGGCGACGCCAAAATAGCCGTAAGAGATTTGGCAAAGCCTTCTTCGAAGGTACCACCACTCAAGTAAACCTGTTCGGCAAGTTGCACTAGACTATTCAAATCACCTTCTTCAACAGGCCGTCGAAAGGCCTTAGTGGCCCAACTGCGCAGCAACTCAGCGGCATGCGCCCGTTTTTCAATCAAGTCGTCAGGTACCGCTCGCGGAAAGATATCGTCATAGCCATCGGGTTTTACGAAAAATGCTGGATCAGCAGGACCTACCAAGTCCACTCCATCGACTCGAATGCGGAGGTTTCGAACCTGGCGAGAATCGGTCAACGGCAAAATGGCCACACTCAGTTCGTGGTCGCCCTTTTCTAAATGCAGTTCATAGTCAAAAACGAAATCCTTGCTGCCTTGTCTTACAAACTCCCTGCGCAGTAATTCTTTCTCATCGAGTTTCAGGGTTAGCTCGCAACGGTTGTCGTCAAATTGATCGTCCACGTACTGTTCGATGGCGGCCAAACGAAAACGAACGACGTAATCACCATCAAAGGGCACAGACATGGCTGCTTTGGCAGAAGCCTCTTGGTAGTACGAGAGTTCAAGCGAACGGTTGCGGTTGGAGCCACTGTTGGTGCTAGTCCGCGTGCGACGACCAGAATTTTCCTCTGGCTGTATCAGAGAAGCCAGGTTCAACCGGAACTGATCACTGGAAATTGTCGATTTCCGGATGACGCCCGCTATGAGTGGGACTTTCGCTTCAACGATCTCTGACGCGGCATTGACGTACTTTTCAAATAGTAACGGAGACATGGATAACACGTCGCCAATGTTGTCGAAACCATGTCCGGTATCATCGGCCGGAAAGTTTGCATCGGTATCGTAATCTACACCGAGCAAGTCCTTGATCGTATTTCGATACTCGACACGATTTAGCCTCCTTAGTGTCACGCGGCCTGGATCGGGTTGCTCACGACTGAGGCCCATGCCACCGTATTTGATCCACTCCGCAAAAGCGTTCAGCTGATTCGGCGACGGACGTTGTTCTCCTGCGGGAGGCATCAAACCGGCTTGGAGTTGTTTCAGAACTTTGTACCACCGTTCTGCCTGGAGGTTCTCGAGAGAGTCCGTGACCAATGCCGCATCCGACTCGGTTGGAATTAAGGAGTCAAATGAGAAACTGCCTTCCCGAGCATCCCCGGTATGACAGTCAGCGCAGAATTGAGTTACCAAGCTCCGCACTTCATTGGGGATAGGGCCAGACGGAACTTCCTCGGGCGGCTCGATAGCCAAAGCGTTGAAGGTGCTGCATGTGATCAGAATTGCGAGGATTCGAGTTCGCATAAAATCTTCTCGATCCAAAAGGCGAGGTTACAAACGTGGCTATAGTGCACAGTGGGAGGGCAAATCTGGACAGATTCTTGGGTAGAAATCTTCACTTCTGGTTAACGAGGACCCGGGAAATTATCGTGCTATTCTAAAGTACTTGGATAGGGAAGTCAGTTTTTTTCTCCATTTGGTGGTCGATTTCTTTTCCGTAATTGTTGCTTGTCATCCCAATTCTTGGGGTTCCGTTCGAAATGCTGTCGCTCAGTGGAGATCGAAACCTCGAACTACCCGAATGCTATCGGTGCAATTGGCAGGACAGAGCCACGTCACCGAATGAGATGAGTTAGGTTGATTCAACAATTGATCTTTCGTTATCCTTAAACGGAATGACCTCTCTCTCCGATAGACGGTCGGGTCTCATTATTGCAACAGGACTGTAATTTTGCCTCGCCGAGTAGCTGTGATTGCGTGTCTTCTTCTAGCCAAGTCGGCGCTATGCCAGACGGAAGAACTGTCTATCGAGACCAACGTAGTGTACTCGAGAAGCATCTTAGTCTGCGTATCACGAGAAGGAGTCGCAGTGGTTCGCTTTGTCAATCCATTTAGTCTTGGTAATGCAACAGGTAACGGCGTCTTGGGTGTTACCTATGCGTGGCGGTTTTTGCCAACGAATGGAAGTGAAGAAACTTCGGGCAGCGCCAAACTATTTGCCAAACTATCCGATGGTCATGCAGAAGATCGGTGGTCTACGTTGCAGTGTGGTAGTATCCAACTTCAGTGGAGTCCTATTGATTCAGGTCTAGGGGCGATTACATATGACGCCAAGCATATGAATGTCCATCCGGTCTCTGATAGCTATTTTCAGAATAACCCTTTAAAACTGTCCGATTTCGCAGCCAGTGAACAGCAGCCCAAAGTGCGGCTGGCGGAGAATGGTGCGCAGCCACAGAGAAACCAGTCACGAAGCAGAGTTGCCGGGTTAGTGCAGTACGAAAACAGTACAGCCATTACTCATGACGCCAACGGTGTAGCCGTATTTGAATTTATCGAATCCTTTGATCGCCAGACTCCCGAGAACGATGTACAAAGAGGAGTCAGCTATCGATACACCTTCTATCCGCGACAAGGTAAGGTCCTGAACGGGCAAGGCGAAGTGTTCGAACTGTATCGGAATGACAATTACAACGGAGACGGAAGTCAATTGGACTTAGAGGCTGGACCTACACGAGTTCGCTGGTCCTATGGTGGCAAGTCGAGTGGTTGGCTGTATTACGATCCGACTTCATTCAGGGTATGGGACGGTGCAACAAGTCAACTAGATCGCCTGCTATATCTCATAAAGGATTATCCTGACCGTCTGTTTAATCCAACGCTTGAGGATCGCGCAACCGAATAGGAATATTGACAGAGAGAATTTGTCACAATCGTCGGGAACGGCGCTGAGATCAGGACGATTCTGATAAAAAGTTACCAGTGGCCCGTGATTTTCGAATTGGAAGAATGATGCAAGCCTATTGCGACTTGCTGATCTCTGGATTTACATTTTGTACTGACAAGGGGCGCTCACGGAGTACCTCAACGGTGTGCTCACGAAGTACTGCAACTGCGCGCTCACGGATCTGGCAACTTACCCTCCCAGGCTTGGCTCGTTATACAACACAAATCAGGAAGTCGAAAAATTTTTAGCTCCCGGTCCAAAACAGTTCCATGCGTTGGACAGATCGTAGGCTCGCTGCAATCCTACCCAAAGCGTTTGGGTGCCTGGATTGTCTTTTGGTCGGTCGATGAATCCACCCAGTTGTGCAATCGCGCGCACAACCTCATTCAAACTCGGGCAGCCTTGCTCAGGGATCTTACGCCCCAATACCGAATAAACACTCTTCCATTCACTAGTCTCAAAGATCACTTCACAGTCCATCTCTGGGCAGTCGCGACCGAGATGGCAGACGAACATGACGCGCCAGG
>JAGQOY010000389.1 GCA_020427005.1 Planctomycetales bacterium
AGCGTCAGCGAGGGAACGTGCCCAGCCCCTCGCTGACGCTCTGACGCTTCGGGTTACTAATCGTCTACAAGATTTTGCAAATCGACTTTTTCATCACCCTGCTAATGCGTGCCACGAAATGTAGTGGCCGACTCTAGAAATCGAATTGGATTCTTGAAGCAAAGGTGTTGGTCACACTTTTGCCCTGAACTGGGTCCGCCAGATTTCCGTTAATCCACTCCATTTGCACCTTGGCATTGTTGAACCAATACCAGTTCAGACCCAAAGATGCGGAATTCAGACGGCGGGTTGGGCCGGTAACACCAGCCAATCCAAACAGTGGATTTAGGTCGATGGAGCTCAACTGTGACGCGATTTCCCAAGCACCGTACTGCCCCTTACAAAGATCTAGCGGGCAGGCTGGTTTTACTCGCCCAAAGACTCCGCCCTGGCGATTGTAGGGTATTGTTTCTCCAGTAAGTACCCAACGGGCCGTAAGGTAGCCCCCGTGCACTGTAGCTGACTGGCCACCTGGGAGTTTGATCGCTGACCACCTGTACTCGGATTGAACCAAAGCATTACCTAATGAAATAGCCGCTTCAGCATTGTAGTGGTTCATATTGTCAACTGGAAAGGCAGCTGTGTTGACAAATGGTGGTACGAAAATAAGTGGTAATACGCTCAGACCCCCAGGGCCGAATAGTGGGTTTTGACCAACAAAAGCTTGGTCTTGACTCGCGAGCTGGATTTCGTTGCGGGCGGGATCAAGATAACTATGGTCAATACCGAGGTGGACTAATCCACAGTCGCCATTGTCGATTAGCAAGCCGGTTAAACGCTCCGCAGTTCCATAGCCTCCGTTGTCCCCGTATACATTGCCAAAGTTGTCTGATACCGTACGAAAACCCGATACGGCCCAAGTCATTTTTTCATCGCAAGCAGTATCAAAAAACATCAGCCCCGTTTGACGGAAAGGAGCCAATGCAAATGTAACCGGGCGCTCTAGGAATGGCAGCTCGCGTATGGAGGTCAATTCGGACATGCCAAACGGTTGACGGAAGCGTCCAATTCTCATTTTGCCTAGCGGCGTATCGGCTACTTGACCCCACACATCTACAAATCGAGCTTGCCCCTGAGCAATATCCATCTCGAACATATAGGTGGAACGTTCGTTGATATTTCCAGTCGCAGCCAGACGGGCACGTCGAAATCCAGTTCCGTCTTGTATGTCGCCCAATGTGGCTTGGCTTGCTGAAGATTGGCCGAAGTAGATACTGTCTAACTGAAAGAAGCCCGTGATCTTATAATCGGGATACGATTTTGGTGGGGGAGCCTCTGCTTTGGGAGCAGCTACAGCTACTGGCGGGGTACTTTCTGATGCCTTGTCGCTCGGTGACGAATCTGCAAAAGCTGTCATGTAATTTGCAGAACCACGATCACTGATAAAATACGCATCTGTGCCGTATTCTTGGGCTATCGCCCCGGCGCAAATGGAGGACAAAAGTAAGAATACTTGGAACATTTGCGATCGTCGACGCATATCATCCTCCCACAGTAAGTTGTCCGCCCAATCGTCATTTCGTCTAAAATTGGAATGGAAGAGATAGTTAATCCATTCCGCACAACAGAATTCACATTCGCCATTCGCAAAGTCTACCTAGGCTACCCAGTCTTTGATTGGGGCGTTCGCGATACAATGTGAAAGCCATAGCTACTTCCGCACAATAACTTTTCAAATTGCATGCTAAAGGAAGGTAATTCCAATGCTCCTTGCTCGGAATTGGTGGATCGTTTCGGGGTGCTTTTGCCTATTCATTTTGGGATGCAGGCGAAGCAATCCAATTGCTCCAATAACTTTGGACTCGAGTGGAGTTGAGGTTCGAACCGGACAAGTTGATTTCACAAATACTTGGCCGGCTTGGCGCGGTCCAGGTAACGACGGCTTGGCTCCTGAACAGGCAATTGCAATCCACTGGGATGCCTCGCAAAACGTATTGTGGAAGAGCCAGCTACCAGGTCGCGGGCATGGTTCGCCCATTGTTTTTGGTAACCTTGTTTTTCTGCTAACAGCTGACGAGCAGAAGAAGAAGCAATCGGTATTGGCTTTGGATAAGCTCAGCGGCCAGCTGACTTGGGAAACGGTAGTTCACGACTCTGGCTGGGTCGATCAGTCTCGAATCCACCCCAAGGGGAGTTACGCCAATAGTACACTTGCTTGCGATGGAGTTCATATTTATGCCGCCACCTATAGTGCTGACCAGATCTTCCTAACCGCACTCGATTTGCAAGGTGAGCAGGTTTGGCAAACCGCACTTGGGCCATTTGACTCCAAGTTCGGTTTTGCACCGTCGCCAATTCTGTACAAGTCCCTAGTGATCTTAGCCTGTGACCATCAAGGTAGTGGCTATCTGGTTGCATGCGATAACCAAAGTGGCAAGATTGCTTGGCGAACTCCGCGACCGGCCATGAATTCCCATTCTACTGCCTGCGTTGCTTCGGTAGGTGGTCGAGACCAGCTGTTAGTTGCCGGCTGCCGTAAAGTGGCAAGCTACGATCCTGTGTCTGGCAAGGAAAACTGGCAAGTAAGCGGCACTGGAGAAACAACCTGTGGAACAGTCGTCACAGACGGCGAAAGAATTGTTGCTTCGGGTGGTTATCCGGAAAAGGAAACACTTTGTCTGGATCCCAACGGCCAGACAGTCTGGAAAATCAAAACGAGCATTTACGAACCTTCTCCAATTATCGTAGGCGATTATGTTTACGGGATCAGTGACAATGGCATCGCATACTGTTGGGACCTAAGTACGGGAGAACAGAAATGGCAGGAACGACTTGGAGGTTCGTTTAGCGCCTCTCCGGTGGCGGTAGGTGAGAAGATTATCGTCACAAATCTTGACGGCAAGACATTCGTTTTTCAAGCCCGTAGCGAACGCTTTGAGTCACTAGCTGAGAACGTGCTGGGTTCAGATTGCTATGCTAGTCCTGCGGTTTGTGAAGGGCGAATTTATCTTCGCGTAGGAGTTGGCAAAGGCCCCAATCGTCACGAAGAGCTTGTCTGTATCGCACCTCCAAACTCCTAAATGCGTGCCTTTATTAGGGCACGCTTGACATGATCGTTAGAGTCGTACGATTAACACACTCCTAAGGCGAGCGGCAGAAAAAAATCTACCAATCCTAACCCGAAGCGTAGGAGCGTAAGCGAGGGACCGAACAATTATC
>JAGQOY010000390.1 GCA_020427005.1 Planctomycetales bacterium
CCGAACAAGAATCCCTCACTTACGTTTCGGGTTGGGACGTTTATTCCTGCCGCTCGCCTAAACAGATTAAAACGTGTTCTCGTAGATTGGCTGGTGTATGGGCCAGAATTGCAGCAATCCAGAATTCCAGCAATGAGGAGTAGTTTGGTGTTGAGAAGTACCATTGCAATCGTTTTCCTGTGCAGCTTGACCTTTGAAGCCGGATTGGTTGCCATTGCGCAAGAGCCATTGAAAGTTCTGCTTTCCCCTGGAGTAACGCAGGTGGAAGCTGCGGCTGCGGTTCGTACATTGCAGGCGGATGGATCTGTCGAGCTGCCATCGATTCTAAATGCGCTTCGCGAGGCTCCGAGTGAATCTAGGAATTGGCTATTGTCGTTAGCACAATCCATTGCCGATCGGAATCCTGAAGCGGCGCGACCCGTGTTGCGCAGTTTGGTCGAGGCACCCAACGAGAACGCGGATGCGCGTTACTGGGCAGTAGATTTCCTGACTCGCGGTCATCCATCTGCTCGAGAAGGAATGTTGGATAAGATGATCAATGATCCATGCTTGGAGCTGCGTTATGAGGCCATTGATCAGCGGCTGGCTCGGCTAAAGCAGGCTGGAGAAGCCATGTCTGCTGATCAGCGAGTGAAAGCTCTGGGAGAGTTGTTAAATGCGGCACGATTACCGGCTCAGACTCAAGATATAGCAAAACAATTGGAGGAACTGGGAACAAAAACCGACCTGCTTAGGCATTTTGGTTTTGTGGCTCAATGGCAAGTTGTTGGGCCGTTTGAGAACTCCGGGCAATCTGGATTCGACGTCGGTTATGAGCCAGAAAAGCAATATGCCCAAGGAGCCCTAAGATTTCAGGAAGAGCTAGCTGGAAAGGAAAAGCAAGTCGCTTGGCGGAAGGCCTCTACAGCTTCGGCTGACGGTGCCGTTGATTTGAACGCGGTCTTTGATCACGCCAAGGGGGCTGTGGTTTACGCCCATACGGAGATTCGCAGTCCCAAGGAGCTTGCTTGCGAAATTCGCGTGGGAACTCCCAATGCAATTAAAGTTTGGGTAAATGGCACGCAGGTTGTCGGGCGTGAAGTCTATCACACCGGCTGGCAGCTAGATCAATATGTTGCATCGGTGCGGCTCAACTCCGGTGTAAACACAGTTATGCTCAAGGTTTGCCAGAATGAACAAACCGAAGATTGGGCTCAAGATTTCTTGTTCGCACTTAGGTTTTGTGACGAGACCGGATTTCGAGTCGACCTGGCAACGGAGTGATCATGTGAGTTGATTGTTCCTGTTTGGCTTTTGAAAACCTTTGGATTTGGCATTCGTTAACGCTTGGAATATTCCCATGACTGGAAAACGATTTCTTTTAACTATGTTGGTATGGCAACTGATCGTGCGTGCCGACCTACAAGCAGATGATTGGCGTGGATTTCTCGGCAATCAGGGTAATCCGGCAGCGAGCCAACAAACTCCCCCAGAGAAATTTTCTGGCAAATCGAATGAGCATATTGCGTGGCGGACCTCTTTGGTCGGGCGTTCTGTAAGCGGTCCAATTGTGGTTGGCGATCGTGTATTTACGACCAGCAGTTCCGGGATGGAGGGGCGTTGGATGCACCTCTTTGCCCTGGAAGCTGAGACGGGAGAGGTCATTTGGCAGCGAAGTACAAAAGCAACCGGCAGGCCCTATTGCCACCCAACTAGCGCTAACGCAGCGCCCACCCCATGTTCAGACGGTCAGAGGGTATTTGCATTTTTTAGCAGTAATGACCTAATCTGTTACGATCTAGACGGGAATATCCAGTGGTATCGAAGTTTGGTTGCCGATCACCCGCTAGCGGGAAATGACGTAGGAATGAGTTCTTCTCCCCTCGTCGTCGATGGAGCGGTAGTGGTTAGCGTCGAATGCCAAACGGATGCATTTACGGCTGCTTACGATGCCATTACTGGTGAGCGGCTTTGGGAGTACGTTCGGCCTCGAAAGGCAAATTGGGCGTCGCCACGCACGGCAAAGTGTAGCGATGGCCGCAACATAGTGATTGTTCACGGGCTAGATAATTGTGTGGCTTTGGATCCCAAGTCGGGTTCGGAGCTTTGGAGGCTTGATGTGCCTTGTTCCTCAGTCGCGAGTGCTACCAGCACGGCAGGAAATCTATACCTACCCGCACGAGGTTTGAAGGTTTTTCAATTGGCCTCGGCAAATACGGTTCCGACATTGAATTGGGAGACAGCTCGCCTAAATCCAAGTTCGTCTTCCTTGGTGGTGACACCATTCGGCGTCGTAGGGCTCAATCGAAGCGTTTTAGTGTGTTGTGCCGATGGCGAGCTGAAATGGCAAGCTCGGCTGCCCGATGCGGGGCAGTTTTGGGCCACTCCTGTGGTGGCGGGTAACACACTGTATGCGTTTGCGATGAACGGAAAATGTTTCGTTGTCAAGCTCAGCGAAGAAGCGGGCGAGTTAATTGGCGAATACGAGTTGGGGGATGAAGTGCTGGGGACTCCCGCAGTAGCCGATAATGCGCTTTACGTTCGAGCTACCAACAGCCTCTGGAAGATCCAATAAATCACCCATGGGTCTTACCGAGATTCGTGTTAGAAAGGGATCTCGTCGTCGTCCTCAAACGCAGCTTGGTCAAATTGAGCATTGGGATCGACGTCCGTTCCTCCAATCGAATCAGGGGCTCGGTCTCCCAGCAATCGAAATGCGGAAGCTTCGCAGCTGAGGAAAAACTTTACTTCGCTATTCGCATCTCGTTGCCATTTTCGGCCACTTAACCGGTAAGTAACCTCGATTTCGTCCCCGAGCTGCAGTGCGTCGACTTGATCGCAGGCGTCTTGAAGAAATTCGACGGGAATGAAATTCTGAAACCTGCTACCCGGTTGCTCGAGCACTACTAAGCGTTTTCGAAACCCCTTTTGACCGAAGGACTTGGTTTCTTCGATCAAATGGACAGTGCCTTGTACCTTTGGATCGTTCATCTAAATAGCACCTTTCTGGGAATTCAAGCGTTTTGATCGCATGTCTGGTATTTGTTGGGGGTGGGTACCCTGGGTGGTGGCCTGAAAAAGTCACCAATAACCTGTGTTTTCTACATCGGAAATCGTTTTTTGAGTCACCCCGGATGGGGTGTTTTTTCGGGATGTCAGGTCACTAGCAGGTTGATGAAAAACTCGATTTACAAAATCCTGTGGACGATTAGTAACC
>JAGQOY010000391.1 GCA_020427005.1 Planctomycetales bacterium
GATACCGGGAAGGCACCCTCGACCTCTTCTACGAGTAGCTGATGTTGCCTCCCACCTGCCGCTGCTGTGCGCTTACGAAGAACTTGGAGTCGTCACTAACTTGGTGAAAATGCTGATGAACGATGAATTGGACGGACTAGAAGTCCGTCATACGGTTTGTGAGAAGATTCGACCTTTACCGTCATACGGTTTGTGTGAAGACTCGAACTTCACCGTCATTCGGCTTCTGACTAGAACCGACCTTCACCATCATACCTATTGTCAGTTGGTACTTCCACAGTTTTACGTTTTGTGAGTACGACCGACTTCCACCTTTAAAAAAAATGTTTGTGAGTAGGACCGACTACTACTGTTAAATGTTTGTGAGTAGTACCGACTTCCACGGTTAAATGTTTGTGAGTAGGACCGACTTCCACGGTTAAATGTTTGTGGGTAAGACGGACTTCCAGTCCGTCTAGATCTACCCGTCTACCCGTCTGTTGACGCGGTATTCCAAAACCGCCGTACACGACTAGCCTGGAACCACTAATAACCGAGGCCTTGAAGATGATGCGTACATCCGTAGCCATCTGTTTCTCTCTAATTGCCGTAGATTTGGCGGCAGCGGAAACCGCGACACTAAAAATGCGGTTTGTATTTGATGGCGAACCACCACCTTAAAAACAAATCGCTGTTTCGCCCGGAGCAAAAATGGCTTTGGCCAAACTTGCCATTTTTATTGACCATGCATGGAATTGATCGCGAACAACGATACGGTGGCATCGATCCAGGAAAAGGGGTAGACAATGATTTTGCCTCGGTAGTTCTCATATCCCTTGATGGGAATCAAGATGAATTGCCGTTAGTCACTGCCAATTGGTATCCGCCGTTAGGTGAAAAAGTAGACACGTTCACCATAGTGCACAAAGCAATCTCGGGAGACCTGCGATGGTTAGTTCCACAAAACGAGCATTATGGAAAACAGGGTGTGTGGCTGATATACGCAGACTTCTTAGAATTTTTCCCGCCAGATAATTGGCCGAAGGAGCCTGAATATGACGGTGGAATTCTTGCCTACCTGCGTATTGCCTGCGTAGGTCGAGCAGTGGATTGATAGAACTCCACTGCCATGAAATTGATGTTCCTCCCAAAGCGACCGGCGTGGACTGGCAAAAATGGATGGACCAGAACCAAAGGCGTGGACCTGCACATTTTGGGAGAGCAAGTTAGTCCAAAACTTCGTTGGTACATTTTCCAATATGGTAGCGAAGTTCACGAAGAACCAAGAACCGACGCAGTTGGTCAACGACCAGGACTAGGTTTTTTTTCACTAAAAAGGAATGGCCATTCCCTAGCTTTCGCTCGACACTCCTAATACTTCATTTTTTGATACGCTGTGAAGAACGTTTCACCTGCACATTGTAATAGACACACTTTGGCAGCAAACAACAGGCTACAATTAATAGGTGAAAGTTTGGCTACGCTCATTTGTGGGGAGTTGGCAAGATGTATCCATTTTGGCTACGAAGCTTAGGCGTCGTGCTGGTAGGCGTGACCATGGCGAGCGCAGCCATCATGACACTTCAGCAACGACCGGCGATCAAATCCCCGGAGCTCTATCAACAGCATTATGCTGACGATAGTTTCCAAGCGACCCTACAGGAATTGAATGGCTCAATCAGTAGTTCAATTGCGTCAGCTCATATTGAGCCGGTTCAGAGAGCTGACAACCTGACGGTGGCCCGCCGACTTTCCTTGGGTCTTATAGGAAGCGGTATGTCGCTTGAGGAGATACGTGCCTTTGAGTTAGTGGAGTCGAATGAGCAGCTGAATTGGTGGACGGATGTCTTGTTAGCAGATCCTCGCTGGAGCGATTATTTTTCGCAGCGTTTCGTGCGTGCAGCGGTGGGTACTGACAACGGACCATTTTTGCTGTTTCGGCGCCGCAAGTTGAACACGTGGCTTGCTGAGCAACTAGCCAATGATGATGTTGGATTCGATGAGATAGTCCGAGACATGATTTCGGCTCAGGGACTGTGGACTGATACACCAGCTGTTAATTTTGTTACGGCCACAATGGACGAAGGGGCAGAGCGGCGGCGGAGCGATCCAATTCGCTTAGCGGGTCGAACTGCTAGAGCATTCTTGGCACAACGCATCGATTGTGTACAGTGTCATGATGATTTTTTGGGCACGATCAATTTCGTCACCGATGCACGCATAGAACCAGGTGTGCAGCAACATTTCCATGGCTTGGCTGCCTTTTACGCAGGTACAGTGGTTGCGGATCCACCGTTTCGCGGCATTATCGAGGATGGTCGTCCCTATCGCTTTCAGTTTCTCGGTGAAGAGGAAGAGGAGGTCGTTGAACCACAGGTTCCATTTTCCCAAGAGCTGCTACCAAAAGACGGAAAGTCTCGCGAAAGGCTGGCCAGTTGGGTTACCAATCCTGAGAATCTTGCATTCTCACGTGCAATCGTCAATAGAGTATGGGCCTTAATGTTTTCAAAGCCTCTCGTAGAGCCTGTGGACAGCATCCCCTTGGATCGCCCCGTACCGGAAGCTCTGGACATTTTAGCAAGAGATTTTTCAGGCCATGGTTTTGACATCAAACGGTTGATTCGCTTGGTTACAGCCAGCGATGCCTTTCGAAGGGATTCCAGGTCCTTTCATGAAGAAATAACGGAAGCTCATGAACTCACATGGGCAGCGTTTCCTGTAACTCAGCTGCGTCCCGATCAAGTTGCTGGTGCTCTTCTACAAGCCTGCAAGTTGACGGCAATCGACGATACTAGTTCAATTTTTACGCAATTACGAGTCTTTGGAGACGGTCGGGATTTTCTGAAAAGATTTGGAGACCGTGGTGAAGATGAATTCGAAGGAGACGCAGTCACGATTCCACAGCGACTGCTTCTAATGAACGGTAAGCAAGTGCGGGAAGGCACAAAAGTTGATTTGGTAAATAATGCCAGTTCTCGGATTGCCACGATGATTCCTGATGATGAGCGGGCTATTGAAATATCCTTCTTGTGTACGCTCAATCGTCGTCCTACGGACGCTGAGAGCCGGATCTTCAAGGAATATTTCGGGGCCTCGCAAGTTAATCGAAGCCAAACGATGGGGGATATATTTTGGACGCTGATAAATACAACCGAATTTTCTTGGAATCATTAGTTGGACTAGTCACATTTCTATAGGACTTGAA
>JAGQOY010000392.1 GCA_020427005.1 Planctomycetales bacterium
AAACGCGTAGGAGAAACTGAATTTACACAACAAACGGACTCTCATCGCGAAAGCTCGGATGAAAATGCGACTGGTTCAGTTGCCACCGCCACTTCTAGCCTTACGCGACAAGGAGATGTTTTTGGTACGCCCGCCTATATGGCTCCAGAGCAGGCACGAGGTGATCAATTGCAGGTAGGCACGTCGAGCGATGTGTTTTCTCTGGGTGCCATTTTATTTGAAATACTCGTCGGCAAGCGTCTCTACAGTCCTGTTCAGGAACAAGACATCCTGACTTTAGCTATGCGTGGACCAACGGCGGAGACCTGGCAACAGCTGGAAATTGCCGTAGGAGTTGATGAGGAGTTAAAGAAGATTTGCAAGTGCTGCCTCCAATTTGATCGCGAAGACCGCCCACAGGATGCGTCCTGGCTGGCTGATAACGTGACTGACTACGTGGAAGGTACACGTGCGGCCCTTGAGCAAGCGCGATTAGAACGCCATGCGGCACAAGTAAGGGCCACGGAGGAAACCAAACGTCGCCGTTCGGCCTGGGTGCTTTCATCAGGCATCGTCACCGCGGCGATATTGGGGATACTGGGCATACTTTGGCAGTGGACTGTAGCGGCGGCTGCGCGAGATGATGCTCAAACCCAAAGCGCACTGGCCCAACAGAGATTCCTCGATGCTAAGGCCGCAGTCGACGATTATTTATCAGCCGTAGCGGGTAGTGGTTCGTTACTTAGCGAAACACCAGGTACCCAAGCCCTGCGACGACTGTTACTGAGTAAAGCCAAAGACTACTACGTGGCCTTTACTACAACTCAACCTGATTCTCACGAACTCAAGTCCCAACTTGCCGACGCGTATCAATCATTGGGTACCATTTCAAGGGAGCTTGAAAGCAATGATGAAACCGTGGCCGTCCTGCGAGAATCAATCGCCCTACGTGACCAGTTAATATCGGCAGATTATCAAATCCCGGAGCAACTATTCGAAAAGATGCGGACGCTCAACGTGTTGGCGGTGGCTTATGACGAAATCGGCGATGGTGAGCAAATGATTGATTGTTGCCAGCAAGTTGAAACTATCGCCAAGTCCAGCGTCTTACAGCCTCACCGAAATGTCGACATTCAGTTGGCTAAGGCCATGAATTCTTGGGGTACTGCGTTGTCTCGTTTGGGACAGGATCAAGAGTCCGAAGCCAAGCAAACTGCGGCTGTAGAGTTGTTGGATGCGCTATATCGACAGGATACCAATGATCGTGGTGTGTGTGTAACGTACAGTGAAGCCCTCAGGCGGTTGGCGGTTACCGAAAAACTAAGTGATCGTCGTACTGAGGCACGGCAACACCTGGAAACCGCACTCGAAGTCATTGGTATGAGTCCCATCGACGTCGATCCCAATCTCACTGCCGATTCACTAGTACTTTATGCGAGTCTCTCGAATTCACTAGCTCGAGTTTATTGGGACGAAGGCAATAGTGCCCAAGCTATCGAGGTATTCGAAACAGTTTGCGATGAGCTCGAGAGAGTTGTGACACAGAATCCATTGTTAGCAGAACCGATCCGCACCCTAGGAAATAGTTATAACGGACTAGCGTATTATCTTACAGCGACATCGAGTGACAAAACGCTCTCAATCTTTGAGAAGTCCATTCCGCTTTTGGAGCGAGCAGTTGCTAACCGGCCGCAGGACTTGGGGCTGATGAAAGTGCTGGCAGATGCATTTGCCATGCGAGGAGAGTACTGGTTGCAACAGGTTGAATCTAGTCGCGCGTTAGCGGACATTAATCGATGTCTAGAGATCAACACGGCACGCCGAGCTTTGGCGGCCAACGACCGCGATATCATCGATCTGCTCATCGAGGGCTACAAGTCGCAGGGCATCATGCTTCGCAGGACTGGGCAACCGGCAGCGGCTGCCACGGCCTACCAACAGGGTATAGCCCTAATTGAGCAACTAGAAAAAGAGGGGCGAGCCTCTACCGAGACGTTGCGCTCGAAGGCGGGAATTATTAATAATCTAGCTTACCTCTATCAATCCGAAGGGCAATTCGAAAAGTCATTAGATCCGTACGAGCAGGCAGCTGCTTTGTACGAAAAGCTGGCAGAAAACGATGTGGTCCGCATCGACTATTATTATCAGGCCTCTTCCCTTACCAACAAAGGTTCTGCACTTGGGAAGTTGGGACGAAACAAAGAAGCGTTGGATTACCTCAATCGGTCCATCGGTATGTTGGAAACGGCGCTCGAAAAACGCTCGGACAACCGTATGCTAATAGAATACCTATTTGAGGCATATTTCTATCGAGCCGGTGAGCTGGAACGGTCGAACGACTTCGTTCAAGCTAAGAATGACTTGAATCGTGCGTTGGAGCTCGATGAGAATCCTTTTTCTGACCTGGCAAGATTGAAATTGCTGGCCGTGAACGTGGCACTCGGTGAACTCGAAGAGAGCGTCAATGCGGCTCCTAAAATCCTCGCGGACAAACCATCGGATTTTTGGATTGAAGGTTCGCACATCGCCGCCCGTGCAGCCGTCATGTGCCTAGACGACTCGACACTAAAGGATGATCAGCGGACGAACCAAGTTCAGCACTACGCCGCCATCGCCGCGTCCCAAATTGAACACGCCATGGAGTTGAATCACTTCTTATTTATCAATCCTCAACAGCTAACCACCATGTCCGTTCACAAACGCCTGTGGACACTACCAGAATATGCTCATGTACGAGATATCTTCGACAAGCCTCAAGGGAGTGGCCAATGATTGGTCTAGTAATTTTTCAAGTAACGTTAACGTGTATTTGATTTGCTACACTAAGACGCTCCAGGAGGCAAGTTTTGGCAACACTTCTTGCGTCAACCTAACTTTGCAAGAGCATTCTTTGAATCCAAAAAGGTCCCTAAGCGTTTGGTTATCAACCAGGGAGATCTGCAGTTGTCCGTACTCAACACGAATATACCGCGGTTTTATTGTTTGCTACGCAAGGAGTTCTTGTACGATGGACAGTCTCATCAAGGTGAATTCCTCAAGGTGTGTGTTTTTGGCGTCGCCAGTATTTATGGGCGAGCGCTTGGCTTTCATGTGTTGACCGAAACAGGAGCTGTAGTTTGGCGGTTACCCTTGCATGCTTTCTGCCACAAGGAAGCGGCGCCAAGCCAACCACTGGATTGGCTACAATTCTGGGACTGTT
>JAGQOY010000393.1 GCA_020427005.1 Planctomycetales bacterium
AAGTATGCAGGGGGGAGGATTTCCAGGAGGTGGAGGATTTCCAGGCGGAAGTGACCGTGGTTCTCGTGGGGGTGGTTTTCCAGGAGGCGGAGGATTTCCCGGGGGACCGGGAGGCGGTTTTCCAGGAGGAGACCGTGGTTCAAGAGGTGGTCCTGGCGGTAGCCCAGGAGGAAGTGGTTTCAATCCTGCGGATATGATTCGTCGATTTGACGCAAACAATAATAACATGATTGACCCTGATGAGGCTCAGGGGCCAGCACAATTCTTCCTTCAGCGACTTGCCCAAAGCAATCCCAAGATCGATTTGAGCAAGCCAATTTCGATAGATGAGCTAAGTAAAGAAATGGAACGGATGCGTGGTGGAGGTTCGGGAGATCCGGTTGACGAAGGTCCGCAACTGTTAGTTCCCGACTTCAGTAATACTGCCGAACCTACTCCGATTCCTGGGTTTGGGGCTGATGGAGAGATTTACACGGTTCGAGTTGAGGAACGTGACCGCAAGGATGCAGAAGAAAGAGTTCGCAGGTACGATCGCAATGGAGATGGATTGCTTACTAAAGAAGAATTGGGGGGGAGATGGTCGGATGATCCCATGCAATTTGACAGGAATCGAGACGGAAAACTATCTGCGATTGAATTGGCCATGCGTTATGCCAAACGTCGCGTTGACGAAGCTGATCAGCGAACTGCCCAACGCAATAACAATGGCTGGCAACGTGGTGATCAAAACGGCTGGAATCGTGGCAATCGAGAAGAAGAGGAAGCACCAGAAGACCGCTTTGGCGGTGCCAAAAGTTACCGCATGGTGTCAAGCGACAAAAGCGTGAAAGGCCTACCAGACTTCTTTGCTCGCTCCGATGCAGATGGAGATGGCCAAGTCATGATGAACGAATACACAACGGATTGGACGGAAGATAAGATCATAGAGTTTTTAACTTATGACTTGAATCGAGACGGTGTGATTACCGCTACTGAGTGCCTCATGGCAGTAGAAGATGGCGCGCGACCAAGTGGTGGTGAGAGTTCGTCCTCGAGCAGCACCTCTGTGGCAAATGTTGCCATTGGTGGTTCTGAAATAGAATGGGCCACGAGACAAATTGAAAAGTATGATAAGAACAATGATAAGCAGTTAACAGCTAACGAATGGGAAAAGATGTTAATCAAACCAGACGGAGCGGACTCTAATGGCGATGGTGCCATTACCGTCGAAGAATATGCAGCCTTCCGCGCCAAAAAGTAGACTCTAAGAACGAGTTGTAACAAACTGCTGAACTATTTTGGTAATACAACCGGGTTTTCTAATGCAACCGGGGCCACGTGGTACCCGGTTTTTTTGTTTGCCCAGCGAGTGCTCTCTACTTTCTTGGCTTAGGCTGCTCCCTTAGCGATCTCATAGCATTCTTTTAGTCTCTGAGACAGCAGGGAAAGCGTTTCATCGTCGGATAGTTCACTGTACTCTGAAAACTCCACCCGAGGACCTATGGCAACTCTCAGTGGTACATTTCGTGGAAACTTTGTGCCCTTCGGCAAGGCTTCATAGGCGCCGGTAATAGCGACGGGAAGTAGGGGAACTTGGCAGCGACGAGCGACTGCCAAAAAACCTGGTTTTAGTTCGCCAATTTTTCCGTCGGTAGATCTAGTTCCCTCTGGAAATATCAATACTTTGGATCCAGATTTTAAACGCTTAATGGTCTCTTTTAGACCTGCGATTCCGCTGCGATCACGATCCAGTTCAATAGCGTCCAGCAATGTAATGACAGTCGCGAAAATACGGCTATTAAATAGCGTCTTGCGAGCCAAGTAATTCAAACGCTCATTGAAAGTCGCTCCGATAAGCACGGGATCAAAGTGGCTTTGGTGAGTACTTAGAATGAGTGCGGGACCGTCAAAATTTGTGTGCTCGCGGCCGTAACAACGCAACTGAAAGAGAGTTACCCCGAAGAACCTCGCAAGATATTGTACCGTTCGGTAGAAGCACAGTTTGACAAACGAATTTCTTACTAACGACATGAACTAAGATTCCTGCCGCTGTACTTTGGGAGTCGAAATTCGAAGATTGACAAGTGGGAGTTCTAGCTTCTGCCTAATCAAGTGGATCAAGTTTTCACACACTTGCTCCAGAGATAGTCCGTCCGTGGAAAACTCGATTGCGTCTTCTGCCTTTCGTAACGCGCCTACCGGTCGAGTGGCATCTTGCAGGTCGCGTGCATTCTGCTGAGCCAGAATTGTCTCCAAACTAACATGCGTTCCCTTACCCGCCAACTCTTCCTGTCGACGGCGAGCCCGCTCCTCACTACTTGCGACTAGAAAAATCTTGCAAGGAGAATCGTAAAAAACTTCACTTCCCTGGTCACGCCCTTCGGTAACAACGCGTTTTCCATGAGACCATTCTCGTTGCCATTTTGAAAGTAGCTCTCGTACCTGGATATTGTCAGCAACACTTTGTATTAATGAAGTTACATCAGGACTTCGAATGGCTTCGGAAACATCTTCTCCGTTGAGCGAAACGGTCGCTCGACCCAATTCAATTTTAAGGCCCTTAGCGAGCTCAAAGACCGAATGATGATCTGAAAGTTGGACTCCAGCTCTAATTGCGGCTAATGTGACGCAACGATACATGGCCCCGGTATCCAGGAATTCAAACCCCAATGCTTGAGCAAGCTTTATCGCAACCGTGCTCTTGCCAGCGCCTGCAGGTCCGTCAATGGCTATGACCAAGGTTTCAAGTTGCTCAAAATCAGGATGCACTGGATCAAACCGCAAAAGACTCATGTTATGAGCAAGGATTGTGAGGGGGTTATGAGGGGAGAAAGGACATTCAGTATATCTCAAGCAGTTTCATTGGCGACCGTCAAAATGAACTTCAGAGGAAGCTGAACTGAATTTCCCGGGCGTTCATTTCTACTTGGTTGAGCTACGAAAGATATTCGCTGTAAAAAATCCTTGGCCCATCGAAAATCATTGAAATACGTGGTATTTCGCACCAAAACATGTAGCCGTTCAAATGTTTTCAAGTCGCTTGATTTGCACTGGCAAATGGCAGGTCGTTGACCCTCACGCATTCCACGCTTTGGTACCCAGCCCTCGGACTGGGCTTGCAAACTTCGGGCATTGCCTCGGAAATCCGAATGCGTCCCCACAAGCAGGCTTCTGAAAAAGTAACCCGAAGCGTCA
>JAGQOY010000394.1 GCA_020427005.1 Planctomycetales bacterium
ACGAGCCTTGTTGGCCGTCTCTTCCGCACTTCGCGCTTCGTTCAGAGCAATCACTTTCTCATCGCGTTCACGGATCGCAACTCGGGCTTGCCAGACGCTCACGATTGTTCCCAGCAACAATGCCGCAGTGACTGACGACACAGTAGAGATAGCGACCTTATTGCGACGCGCGAACTTGCTAAATCGGTACCAAGTCGATGGTGGGCAAGCAATAACCGGCTGATGCATTAGGAATCTTGAAACATCTTCGGCCATCGATCCGGCCGTGGCATAACGCCTATTTCGATCTTTATCCAAGGCCTTCATGACAATCCAATCCAAATCTCGCTTCATTGAGGAAGCGAGCTTGGCAAGGTCCAGTTGGCGGTTTGCAGCAACCGTGGTAGCAAGCTGGTTGTTGAGCGTGCTGAGTCGCGTGCTTGGACGATGTGGCTCTTCCTCGCGAATGATGCGACGAAGTTCATCAAAGCCAGCACTTTGTAACCGATCTGATGTAAATGGTGTCGTCCCGGTCAATAGCTCATACAGCAGCACACCTAACGAATAGATGTCGCTCCGAGTGTCGATGTCCCCCGTGCTCATCCCTGCTTGTTCGGGACTCATATAGGCTGGCGTGCCCACCATCGAAGCAAATCGAGTGTACATGGTCTTGATCGTCAAACTCTGACCGATCGCCTTGGCCACGCCGAAGTCGATGACTTTCACTAGCGGATGGCCATCTTGCAGCGTGACCAAAATGTTCGACGGTTTTAAGTCGCGATGAATGATGCCCTTTTGATGAGCATGCTGGACGGCGTTGCAAATCTCGACGAACAACTTTAGCCGTTCAGAAATATCCAGCCGATGACCATCGCAGTAATCAATCAGCGGTACACCTCGTACAAGCTCCATAACAAAATAGGGTTGCGCCGATTGGGTGACACCCGCATCGAACACTCGAGCAATGTTCGGATGATCCATCAAGGCGATCGCTTGGCGTTCCGCTTCAAAGCGGGTGAGGACCTCGCGTGATTCCATACCAGGTTTGATGATCTTGAGGGCGACTCGTCTGCGAATCGGAGATTGTTGATCGGCGACATAGACCAACCCGAATCCACCCTCACCGATTTGCTCCATCAGCTTGTATGGACCGATCATTGTGCCGAGCGCTTGCCCAGCGATGGATTGGTTGGAGGCAACATACGATTCGGTTTCAACATTGGCGAATGGACGACGATCACTTCTGGCAACGATGGGTGTATCGACAGGGTTGTCGTATCGCTCATGTTCACGCAGTAGAGCGGCGACGGACGCCAACAATCCCTCGTCGCCGCGGCATGCTGCTTCAACAAACGAAGCTCGTTCAGTAGTGGACTCGATGTCGATAGCTTCGAGGAAGATCGATTTCTCCGATGATCGAATTGGTCTCATCGCGATTCGCCTCCATTCAACTCCCGTCCCAGCCAGGCTCTGGCGAAGGCCCAGTTACGTTTCACTGTCCGAGGTGACACGCCCAGCGCTTTGGCTGTGTCATCGACACCTAGCCCAGCGAAGTACCGGAGCTCAACGAGTCTTGCCATCTCTGGATTTTCCGCAGCGAGCTTGTTGAGTGCCGTATCCAAATCAAGCAGTTGGTCGAGATCACCCACGTCGATAGCTACGTCATCGGAAAGTTCCTGTCTTTCAAAGCCACCGCCATGCTTGACGCTATGCCGACGCCTGGCGTGATCCACTAGGATTCGCCGCATCGCTTCGGCTGCGGCGGCGAAGAAATGAGAACGTCCGTCCCATTTAATCTCTGCGTTTCCGACCAGGCGAATATAGGCCTCATGCACGAGCGCCGTCGCTTGCAACGTCTGGCCTGCTTTCTCGCGATCGAGCCGGTATCCAGCCAGTTTCCTCAATTCTCCGTAGACAAGCGGCAACAGCTCGGCCGCAGCAGCCGTATCGCCTCGCTCAATCTGTTCTAGAATCTTGGTAACTTCCGTCATGGTACCTGCATAGGACAGCTTTCCTGTCCATAGATAAGACCTAGGTTGCGATCCGAGTACCCGTTCTGATTGGCCATTAGCCACTATTCTAATGCGGAATCCCCGATACACCGGGGCCAAATAATTTGCGAGAACGCGGAACTGGGCACTTGCAAAGGGAAATGCCGTTCCGCCAATGGCCAAGATCATCAGGTTATGGGACGCGCGTCGGCCATTTTGCATTGATAGATCTGGGATGTGAAGAACTATCACCGCCGCAAGTTTCGCGCGTGACGAGACGGCTGAAGTTGGACAAGCCTTCATTCCGAATTGCGTTCCCCAACAGAAGGTGGTTCATAAGACTTCTGCTCTTATAGCTACCTGATGAAGAACGCTATCGTGATTTTCTCGTACAGTGCCAAGCAGGTGATGGATTCGAACTTCCTAAGTGCAATTTAGCAAAGAGGTTAAGAAACTCGATTTGCAGGCAGCAGTCATTGCAGTTACCCATTTGAACCGTGAATGCCAGATGAGAAATCGGCGTAACCCATTGCCATTAAACGAGAAACAGCTCGCCACAATGGGATGCGACGAGCTGTTTGATATATTCCAGTCGGCGCGACAAGACACCAGTCAAACTTTTTGTTGAGGCTATCCAATTGTCGGGTTCAGACTTTCCGATTTTCGATACCGTTGATTAAACCCGAAAACAGCTATTCGAATTGGAATTTCTTCGTGCCCCATTTCAGAAGGTAGTGAGTAGACAGTAGAGCTGTCCTGCGGACGAAGAAGTGAGTAGAAAGTAGAGCAGTAGACCAAGTAGAGGGAGAGAAAATTGAGCGGCCCGGAACGTCTCAAACCCTGGAAAATCTCCCCGGTCTGAAAAGCTCTACTGCTCTACTTTCTCTCCTCTACTCTCTACTGAGGCTTTCAGCCTAAGTCGGGCTGGCGGGATTTGAACCCACGACCTCTACCACCCCAAGGTAGCGCGCTAGCCAGGCTGCGCTACAGCCCGAATTTCTAAATTGAACAGCTCTTTTCCTAGACTACCATGTCAATGCGGTCGTAAGATCGTCCGAATAACAGTTGGCCTTCGCGCCCTCTTGGGAGAGCTCCGGAAAGTCCAAAATTGTACCCATCCCATCGGACCTCGCAAGGATAGGAACTCCTGGCGTGTGGCT
>JAGQOY010000395.1 GCA_020427005.1 Planctomycetales bacterium
TAACTGGCCAGAGACAGTTTGGCCAGAGACAGTTTGGCTGGAGAACTGTTTTGATGTGGAGCAGAAATGGTTAGAACTTCCTCAATATAGTTTGTTTCGATCGCGTCAGCGTGAATTGGGAGTGGCAATATGGCACGCCGAACGTCAAACTATGAAGGCGTACGAAATCTGGATATCAGGGAGCCGCTATTATCCGCACGCGGATAATACGTTTATCTCCAAACTGTGGTGTAAGAAGCCTAGTTCAGATTTTCGTGAATTCCAGGCAAAATCCTCATTGAAATTACTAGAAATTGCCGTTCCGGCATACGATTCGATTCGAAACAAATTTAAGGAGCAAATGCCGTGCATTATCGCGACTTAGGGGCTTTGATTTTCGTAAGTGGGCTGTTTTGCAATTTGGTGAGCTTTCCAGTCAACGGGCAGGAGCCTACTGCTTCGGCCCGTCCCAAAGTGGCAGGAGCACCAGGTGGAGACACGGCTACTCAGCCAGCGAATGACTCCAGGTGGAAGTCGCTGCTGCCAAAAGCAGGGCTGGAGGGTTGGGAAGTAACCGAATTCGGTGGTGAAGGTGCAGTTGCTCGCGAAGGTGATTCGGTTGTAATGGAGCTAGGCGATCCGTTAACCGGCATCAACTATTTGGGAAAAGATTTTCCAGTCAATAACTTTGAGCTTTCAGTGGAAATCCAACGCATTGAGGGTAACGATTTTCTATGCGGCCTAACTTTTCCTGTGGCCGATGAACATTGTTCTTTTATTGCCGGCGGTTGGGGAGGCGGATTGGTCGGAATCTCTAGCGTCGATGGGTACGATGCTTCTGAGAACTCGACGACTTCATACCATACTTTCGAAAATGGAAAGTGGTACACATTCAGGGTGCGGGTAGACGACGAGTACATTACTACCTGGATTGATGACAAAGAGTTTGTGTGGCTTGAGCGTGAAGGCCACAAGTTTTCTACTCGCATCGAGGTATCGTTGAGTCGTCCGGTGGGTCTGTGTGCATTCCAGTCCAAGGTCGCAATCAAAAACTTGAAATATCGAACTTTTACTGCCGAGGAGTTGAAGAAGCAGCTTGCAGCGGAAAAAGCCGCTAAGGAAGCGAAATCGGCGGCAAAATCGGAAGCAAAGGCTGAGGCAGCAATCGAGTAGAAGGATCCATGGACAGACCATATATCGATTTTGACGCATTGGACGAACTAAGCGATGGCGATCATTATTTTATGCGCCAGGCCTTTGCGTTCGCACAGCAGGCACTCGAGCAAGACGAAGTTCCCGTAGGTGCCGTGGTTGTTCATCAGAATCGAGTTATAGGAGTCGGTTGGAATCAGCGAGAGGCATTACAAGATCCTACGGCGCACGCCGAGATGATTGCCATCACTCAGGCTGCCGCCGCACTTGAAAGTTGGCGGTTAGAAAACTGCACATTGTATGTAACGCTAGAACCCTGTCCAATGTGTGCTGGAGCCATTGTGCAGTCCCGAATTGGACGCGTGGTCTATGGTGCTGTAGATCCGAAGGGAGGAGCGGTGGATACGCTATTTCGTATCGTTGATGATCCAAGGTTGAATCACCGTGCCGAGTCTACAGGTGGCGTCATGGCTCAAGAGTGTAGTTCCATTTTGAGCTATTTTTTTCAGAAGAAACGTGAACAAGGGAAGAAATAGTACGGTCATGAGTGACACGGAAAGTTTACCTGGAATTGACCCAACCTCTTTGATCAGGCTAAAGGTCAAATGCCATCGCCTGGAGCGGTCATTTTCGGATCGACCAGAGGCCTTACCAGATGAAGCGATTCTGCCCAGTCTGAGTTGCGAATTAGCCGAAGGTCCCAAGTTTGCGCAAGTTAGGGTAGCTGTTGGAAAAGATGCATTGTTTTTTCAATTGGATGTACAAGGCAAATCGCAGCTGCCCTGGTGTCGAGATTCACGGTTGGAAGACAGTGATGGCTTGCACGTATGGATTGATACTCGTAATTCTCGAGATGTGCATCGGGCCACCAAATACTGTCAGCGAATTTGCTTCCTACCGCTCGGACGCGGACCCAAAGCTGATCAACCCGTGATGGGGTGGGCGCCTATCAATCGGGCTCGCGAGAACCCACCGGTCCCGGCCGATGATCGCTTAGCCATTCGATCTAGAATTACCGAAGGCCGTTACCGATTGCTTGCGGCCATTGAATTTGATGCACTCTACGGATTAGATCTGGCAGATTTTCCAACCATCGGATTTCATTTTTCTGTCATCGATCGTGAGCTTGGAACGCAGTCTCTTGCGCTTGAGCCCGATCAGCACGTAGCCGAGAATCCTAGCCTCTGGTCGCAATTGGAATTGGCCGCCTTAAATAGCCTTTCGCAACAATGATCTGTGAGCCGAAGGCCGTAAGGCCTCCGGTAGTATTCGAGACCCGGACGCTCACTCGCGGTCACGGCTCACATCCAGTGACAAATCCGAATTCATAATCGTGCACGTTCATTTCGGATCCTAGAGCCTGTAAAACGTCTTTTCTTCTTCGTTGGTTGGCTGCGGCGATAATTTGCAACGTTAGCTCACCAAAGCCGTCAAAAGTTGCATGCGTCAATTCCCGAACATGCACCCTGAACTACATTGAGAACGACCGCAGGTGGGAGCGGGGGAGTTACCACAAACAGGTAAGTCTGAAGCTCGCGAAGTCCCAGGCGGAGCAGTAACACTCAGCTGCTTTTCTAGTTTCTTTGAGTTGCATTCTGGACAATTCGGGATTTCAGTCGAAGAACGTAGCAGTACTTCTACATCCGCACCACATCCCCGACAATGATACTCGTAGATCGGCATTCTATTACCTAAGGATCAAGAATATAAGTTGGTAGTCTAACAGGCTTGTTGAATGAACTAGACGCGGCCCATGAGCGGCTGGACTTGTCCTACTTTCCGGGACCTGACGGCTAGCGGCTCACCGTTGAATTGTGGTTTCAGACTAAGTCGAAAGTTTTTACGGGCAGTCAACTTTTTGTTCTTAACAAACCTATTGTACACCGGAATCGATCATCAAGAACTGGTTATAGGGCGAGCGGCAGGAATAAACGTCCCAACCCGAAACGTAAGTGAGGGATTCTTGT
>JAGQOY010000396.1 GCA_020427005.1 Planctomycetales bacterium
GAGTTGTCCGACAGTCGTTCGGCGTTGGAAGCGAGAGCAGCTGGCGCAGGCAGGCAGTGTAGCGGATGTAATGGATAACCGAAGCAATACGCCGCGCGCTGAAACCAATAGTACGGTCGGTGGATGTCTTCCGTATAGAGGATACCAGGAAATGCAGCGTTCAGCAGATCTCGATTCAACAGGTTATTTTGGTCAGAGGTACGATTTTCAGGAGCCAACTTCGCGATTACCGACACCGATTGTCCCAAATTGTCCGAATCGATCACCAGGCCAGTAGTGGACAGTGAACCAACAAACGTCATGATATGGTGACGGAGGTTCACTGATGAAAGAACGCAAAAGTTTTTCGAGAAATTTTAAGCTGGCGGCTGTCAAGAAAGTCGTTGAGCAAGGCATGTCAGCTGCCGAGGTGGCTCGCGAGCTGGGGATATGGGCGAGCTTGATCCACAACTGGCGGAAAGCGTTTGAGGCCGATGGTACGTAGGCTGCGAATTCGCAAAGCAACCCGTCCACTGATGCTGAGCTGAAGCGATTGCGTGAAGAGGTCCGCCAACTCCGTATGGAGACTGAAATCCTAAAAAGGCAGCGGCCTTCTTTGCCAAGGAAAACAGCTGAGGTTCCAGTTCATTCACAGCAATCGAAGGCGGCGGCCCATTGAAGTCCAGTGCCGCCGCTGCTCGTCTCGCGGGCTGGGTATTGCAAGTGGCTCACTCAAACTGAAAAGCAACATAGGAACTCACCGGGGACACAGCATGACGGCAGGGGGCTGGCGTTTCCCTGTACGTGCTCTGTCCCGAGAGTCTGTAGGTTTTCGATTTCGTTAACTCCGCGTATGCGGAAGAAAATCAACTTCTGACTCGGTGGATAGCTGGACATTTTTCAAAGCCGTCAACAGAATGTGGATTGCATCAGGCATTGCCGCATACTGCCAGGTGTTGTGGCGTTCACAAGACTGCACCGGAGATGCGACCAGCGCGTCAGGTGAGATGCGGTAGTTGGGGTTCGTGTTCGGGTTTCACTTTCTTGAACGGGAGTTCAATGTATGTTTCGATGTGCACACACCGTAATGTTGCTTGTGTCAGCGTTGATTGGAACCGCTGCGATCGGGTCAGCGAATGCTGGCGATATGTTCAAGGGGCAGGTCTTCAAGGGAAGTGCTACCGGTGATGCGTTCTTCTCAGATGCAGGGCCACTAGGTGGGTTTCGGACCGACAACGCAGTTGGCAATTTCACACACCTCGGCAAGTCTTTAGCTACGCTCTACATGGTGCCGGAACTTGTTCCAAACGCCGATGGAACTGTTTCGAGTGTTCTCAACGGACGTGCACTACTGAAGGCGGCCAATGGAGACTTACTCTGTATGTATCTAGTTGCAGATTCCCACTCATCTAGCGAGGACAGCACTGGCACGATACGAACGGACGTCTTCAAGGGCACTTACCAAATGACAGGCGGGACCGGACGATTCGCCGGTGCCAGCCTTTCCTCGGCACTCACCATAACGATCCGGTGCCAACTCTCTCCCAGGCCAAGATGGGAAATCGACATCCGATTCTAGGCAGCCGGGTACGATGGAGAAGTTAATGTGTGTTCCGGGGACAGAGCTGTTTGCTGGGGAAACTTTAGCCCCAATCCCCCATCAAAGATGTGTGTCCCCAGATCCTCCCTCAGTGTGTATTCGCCCAACGTGCCCTGCGACTAAGGAGGAGGCTGATGTCGGCTAGTCCGGCTGACAAGCTAGCCGGACTAGCCGAGATGATCGCCGAGGAACGCGACAGAAAGCTAGAGCAAGCACGCGCTTGCCTAGTACTGGCTCGATCGCAAGTTGCTTGAACCACCGAAGCCGAGCCGTTAAAGTTTTGGCTCAACATGAGTCATTCCTTTTCTGATGTAGTAAAACAATGGGGATGTCGATGGCTATTCGCCGTACTGTTCGTCAGTTACATGCTCCATCCACTCGACAACTTTGCCATCGAGCGCTTCTTGGATGGCGATATGGGACATGGCGTTCTTCGGTGCGGCACCGTGCCAGTGTTTAATGCCAGGTGGAAACCATACAACATCGCCGGGACGGATTTCTTCGATAGGACCGCCTTCGACTTGAACACGACCGAGTCCAGAAGTCACGATTAGTGTTTGGCCAAGGGGATGCGTGTGCCACGCCGTGCGTGCGCCGGGCTCGAACGTCACGCTCGCTCCGGCAACACGTGCTGGGGCAGGTGCATTAAAGAGTGTGTCGACCCTTGTCTTGCCGGTGAACCATTCGGCTGGCCCTTCACTTGATGACTGTGAGCCGTTTCGAGTGATTTTCATTTTTCTCTCCTTTACTTCGGTAAGTGATTGTCGTGCGAACGCTCCGCCAATAGCGGATAACCTAATGGCACTACCGCTGTCCCTTTGCACGAACAGTCGCCGATCATGCATTCCCTGTGCCGGCAGTCGATGCCATCGGGCACCAATAGAGTCAGTCAAGCGTCTATTTGCCATCTGAGCTTCCTCACGAGTCATTGGATGGCTTCGTCTACCGCTATGTTACGAGCGGGCGAGAACTGGTGGTAGCACGATCGTCCTGCACTCTTGCCTAATTCTCCGCCAATCGACACTCGTTCTCAGAACGCCACACAAGATGCCTTTTAAATTTTGGAGTCGCGTGCTCTACTGAACAGCACAATCCTACTAAGGCATTGCCGGATCCTCTGCGAGATCACGAATCAACATTGCTCTCATTCTGCAGGGCTCAGTATAATTGGCCAAGTTCGAATATTTCGGAAGACAACATGAGCCACGCTGAATTAGGGAAACTAACGTCCCCTTCAATGCGGCACGCTACTGCGGACGATTCAATCAACACGTCGATTCCAGAGTTGCAGCTTTCACAGTTTTTTTCACCAACCGAGTTAACGGCGTTGGTTTACGATCCGTGTATCTGCATCGTTTATGCAAGGTGCGAAAGAAGTAGTGCTTGCCGGTCAACCTTATCACATAGCTGCTGGTGACTTCTTACTCGTGTCGGTTGACCTACCAGTAGATGCACGCGTGGTTTCAGCCACATCGCGAGAGCCCTATTTGGGCTTGAAGAT
>JAGQOY010000397.1 GCA_020427005.1 Planctomycetales bacterium
CACATTCCCTCGCTGACGCTTCGGGTTACTTTTTCAGCAGCCTGTTAGTGCGTGTCGCATGGACGTATAGCGAGTTTTCAAGGAAATCTTTGAGCAAATGTGCGAAAAAACGCTACTCTTAGATGAATGTTGTTCTAGCTGGATAACATTGTCACGGGGAGACTCCCCTGACCATCTATTTCGACTTCATTTTACTTAGCGCAGATTTCAACCGCTCGAAGCAATCGCTGGTGTGGTTAACCGTTAGACTGACCCTCAAGCGTGAAGTCCCTTCCGGTACAGTTGGCGGTCGAATGGCGGGCACATAGACGCCCTGCTCAAGTAACGACTGGGAGATCTCTAAAGTTTTTTTCCCATCCCCAATAACGATAGGAATAATAGGACTTGTTCCACTTGGCACTCTCCAACCTTGTTCATTTAGCCAACATCGCAACTGCGAAGAATGATTGTGCAGCCAACTACGTTCTGCCGACATCTTTCGGGCTTCGTAAACCGCCTGCGTGGCTGCAGCAGCAACTGGTACAGGAATGGCTGTGCTAAACATGTAGCTGCGACATTGATTGACGAGAAACTCGATAAGCTTTGAACCTCCTGCAACAAATCCACCGATCCCTCCTAACGCTTTACTCAACGTTCCAAGCTTACATAGAAGGGACGGATGATCGGATGGACTATCACACAGACCGGCCCCATCTGCTCCCAATACACCTGTAGCATGTGCCTCATCGACTACCACCCCACATCCCCATTCGGTTGCGAGTTGTAAGATTTGCTGCATCGGTGCGCAGTCTCCATCCATACTGAAAACTGATTCCGTTAAAATGATTGCTCTTTCAAAACTCCATCTGTGCTGACTCAGCAAGTTTTCCAGATCGACAAGGCTACCGTGCTGGTAGACAAATTTAGTAGCACGACTAAGTCGACATCCGTCAATTAGGCTGGCGTGATTGAGTTCATCGCTGAAGATTGCATCCTGCGGACCTACCAATGCCGAAATCACGCCTACGTTACAGGCATAGCCACTGGAGAATACGAGCGAATCTTCCGTATGCTCGAAGTCTGCAATGGCCCTCTCAAGACGTGAATGGAAGGGGCCGTAGCCACGTAGCACCGGACTGGAAGAGGCACCCCAACAATTCTCAGTGACAACCGCATTCATGGCTGCACGCAAGACTGCCGGGTGGCTTCTCAATCCCAAGTAATCGTTCGAACCAAAATCCAAGACAACCCCTGGACTGAGAGGCAAGGCCAAAGAGAGTCCACCTCGCCGACGAAGTACAACTTGATCTTCAAGCTGCTGGAGCGTTTCATCAATGTACTCCTGCCAATCAGTACCCTTGAACTCGTTCCTCAATTCATGACATCCTGAAATACAGGCTAGCTTGCAAACATGGCGGGAAAGATGCCCGTCTTCCGGAAAAGTTTTGTTGTCAGGCCAGAGTGCACTTGGGACAGATAGCAGAATTCGCTAATTTTCATTCAATGCTAGGTCCCTAAGTTCTTGCCACCATCGTATGTTGTCCGCGCGACGATCGGTACGTGCCGGACCTGCCAGGCCTCTGAGGGAGTACGCGAACAACGAACTGCTTTCAAATCGCGGAAAAAACTCCTCCATCTCTACATCTCGTGCTGGGCAAAGCAACAAGCATGTGGCTAGAGCACAATCGCCGATACGTACTACCATATAGGAGACTTCTTCGGCCGGCGGGCTCAGCGAGGGTACACCGGGCGGAGGTTGGTTGCTTTCAAGAATCCCATTTTCACTTGGTGAGAGTTCGCCTGCAAACTCGTATACGATGGTATTATCATTGATATGCATCTCCACCAAGCTAAGGTCGGATGCCGTTCCATATTTTGCCAAGCATTGAAAAGCGGCTGCCCTGGTGCGAGAATCGACATTCGAACCGAGTAACTTCCTGGCAAGCCCCGCTCCCTCTGGCAACTCTTGCAAAATGGCGATATTCAGTACCCGGTCAGCAACTACTTCCTGGGTCTTCGGCACCCAAACGGATAGCAGATTCCGAACAGATTGCTGATATCCAACCTTGATCAAATACTCAGAAAAAAAAGATCTTTGTAGCGATTCAATGATTTGCTCGTTTACTTCCATGGGTGCCAAGGAGGGATTCAAACCTGCTGCCCACAGAAGTGCGACTAGATCACCCGGGCGAATCGGCCGATCTTCGGAAAAACTGCGAAAGTCATTTTCGTGCAACTCAAAAGCCTTTGCACATGCAAATTGGTTAACCGCTCGAAGGGCTCCATCGCGCTCATCCTGGCTGCAAGCGGACAGCTTTTCAATATGGCCAGCCAGCTCTGGTTGGCACTGGCAGACCTGCAAGAACAAAAGTTTGCTGGCATGACTGTATCCAGCAACTTGGCAGAAACTGGCCCACCCAGGAAAATCAAATTCGTCATTAGGATCACGACTTGCCAAGAATCGGTGGGATCGTTCTGCGAATTCTTTCTCCTCAATTCGCTGCAAAATCCACTGAACACGCCAAGTGCGTTCGTTTGAGCAATTGCCTTGCAATGTTCGTCTGAGCAGGTCAATTGCAGCTTTACCACACTCAAATAAGCTTTCCGTAGCAGACTCTCGGACCGCAAATCGTTGATCATCTAGCTGCTCAATGAACTTGGCGATGGCCACCGCGTCTGTAGAAATCTGGCATGAATTGGTAACGCTATCGTCAGCCACGCCTTCGCAGACCGTAGCCAGCATGCATGCTAGAAAGCATGTGGGATAATAGATAGAACGGGCAGTCCATGCCTCAAGTCGTACTCTAATCATAATCGAAATCACAAGTGGCGTTGTATCCATTCAAACTAACCAATTCCAACCAGATAGTATAACAATATTGAAGGGTGCGTTAAGTATCAGACTCAACCGATTTCAATTTCGGAACTTTTATCTTGCCCACCAAGAGATTGCCAATGCATGCAAAACACCCAAGCGTGTCTTATTCGCGTCACAGT
>JAGQOY010000398.1 GCA_020427005.1 Planctomycetales bacterium
CCCTCGCTTACGCTCTTACGCTTCGGGTTAGGATTGGTAGATTTATTTCTGCCGCTCGCCTTAGAAGCTGAGCTCACATGCTTCCCCCGGGAAAGGATTCGTCTAAGCTACGCTTCACTCTTTCCGACCCTCTCAAATATATTGGGAGGGTGAGGTGGCAAAATCCACGCCTTGCCCGCTTGGCATGTCACTCTGCTGTTCTACTCAGACTTAAGCAAGGTGAGGCTGCCACCATACGAAAGTACGTCTAAGCCTGGTGGCCGTGTGTCATTGCTTTGAATGGCCGGAAAGCGATCCAAGAGAGAAAACAATCCGTGAGCGGGTTCCGCCGATTGATCCTTGCTGTCAGTGCGAATTCCAACCCAAGTCCGCCGTACGCCGTTCAACTTGTCCGGCCCAATGAGACGAAAGTCGTCTAATACCTCGCGAGGAAAATCTGTGCGTACTTCACCATGGTTGGTAACCGCCAGAATTGGAACGGTATTCAACACATCGGTACTTAAATGAACCACAATACCTCCCGCTTGATGGACTATCCGATGTGGCTGTAAAGTCAGCGTCCGAGCATCTATGAACGTCTCACCAAAGTCATTCTGGATGTTGACGGTGCCACCAACTCCTGCCACGTCCAATTTGACTCGCCCAAAATGCAGGTCGATTCCATCAGATACGTTGAATACTTGAACAGCAAACATGCGTCCTGGCGCAAATAAGCGTTGTCCACCTGAATATCCAGAATCACCGTTGGCAAATTCTTCCGTAGACTCAATGGAAACATGCCCCTCGACGTTGGCAATGTGCTGCAAAGGGAAGTTCCTACAATCTAGATCTCCAGTCAGCCCCTCAATTTCAAAATGCCCATTATCCGAATCGGTTGAACCCTCACTTACGACCGTTAATTTGTTGGCTGTAAGATCACGGACAATCAAACCGCGTCGAGCACCACGAACACAAACGCTGACACAGTCGGGGACGTAAACCGTGACCTCGGCGTAGCGCTGACGGACCGAACCATAACGCCCATCTCCTCCGTCAGATTTAACCTTTTGCGTTAACCATCCATTGTTTTGGTAGTCGAGGCCCGTAATCGAGATTTGGTCGATTTCCTTACCGATCAATTCTCGGTGTGGGGCGTAGCTTTCGCGAATTTCGCTAACCAACTTGCGTCGACCTTCCAATTGCTCGGGCGTCAAACTTGAACCTTGTTTCTCAAGAAATTCCTTTTCCTGAGCATCCCATTCGGCATCCGTCTGACCAGCGAATTTCGCCCGCGCGTGCTCGTGAACAACCCTGATTTCCTTCAATATCGAGTCTGGAAGTTGACCGTCGTTTGTTAGAACGGATTTCTTGAGGTCTACCTTGACGTGCGGATTTTTCCAGCCAATTACGTTCACCTGATTGGCTGTTATTGCCAGACGCCGCTCGGGCCCCATGGAGAATTCGAGAGACTCTGTCTGCTCGTGAATCTCCGCCCCGGCAACGTCGACACGCGAGGCTTCCAACTTTTTGCGTAAGTCAGCCAAGCGAACCTTGAGCTCATTTAGCTTTCCGGTCGCTTGTTGTGCCGAGATTCGGCCGTTGTTAATGTCCGTTTGCAGAGAGTCCAATTCGTTCAGTGCCGTGTCATATTGCTTCTTCAATTCCATTGGCACAAAGATCCAACCGTTCAATGTATCTTCTAGAATCGCGTGGTTGGGGGGCGCTTGGACGTACCCTTCGAAACCGCTGGACTGTGCCAAACCAGTTGAAGCGATGAGCATTGCCAGTATCCATGACATGCAACGAACACCCATGCGAACTTGATGTTGAATCATATTAATTTCTTGGGTCACGCTCGATCCTCCAGTTACGAAATTCATCGATTGTCTCCATTACTTCGCGGCGTACCGACGAAAGAGAAATATCTTGCGAAACCTCTTCGACGGAGTCCTCGATCTTTTTCAAATCTATTTCCACTTGTTTGTAGACCACATTTACAAGTGATTCCCGACTTATTGCTGAATAGCTCACTCGATCAGGGATTCGGCCAACATCATGGATAGGCGGGCTGTGCTCTAGCCAGGCTTGCAGCGCAAACCAGCCAACTACAACAGCACCTATTGAGGCAGCGAGTTGACCAATCCATTTCCAACTAGCAAGGTTCTGCCTTCTCGCATGTGCCCCGGCGGTTTCGACCGACGTAATTGAAAGGATCCTGTCGGTAACTCGCGAGATGGACTCCGGCGAGACCTGGAGTTGGCGTACTCGCTCCAATGCGGAACACAGTTCTTTGGACATCGGTTGGTCGGACTCATCCAACCTTTCATATTCATTATTCAAGGCAGTGGCTCGGCTGAATTAGTTGACAATGTCAGCGAGAGCTGACGACGGGCTAAGCACAAGGCTTTCGCAACTGCACTTCGTGAAATCCCGAGCACGGTGGCTACGTCGCAAGAAGACATGTTTTCAAAATATACGAGGCAAAATACTTCAGCCTGGCGTGGTGGTAATCGGCTAAGCGATTCCCTAAGGCGGTCGTCCAATTCGGCTGCTTCAACCATTTCACTTGGCACGCCTTCACGCGATAGCATGTGGTCATCATGTAGTTGCTCGGTCGCGCGACGGCGACGCAGCCGGTCCAGCGCCCGCCGTGTAGCCAGCGTATGGAGCAAGGCAGGTTGAGTGGCGAACTTTCCTAATTGATTCGACTTGAAAATCTCCAAGAAAACTTCTTGGGTTATGTCTTCGGCGTCTGCTACATGTGCGGTCACGCGCAGCGCAGCATCTGCCACTAGGCGAATGTTGCCTGCAACAAAATCCTCCCATGATGCCGACATACGGTGTCCGAATAAGTGGTTTTCGATGCAACAGTTTTTACGAGCCATCAATAACAAATCGCACATTAAGGCGGTTTCATTACCAAACTTCTGAAAAGAAAAAGCTTGGTACCTAATGTGTCGTCTGAAAGATCTTCCAGGGATATCTTGTGG
>JAGQOY010000039.1 GCA_020427005.1 Planctomycetales bacterium
CCCCGAACAAAAGCAAAACATCTCCCGCGAGCAACCGATGGTTGTCGCCGAGCTTTACGAGCTTTTCACTGATCACTATCGCGACGTGTTGGCCGATGGATTGCCCCCCGTTCCATTTCGTGTGGGCGGAGAGGAGAATCCGGTTCGGTTAACTGTTCGAGACTGGCATCCCGAGCATGAACTGGCCAACGGCTACGGCGTCATTTGGCAGCAGGCACAACTCAGCGATGACACGCTCGAAATCAACGGTTACTGGGATATCGAGGTTGCGCAGGCAGGGCTATATGAGATTCGAATTTCCCGATACCCGAATGATGCTCCTGGTCCACTTGGTGCGACCAGCGTCAGGCTGAGCATTGGAGACCTGCTCAGCGACTGCCAAGTCGATCGCGCAGCTCATTTCGTGACATTCGAGATGAACGTCTCAGCTGGCAGGACCCGTTTGCAAGCGTGGTGCTCTGACGATACATCTGGTCGAACACGGGGCGCGTACTTTGTTGAGATCAAACGGCTGAAGTAAGAGGAATACAGGAATGAAATGCAGTGCTCCGCTACAGATATGTTTTATGGTTTTGCTGATGGTCTGTCGGATGTCGACCAGCTTGTCGGCGGACGAACGTCCCAACATTCTGTTCATTTTTTCCGACGACCAGAGCTACAAGACACTGTCCTGTTATCCGGAAGCGCCTGACTGGGTGCACACACCGAATATCGACGCTTTGGCCAGAAGCGGCGTGCGATTTGAACGCGCCTACTTTGGAGCGTGGTGTATGCCCTCGCGAGCCAGTTTTCTGACGGGTCGACTGCAGCACGGCGTTCAAACGATGACGATGGAAGGAAAGTATCCCGCCAGCACCTACGATCCGAAGGTCTGCCGCTTCTGGCCAGCCGAGCTCCGCAGGAATGGCTATCACACCGCTCAGATTGGCAAGTGGCACACGGGCGTCGATACAGGGAATGGACGCGACTGGGATCACCAGATCGTCTGGAATCGCCCCGGCCAGCCGGATAACGCGGGCAACTATTTCTATGATCAGATTCTCACCATCAACGGGACCAACATGCGAGTACCGGGCTACTCGACCGACAACTACACGCAATGGGCCGTCGAGTACATCAAGGGCGAGAATCGCGACGCGAAGAAACCCTGGTATCTGTGGCTCTGCTACGGCGCTATTCACGGACCGACAACTCCCGCCGATCGGCATGAAGGAAAGCTGGCTGATCATTCAGCACCGGTCCCCGAAGATATCTTTGGCCCATGGCCGGAGAAGCCGGAGTATCTGAATTCGACTCAGGCATGGCAGAAGGGTGACGATGGAAGCCCCTATCGCCGATCGAAAAAAGTCGACGCAACGAATTTTAACACAAACACGGCCGGGCAGAGCTACCACGACTGGGTCCAGCAATCGAATGAATGCGCGATGGCGCTGGACGAAAGTGTTGGCCATCTCATGGACGCCCTGCGCGATTCCGGGCAGCTGGATAACACAATCATCATCTATGCTGCGGATCAGGGATTTGCTCTGGGTGAGCACGGAATGAATAACAAGGTGGCTCCGTATGATGCGGCGATCGCTTCTCCGATGATGATCTCGTATTCGGGGAAGATTCCACAAAACAAAGTCTGCCGCCATCCGATCAATGCTCCGGATGTCGTCCAACTTCTTTGCAGTTTCACCGGCCTTGCCCTTCCATGGCGGACAGATGGCCGGGATATTCGTCCGTTGATTGCCGAACCGGAACGCTCTGACTGGAACCAACCCATGCTGATGACGCACACCGGTCGAAGGTATGGAGCCGATTCAGAATCGCAGCCCGCTGACGAAGCGATGTATGAAGTCGGCGGAATTCCCTGGTATGTTCTGCTGCGTCAGGGAAAGTACAAGTACATTCGCACACTGATCGAAGGTGAGGTGGAAGAAATCTACGATCTCGACAACGATCCGGAAGAGCTGAAAAATCTGGCCGTTGGGTCGGAGAATCTCGCCCTGCTTGGTTTGCTTCGGGAAGCGGCAATCAACGAGCTTCTCCGGACCGATTCGAAACTCGACCGCTGGATGCCTGCAACCGCTGCGATGAAGCAGTAAGTTCTGCAGCCACAGGGATCATCACGTGAAACGGCTTTGTATTCTTGTTACCTCTGTTCTGTTCTCCTTCGTCACAGCGCACGGAGCCGAACCGTTTCATTTGTACGCGCCCGACTCGGAGAACAATCGGGTACTGCAGTTCAACCTGAAGATGGACGGAGACAAACTCCACATCCAGCCGGAAGAGTCCGTTGCTTTGCCGTTCAGTCCGCAAAGTATCACGACAAATGCCCGGACGAATCAGTTGATTGTGACAACGGGTTCTCAGGAACACTCACAGTGCGCAGTGATTCAAATGAATTCAGCCGGAGCGCCGGAAGTGCTTCAGGTATCTGAGCTGGATCATCCGTCCGGGTACACCAGTCTTGATCGTACCGGTCACTTTCTGGTGACGGTGAATTACAGTTCGGGTGTGATTGCTGTGTATCGATTGCATCAGAGTGGCCAAGTCGATCGCTTATGCTGCTGTGTGACGACGCCCAGGCCGGAAGCACACTGTATTCTGACGACGCCTGATAACCGTTTTGCGTATGTCCCTTGTGTGAAGACAAATAATGCTCTGTACCAGTTCGCATTCGATCAAACGAATGGCCAACTGGAGCCGTTGACTTCATTTGATGTTGAGCCTCCTGCAATGTTCGGACCTCGGCACATTGCGTATCACCCATCACTTCCCATTTGTTACTTCAGCAACGAACAACAACTGGGGCTCAGCGCCTACCGCATTGGTCAGAATGGGCAGCTGAGTGAGATTTAACATGCAGTCACGCGTCCGCGACGTGGGGCTTATGAACCGGGAAAACGCGATCTTCACGCATCCGATCTGGTCATCTCAGCCGATGGCAACCGATTGTATGTCGCGGTTCGGGACTTCAACGAAGACGAGGATTGCGTTTACTCCTTTCGCCTCGAGGCCGACGGCAAAGCAACTCTGCTGGCAGCGACTCCAGTTGGAGATATTCCGTGGAAGCTTGGTCTGTCACCGGATGACCGAATCCTGTTGGTAAGCGAGACAGGTGACAAGAAACTGTCGGCCTACCGGATTGAACCGGATGGTCGGCTCCTGCCAGCAGAATCGATTTCGTGGGGAATCTCGGCTCGCGACATGGTGATTTCGCCTTAGACAGCCCGCGATAAATGGACACATAAGGATGGTTCGACGATTCAACCCAAAACCGTCTGGATAACCTGACCATGAACATTGGTCAGACGGCGTTCCAGGCCGTTGTGGTAGAATGTGAGGCGTTCGTGGTCGAGGCCCATTAGGTGCAGTAATGTGGCATTGAAGTCGTAGACGGAGAGCTTGTCGATGGCTGCTTTGAAGCCGAATTCATCACTCTCACCGTAGCTGAAACCCTTCTTCACTCCTGCACCGGCGAGGAAGCAGGTGAATGCGTCGGGATTATGGTCGCGACCGGTGCCGTTGGCCTGCAGGAACGGCATGCGTCCGAACTCAGTCGCCCAGACGACGAGCGTGTGCTCCAATAGCCCACGCTGCTTCATGTCTGCGATCAGTGCGGCCGTCGGCTGGTCCATGATCTCTGCCTGCATTGCGTGGGTCTTGAGAATGTCAGAGTGCGAATCCCAGTTGGTGATGCCGTTTCCACCGGAAGGATCGCTGCCGTTGAAGAGTTGGACGACGCAGACACCCTTCTCAATGGGCCGTCGTGCCAGGATGCAGTTCTTCGCATACTCGCGACGGAGTTCACTTCCTTGATCGACGCCATACGACTTCAACGTCGACTCTGTTTCACCTAACAAGTCCATCACTTTGGGAACAGATGTCTGCATGCGACCAGCCAACTCGTAACTGGCGATGCGGCCGGCGAGATTGGCGTCGCCGGGATACTTCTCCAGGTGCTGGGCATTAAGCCGCTGCAACAGCTCAACGGCCTGATGGTCTGCATCCGAATTGAGCCTCTCCGGGCGTCGCAAGTTGTTGGGGGGATTCTTCGCGTTGAAATCTGTCCCCTGAAATGCAGATTTTTTGAAAAAGTGAGTCAGCGCGGTCCGATCCGATGGTCATCATGAAATCACTTGAGAAACACGCGGACCATTGCCACCCAAAGAATGGGGCTGATTAAGGCTTTCACTGCAGACTTTGGGAGCAGTTGCATTTCTGAACACCACCTGGATTCTGACGATCTAAGCGAATTCACAACAAACCGACAGACCTGCGATGAAACGCCGAATTGACGAGATCACCAACTCCCGTGGAACTTCCGCAGGTGGACGGCAAGAAGAACGAACGCCAGACGTGCAGGAATGTCCTCCCACAAAGGCGCAAAATCTGTATTTGAGAGATGCAAAGTCGAATCGAGTGAAAAGCAAAAAACCAACGCCCCCGAACCTGGTCAGACGATTGATCTGAACCGAACTTTGATAGGGTTCTTACCTACCGTTGGTCAAAATCAAGCGATAATGTCTTCGATAACTTGACCATAAACGTCCGTCAAACGGAAGTCACGACCAGCATAGCGGAAGGTCAATTGCTCGTGGTCAATTCCCAACAGCCGCAGGATGGTCGCATGCCAATCATGAATTGAGGTGGCGCCCGCAATAGCTTCGTAACCGTATTCGTCGCTCTGGCCATAGTTGAATCCACCCTTGGTTCCACCTCCCGCCATCCAACAACTAAACGCAGAATTGTTATGGTCCCGTCCGTTGCCACCTTGAGCATGTGGAGTGCGTCCAAACTCTCCGGACCAAATCACGAGCGTTTCATCCAATAGGTTTCTTGCATGCAAATCGGCAATCAGCCCGGCTGCAGGTAAATCGACACTCTGGCAATTGTTCTCCAGGGCGGTACGAAGATTGAAGTGCTGGTCCCAGTTGCCGTGAGTAACCTCAACAAACCTTACTCCAGCCTCTACTAGTCGTCGTGCAAGCAAACATTTTTTTCCAAAATCTTCGGTGGCGCGATTGTTTATGCCATACAGTGATTTAGTGGCTTCCGTTTCGTCATCAAGATTGAACACGCGCGGAAGTTCTGCTTGCATGCGAAACCCAAGTTCAAACGATTCAATAAGTCCTTCAATTTCTGGAGCATGTTTGGCACTAGACGATGTGCTGTGTTCCAATTGGGCACGGTTGAATTGTTGCAAGAGGTCCAGTTCCTCACGTTGACTATCAATGGTTTGTGACCGTTTCAAATTGGGAATCATGCCTGACGATAGACGCTGGTTGTCACTTCCAATTCGAGTTGCTTGATTGGAAGCTGGCAGGAATGCTGCACCATAATTCTGCGCTCCACCAAAACCACTTGGTGGAGTGAGCGTTACGAAACCCGGCAAATTCTCATTTTCGCTGCCTAGTCCATACAGGGTCCAGGCACCAAGTGAGGGTCTTACGAAACGTGAGGTTCCTGTGTGCAAGCGAAGGAAAGCCTGAGGATGGGCAGGCACGTCGGTTTGCATAGCGTTTAGGACGCAGAGTCGATCGGCATGCTTAGCGATATTGGGCAATAATTCAGATAGCCAGAGTCCACTTTCTCCGTGTTGCGAAAATTTCCAAGGCGATCCTAAAAGCTGACTTCCAGGCCGCCTACCCGGCTTTCCATCATCTTTAGTCAATTGCGGTTTATAGTCCAGCGTATCAACATGGGACGGGCCACCTCGCATGCAAAGTAGGATAACGTGTTTTGCTTTTGCCGGAAAATGAGACGCTCGGCTTTCTGTTGCCTGCAATCGGCTGGCAAGATCACCAAATGCCAACCAACCAAAACCGCAGCTCATGCCTTGCAATACACTCCTTCGATTGACAAGGGGTTGAACCGAGTTGCAGCTATTATTTGTGAGGTTCATGTTTCTTCTCCTAGATGAGATGGCGATGAAGAAATACAAGGTGAAGAGAAGTTATTTCAAGAATCGGTAGTCGGCGCTCGCAAATAGAGAGCGACAAATGCTTGTCCAAATTTTTGACTGCTTGGCGCCAGTTTTTTGTTGTTGCAATACAAATGCGGTAGCAGCGTCAGTTTCCTCCGACAAGGCATGACGGGACAAGACCATTAGCGTTAGGTCGTCAAATAGAATCGCAATCTCTGAAGCGCGACGAGGGCTTTCAGAGGATGGGTTGCTTCCCAATACTCGATTTCGCAAGACTTCGCGCAAGCGTCCTCTCGGTGCAGATTGGGGGGGGGCCGAATGCGCATCAAGTAATTGCTGAACAATGGACTGACAGTGTTTTTCGACGTGCTCATTATTCATCCAATACAATGCCTGAGACGGGACTATTGTCGTGTCTCTCATGCCCGAGACCATTGAATTGTCAGCGACATCAAAAAGTTCCATGGAACTTGGTAGAACCTGACGGGGAGCTGGTAGATAGATGCTGCGATAGTTGGTTTCTGCCGAAACGATGTCATTTTCCGAAACACCTAGCCCTCGAGGGCCGCCCAACTGACCGTCTCCTGACTCCGCAATAAGTGAACCAACTGGCCGCATTAAAACTAGTTCCTGGCTGACAGCCAGCATGCCGTCACGCAAACACTCGGCCTCCAAAGGCTTGCGGTTGGATCGCCAAAGTAGTCGGTTATCTGGATCCACTAAAAAGGCATCCTCCCGATGCTCCGAAGTTTGCTGGTATGCCTGAGATAGGACAATTTCTCGCACCAGTGCTTTGATAGACCAGTTGCTGGCGACTAATTCTGAAGCTAGATAATCAAGTAACTCAGGATGACTTGGGACATCACCGGTAGTTCCGAAGTTATCGAGGGAAGAGACTATACCTTTCCCGAAAAGCCAGCTCCAAACACGGTTGGAAATTACTCTAGGCGTGAGCGGATTGGATTTGTCCGTTAGCCATTCCGCCAGTTCCATCCGGCCACTAGATGCTGGTGGAATGTGGTAGGAATAATCGCGTCCCAGGAACTCGGGTAAACCTCTCGGCACTGCATCGGCGGGCTTGTCAATCTCACCACGTATTAGTAACGGGCTATCAACAATGGTTTGCAATTGAGTATCAATAAATCGAGCTCGGCCAGGTGTATTGTTGTTTCCCGGACGGTTTAGTCTCGAACGGACAAAATTAGAACGAAATGTTGCAGCTGGTTTATCCGTCACAGCCATGGCTTGAGGTATTGGATTCCCATCTGCATCTCGACTGGCAATCTCCAGGTCGAGTCGAATCAACTGTTGATTCACTCGCAACAATTCATTATTGTTCGTATCCTGACTTGATCCACGGTTTTTTGCTCGTTCGGCTATTAGTTCCCTTTGCTCGGCCCGCAGCTCTTCGGAACGTATCTTTAATTGCTCGAATGCAGTGTTGGAAAACTTTCGGCCGGTAGCGACTGCATCGGATGCTGGCAAATCTACTAGATCCGACTTGTTTCTTCCATTGACTCCACCGGTCGTCCCAAAGTGTGTTTGGGTAGACAAAAATATGCCGGCCATCGCCGTATAATCTTTTTGAGATATCGGATCAAACTTATGGTCGTGACAACGTGCACAGGCAATGGTGACTCCCAAGAACGCTTGGGAAACTGCGTCGATCTGTTCGTCGGCTAGGTCTACGGCAAATTGTCGTGGATTCATTTCACCGAGGCTCTTGGGGCCCACAGACAAGAAACCTGTGGCCACCAGTTTCTGCGTTTGCTGTACCGAGTCTTTTGACTTGAGCAAGTCACCCGCCAGCTGTTCGGTGAGAAACTCATTGAATGGTTTGTCCGAGTTGAACGAGTCAATGACATAGTCGCGATATCTCCAGGCTTGAGGGTAAAGTGTATTCACCTCTTTGCCACTGGATTCAGCATATCGAGCCACATCTAGCCAATGACGGGCCATACGTTCGCCATATTGTGGGCTGTCGAGCAATTCGTCAACCAAATGCTCAATAGCAAGTGGTTTTTCACTAAATGCAAATCTTTCCAGTTGCTCTTTCGTAGGAGGCAAGCCTGTGACATCGAACGCCAGTCTGCGTACCAATTCTTCACGCTTGGCTGGCGCTGACGGAGTAAGGTTACTTGCCTCAAGCTGGGCAAGTACGAACTTATCGATATCTCCCTTCGCCCATGGCTCATTTTTTACATTCGGAAGTACGGCCTCGACGATGGGCTGCCACGCCCACCATTGCTTCGCTTCATCGGCCGCGTATGTGGGTTGAATCTGGGTTTCGGATCGCGGGTCAACGGCACCTTCGCGTATCCATCTCTCAAAATCTCGAATAACAGCATCCGGCAGCTTGTCTGCATAGTCTTTAGGCGGCATTGCCAGCTTAGGTTCGCTGTGCTGGATGGCCAATAACAACAGGCTGCTGCTGGGTCGGCCTGGTACGATGGCGGGGCCTGATTCACCACCTTCGCGGATACCGTTGGGTGAATCTAGCAGTAACTTTCCCCCAATTTCGGATGAGTCGGTACTGTGGCATTCGTAACACTGTGATACTAATACGGGGCGTATCTTGGACTCGAAGAATTGCACTTGCTCGCGGTTGTTGCGGAATTGTGCGTATGAGGTTGTCGCAGAAACCGAAGCAAGCGCAACACAGACATTGAAGACTGCATTAATATTCTTTGAAGAAAACCGAGCCTTCATGGATGCGACTCCTATTGGTGATAAGTATTTGGGATGAGTCACTGGACTGCATGGCAGTCATGAATGTGGTCGCTGTTTGTTTTAACCCTGGACTCTGTCGTCAAGTTTCGAAATAAGTTTAGATTCGCTACTGTGAATCTGGCCGCTTACAACGAATGGGCGTTTATTTCCGGATAAATTGCATAGGCGGAAATTTCCCTGCTACGGAAATCTCTAAGAAACTGTCGCCCAAAAGTAATTGTTGCGTTCTGTTTTTCGCGACTGTGGCTGTTATTTACTTCAAGTTTAGGTTTCTAATTCGTGGCGGTTTTTGACCATTTTTGAGAATCAACCGCCGCTTCCTCCTTTCGCTCTTTTTGTGGGCCCCCTCCCAGTGGTGGTTTGGTGTGGGTTGTTTGCCTAATGCGATTATCGCACGAGCATTTAGAGTCGTTTGTGTGTCGTTTGGCTCCTGTGAATGTCTTATGGAGTGGACTGAATAATGGCCGTGCCGCTCTCTAAGACTATTTTCTTGCATTCGCTTATGCCAATTGACCGAAGGTGTCCCAGGTAAAGACATAACAGATACCTTCGTTGTAGCACCCACTTAAAAGTTGTACGACCTTTTTGGGGGTGAAGAGGGGACGAACTGCATGCGATGCTAGCAAAGTAGTAAAATGGATTTTCTCAACTTGGTAGGGAATATTGATGCTTGCACACTCATCAGATGCTCTAAGACGCTCACCCGAAATGCTAGCTTCTCAGGTGGCCGGCGTTAGTCCACAAATACCTTTGGCAGAAGAAAATCTACCGAAGTGGATGGGTAACACTCTTGTTAACCAACTAGCCGATGAAATTCAAAAGCTTGAAACTGGTGGCCAACGAGCGAAATGCACTCGAGTAACAAGTGCAGGTTGTCAAGCCTTGGATGCTTGCTTACCTGCAGGAGGCTATGCGCCTGGGCAATTCGTTGAATACGTTCGGTTGACACCAGCCTGTGGGGCTACATATTTGGCCTTTTTGGCCGCTGCTTCAGCCATACAGGGCAGTGGTGGGTATGTCGTGGTCGTGGATCCACAACAGCAGTTTTATCCACCTGCCATGCTTGGCCTGGGCATCCCCTTGGAAAAATTGATCATGGTCAGGCCTGAAAATCAAGCTGACATGCTATGGGCAATTGATCAAGCACTGCGTACGCGAGCTGTAGCTGCAGTGGTAGCGGATGTTGTTTCACTCGATGATAAAAGTGCTAGACGCATTCAATTAGCTGCAGAGCGAGGAGGTAGCCTAGCTTTATTGTTGAGAAACTCGAGCGCACGACGAGGACAGACTTGGGCCGATTTTCAGTGGTTGGTGCGTTCGGTAAGCCTTAAACACAGCATCACTCCCAATCTCCAGCCAGCCGCTTCACTCGCGACATGTTCACCGTCAACTCGTGTTTCTACAGATGTTGGGCACACTAGCAAATTTGAGGAAGCCTTTGACTTGGAAAAACCAGGCTTAGGGACATGGGCAAAACAATTTAATCGACGAATCGACTTGCAATTGACACGTGCACGAGGCGGACGCGCAGGCCATCATCTGTTGCTTGACATTCAAGTACATTCAGGCCAATTGCGATTAGTCACTGATGAAACAACCGTTCAGCGCAGACTACCGGCTAGAGTGAAAATGCGTGTTGAGCGGCGAGAACGGGCATGATCCGCCGCATACTTTGTATATGGCTTCCCAATTGGCCAATTCAGCGCCTTCAAGCACTTACCCCTGAACTTCAATCGCAACCATTGGTTTTGCAATCACGGGATTCAAGGCGGGGGCAAATCGTTGCAGCCGCTAATCTATTAGCTAGGCAGCAAGGCATCCGACCTCAAATAAGATTGAGTGAAGCTACGGTTTTACTTCCAAGCGTCGAGATACGAGAATACGATGCGCACGAAGATCTACTCCGATTACGAGAATTAGCCGAGGCCGCACAACGTTTTAGCCCTTTGGTCGGATTAGAGCAGCTCGACAAAAAAATCTGGGCAGAGCGAACCCTGGCCACTCCACAAGCAATGCTACTAGACGTAACTGGCATAGCAAGGTTCTTTGGTGGCGAAGAAAATCTATTGCAAGCCATCTCAGATTGGTTAGCAAACCAACACTATTTTGGCTATATGGCGATTGCTAGTCAGATTGGCAGTGCCTGGGCGGCAGCTAACTATGCCACACGTCAAAAAAATGTAGTAAGCCTGAATCTGTCCTCCAAAAACGAAAATCAACCTTTACTGCCCGCATCACGCGGCATCATCCTTGAAAAAGCTGAGGAAGGGGCACTTCTCGATCAGCTACCAATTGCTTGCTTGCGATTAGAGCAAGAGACAACCGAAAAGCTGCAGCGATTGGGGATTCACCATGCCGGACAATTATCCCAATTGCCCCGATCCGGGCTAGCCACTCGCTTGGGAGAAGCAATGCTCGACCGTTGGGATCAAGCATATGGTCGAAAAAAGGAAGCCCTCATCGTACTGCAACCCAGTCCGGAATGGTCAAACGAGTTTGCTTTCGAATACCCAACCGAACAGTTGACCACGATTGAAGAAGTCATGCGCAGGCTAATCACTCAGTTAACTAATAAGCTTAGGGCGCGTGGAGAAGGTGCCTTGCGGATGATCTGCCGTCTAGATCTAACGGAGGCTCTTCCCTTAGTCCTTCAAGTTGGGCTTTTTCGGCCCACGATTGATGCGCAGCATCTATGTAATTTACTCCTCTCGCAACTGGAGCAAGTTCTGCTGCGTTCACCACTGGCCGCTCCTGTGAGTCGGCTGTCGCTACAACTAACATTGACCACAGAATTAATCTGGCGACAGGCAGAACTGTTCGACGACGGCGAAATGCAGCGCGCATCGGAAATGGCGATTCTAATTGACAACCTGAGCAGTCGACTTGGTAGGCAACGAGTCCTCAGTAGCCGAGTTATCTACGAAGCACAACCTGAGTTAGCCGTTTCGTTTCGCCCCTTAACTGGTCTGCGCAGCGATGGACAAGCTGAAAAATCCTATCGCAAGCTCAGTTCAAGATTGCCACGTAATCGTGCAGAACCGCATCGTGATGATCCACTACGCCGACCATTGGTGCTGCTCTCTCCACCCTCTCCAATTCAAATGGAATTGCCAACCGGAACCGACATAAATAAGGCAACGATGAATGAATCACGCCCCATGTCTTCAGCTCGGTTTTTATTTGCGGGTTACTGGAGGCAAATCGCACATATGCATGGGCCAGAACGATTGGAAAGTGGTTGGTGGCGCGGTCCAAGCATGCGCAGAGATTACTATCGATTGGTCGGTGATGATGGAACCTGGTGGTGGGTTTTTCGAGACCTCAACAATAATCAATGGTTTATGCACGGTCTATTCGATTAGAATCAAACGCTAAGCACCAAAAGTAAGTGTGAACAATTGGTACTGGGACTTCAAGTTACGGCCCACATTTCTTAGGCCAGCACAAGTTGCTTACCTTGGTTCGTAATTAATTCTCTCGCATCCGGTAAATCCCAGTGTTCAAGTACACCAAAAAGCATGTGGCTCAAAGGCCATCGATAGTGCTCACTAAGAGCTATTTCATGCCAACTATCCAATCCCTTGAGAAGTGTAACTTTGGTAACAGCAGGGTGCTGTGTCGCAGCCAAAGTTGTTGGCAATGTCCCCCATCCCTGACTAGCTAACTGGATTTCTTGATAGCCACAACTTTTCAACCAATCGAGAACACAAAGTACATCGAACGTTTTGCCACCCAAGTACGGACGATTCAGCATATTCGCATATGCAGCATAAAAATAATCTGCTCCGTAATAGCTGTGCGGGTCTCGCTGCGATGTAGTACCCGGCAACGATTCACCGACACCACGCACATCTACCGCCAAAAAGACGTCGCTGGGCGAAAGCTGCTCGATCCATTTCCTCAGCTCAGGTTGTTCACGAAGCTCCGCGTCGCTCGATCTTTCCGCTACCCAAACCAATGCCTTCGCCGATGGCCCAGTGGCCAAGGGGAGACGTGAGTACAAAGTCTCTTCGCCTAAGCAGGTGCAAACCGCTTGTATCTGGGCTTCAGATTCAACTGCATAGTTTATCCAGAAAGGTTTGGGGTAACCTCGATCTCCACCGCTAGAACGCAGGATTCGTACTCGGGCGGTAGTTGATGCATCACGTGCTGGGAGCCGCAGTGTGCCCCTTATCAATGTCTGCAGATCTGACGGAGAACGAGAACTTTGCTTTCGCTGCTCAGCGTATGTCCTAGCCTTTTCACTTGTAAAATGAAAAACGGATTTAGCCCCCAAATCGACTCCAACTTGTCCATGGGGAGTGCACCACAAATCTTCGTCTTTTTCAATTATTAATGCTGGTTCACTTTGTTGTTGACTAGCGCCAGTTATAGAGTTGAAGAATCGATACATTGCCTCCCGGTTCTCTTGCGAATATCCGTGAGTTGTGGGACCGACGTGAAGCTGAATTTGGTCCTCAGCATCAAGCAGTCGATAAAGATGGCGGAGTCGTTCATATACTTCTTGAGCCCCCCGAACGTCAAAATAATCTCGTTCCTTGGCGAGGATAATAACCGGTTTGGGAGCCATGGCGGCCAAGTAGTCGTCATGATCGAGGCCATAAAAGAGACTCCGAGGAGGGCACTGCTCGTTATCCTGCGGCAACTCGTTTTCTAGATTGTGACGCCAAGTAGTGACAAAACATGCGGGGGCACCCATCGTCCATCGTTCTTCCAACCCAAGCAACCAAGTGGTCATTGTGCCACCGCCGGAGTTTCCGGTCACTCCAAGGTGATGTGAATCGATTTCTGGTCTCGTTTGAAGATAATCTAGGGCACGAATGCCGTCCCAGGCACGCCAGCTCCCCAGGAACTCTCCTACCAGTTCCATTTGGTTTCCGGCCATGTTGTGTTCTTCAGTGGAACCGCGATAAACCAGCTGAGAAGACTCATTCAAGTATTGAGCTCTTTCCCCCTGTCCTATTGGGTCGTAGATCAAACAAGCAGTACCTTGGCGCGCCAAGCCTTGAGCAAACGATTGATAAGCTTCAGCACATTTCCCGTTCGCTGAATGACCACAGGTGCCTATGACGCCAGGCACCTTTACTCCTGCGTCGACTTTGGGTAGGTACAAATTGGCTGTTACAAAGAATTTGGGGCGGCTTTCAAACAAGATCTTTTCCACGGTGTAAAGATCCCGTTGAAGTACACCTTGAATTTGCGCATTTAAGGGACTTTTCTTCTTCGGTAATGGCGCAAACGATTTGGCAATTCGATTTCGCACATCGCGAACAAAATCTTCGGCTTCCTGACGAGTTGATAAAGCCGACTTCTTCGAATTCCATCGACGCTCCCACACTCGTAATTGACTCACGTAGTGCTCTTGAACCATTCTAGGGAATCGATTGAATGGCAAAATGGAAGAATCACGTGATTGACCATGGGAATCTTGCCCAGTACCAAATGCAAAACATGCTCCGCATGCAAGCTGGGAGAGTTCGCGGCGGTTGATGAACCAATGCATGGCGTGTACCTCTTAGGTTGTAATGGACTGATTCTCGGATCGCGTCGGAAAATTGAATCAGGTACAGAGAATTGTTCATTAGGGCGCTGGGCAATCGGGGGTGTTGATTAAGGATTATACCGTAGGCGTCGAATCGGCAGACGCACGATGATACGAGAGTCAAGGACACCTCGAACTTTACCATTCTAGAGACACCAATTCGGGGTAGTGGTGATGTTTGGGGCAGCCTGAAGCAGGCATACCTTGATCGTCAGGTAAAACCAAATTCTACCTCAGCCGATCGTCAAGTTTTTCCGACAACGTTTTCTAGAAGTTGTTTTGGTAGCAAATGGCGGAAATGGCTAGCATTGGATTGGCGTGCGGACGTATGGGGTTATGATCAGCACGAGTCGATCCAACGGAAATATCGGGCGCCAACTTTGAATTCTGGCGTTAAGGTGCTAATGCCACGATTCTGTTTGCCTGATATAACTTAGGGCGTTATTTGCTTACCGTGCTTTGCTATCAAAACCGACAGTAGCAACTGGATAAAGGAGTGCAAGTTGAATTCTAGTAATCGATACGAACGAATTGATAATTCGTATGCGGCCGCCTCGTATCAGAGGCAGCGTCAGCTGACGCTAGGCGATTTGCTGCTAGAGAACCGCATTGTATTTTTGCAGGGCGAGATTCATACCGGCAATGCAAATGAAGTCGTAATGAAATTGCTGTATTTGCAGAGTGAAAACCGCAAAAAGGACATACATTTTTATATCAATAGTCCAGGTGGGGATGTCATTGCCACATTAGCAATTTACGACACGATGCAAATCTTAACTTGCCCAGTCGCCACCTATTGTGTTGGTCAGGCAGCTAGCGGGGCTGCGGTGTTGCTTGCCGGTGGAACTAAGGGCAAGCGCTATTGCCTACCACACAGCCGAGTGATGGTGCACCAGCCGGCTGGCGGTGTTTCCGGCCAAGTCTCGGATATTGAAATCCAAGCCAACGAGATTTTGCGTTACCGCACGCTGCTCAATGAAATCCTGTCGCAACACTGCGGAAAGTCGCCTGAACAGATTGCTAAGGATTGTGATCGTGACTTCTTTATGACTGCAGAGGCCGCCAAAGAATACGGCTTAGTGGACGAAATGTTAACTAAGCCTGTGCCGGTAGCTGATGAAGGAACGAATGAAAGCAACTAGCTAGAGTCTAGTGCGGCCGTTCCCCATAAATAACTTAGTTGCAATGAATCAGAAAAGAGCCCAAGAGCATGCCATCTATACCTTACGTGATTGAAAAGAGCGGACGTGAAGAACGAGTCTACGACGTTTATAGTCGATTGCTCAAGGATCGAATTATTTTCCTCGGAACCCAGGTCAACGATGAAGTAGCCAATGCACTTGTTGCACAAATGCTCTTTCTTCAATCTGACGATCCCAAAGCTGATATAAGTTTATATATCAACTCTCCAGGCGGAAGTGTTAGCGCAGGGTTGGCAATCTACGACACAATGCAGTTTGTCTCCTGCGATGTAGCCACCTATTGCATCGGACAGGCCGCCTCGATGGGGGCTGTCCTGTTAGCCGCAGGAGCCAAAGGGAAGCGATTCGCGCTACCCAATGCCAGAATTATGATTCACCAACCGTTGGCGGGAATGCAAGGTACGGCAGAAGAGATTCTTATTCACGCCACTGAATTCAAGCGTATCAAACAAAAATTAAATGAGATCCTGCTTAAGCATACTGGCCAATCGTTGGAGCGAATTGACAAAGATACGGACCGAGATCGATTCATGTCCAGCCAAGAGGCTGTTGATTATGGTCTAATCGATCGAGTAGTTGAATCGATGCCCAGAGTCACAACGAAAAGCGATGAATAGGCGTGCTCTATGACTTCTTGGAAGTCTTTTTGGTGGCAAGCACGACGTGACTTCCAAACAATCGATCATGAAGAGCCAAGCGTCTTGGGCCTAGTACGGGTACTGTATCAATTAGAAGCAGGGTTTCGTCCACGGGACTTAAGATAGTTGCCAGCAAGTCTAGGCCAAGAGATTGCAGGACGAGAATGACGGAGTAAATCCAGACCGGAGAGTTCCTAAGCAGAACACGAAATAGTCGCCGACGCTGCGCTAGTGGCAAACCATGCTCATCCACTAGGCGCAGCTGAAACAAATACCGCCCCAGTGTTCGCCAACCTCGAAATTCCATCCAGGTATAGATCGCAGGAACCAAGGGCGCGATTAACGCCAACGGGCCCAGCCGATCCAGCCAGGGCATCACATAATCTGGTAGCAAATCGTACAAGATCTCGGCGGACGATAGTGTACCTACAACCAGCATGGGAAACATCATCATCCACTGGAATCCGTAGTCGACAACTAGCGCCAGTGAGCGGGTCAAGAGTCCAGCTTGCGTGACACCGACTGGAGCCAAATCATCAAGTTCTTCGGATAGATCTTCATACGACGAAAAGCGTTCCGAAGGAGACTTGGACATTAGTCGTTGAAGCAATTGACGCCATCGTTCGGGAACCGACATTGGCCACTTTTCAGGGAATTCGACTTCAACCCCCTGCTGGCTTTCCAGCTGCTCTGCGAGTGTTGCCCCGGCCAGCTTGAAAGGACGGCGTCCAAATGTCAATTCGAATAGAGTGATGCCCAGAGAGTACATGTCACTTTGTGCGCTGGGAAGCTCTCCTGAAACCAATTCAGGTGCCATATAAGTGAGAGTGCCGCTCAATCCCGATTCGGGCAATGTCGCTTCAGTCTTGGCCAAGCCAAAGTCGCTTAGTTTTACTCGACCGGTACCTGCTATTAATAGGTTACTTGGTTTGATATCTCCATGCACCAAACCTTGTGTGCTGGCATGTGCTAACGCAGAACAGACCTGCTGCGCATAGCTTATCACCAAGCCATAGGGAACAGGTCCCTCGCGTAGAACCTGTTCCAAAGTAGGACCTGGCAACAACTCCATCGCAAAGAATGGCTCCTCTCCATAACGTCCAACATAGTAGATCGTCACAACTTGAGGATGGTTGAGCCTAGCCTGAGAAATGGCCTCATCCAGGAGGCGTGTAACTTCTTTGTGGGAACTTGAGCCTCCTTCATCAACGCTCCGCAACACCTTGACGGCTACATAACGCTGCAAGGACTCATCAAGTGCCCGGTAGACGACTCCCATGCCGCCTTGTCCCAGCTTTTCGACAAGGCGGAAGTGTCCAAGAATCTCCCCGGAACGATCAGGCGCAATAACGTGAAAAGAAGTACCCGAGTCAATGTCTGAACAAAACGAAATTGTTTGGTTCACATCCAGACCGCGCAATGTTACCAAACGACCGCAGCTGCCACAGCTCGCCTCCCCCCCCAATGGCATGCGCACTTCTCCGCCGCACGAGCAACGGTACGCAACGACGCCTCGCCGAGGTGGTTCTGCATTGTTATCAAATGTCGCTTCCAAATTCTCATCCGAGAACAAGATTAAACGATTGCCGAAAGTGGACTCTGGTGGAAACTATAACCGTAGCCGGGTAATTCTCTCAGACCCTGCGGCGACTGCGCTAAACGAATGGAAGATTCTCTTCCTGTTACGCTGTGTGTCACTAAGAATTGCATCTATATTTCTGAAAATTGTAAACTTCATCCTAAACAAGACTTTCTATTCACGCAAAACAACCTAAGGCATTTGTCGCAAAAGAGCCTAATCTTACGGATCCGCAATTTAATATCAGGAAACCAAAGGAGCCATTTTTGATTGATCCTACATTGAATTGGCAGGATTGCCGGGCGGACCTCAAATGCAATTCTCATCAAGAATTGGTCCACAAGCCATTCTGAGGTTTTTTTGCTGAATAAGGAAAAAAAGTCGCAGTGGAGGCATCTATGCCAATATCTGGCTGGACTAAGAATTGGTGAAACGAAACAATATGGCCACCAGGAAGTTTCGTTCGGAGCGATTTGGGCAAGTTTTCCCATGAAACCAAAACATAAAGTGACTTTCAATGAGCAATAAAAACCGACGGTCGACTCGAAGGCATTATCGCCAGTCAACGGGACCGACTGTCCAACCTGTTAACGAAAAGGATGTCTCGGAACTTCTGAGTGGTGGTGCACCATCGGAAGCTTCCAAAAGCCTGAGATGGGCATCAGGGAGAAAGTTCACCCAGCGCGCAAATAACGTCAACTGGGGTGCTGCGCTATGGCTAGTGGTAGTGCACGTTGGAATCGTGTTTGCGCCATGGACGTTCACATGGTCAGGTTTGGCATTAGTTATAGCGTTGCACTGGATGTTTGGAGGAGTCGGTATTTGTCTCGGCTACCATCGACTGCTGACCCATGCAAGTTTTGGTACTCCCACTTGGCTTCGTCGACTTATCGGTACCATTGGATGCTTAGCTGGAGAAGGTCCGCCGTTGATGTGGGTCGCCAATCATAGACTGCACCATGCCCGTAGCGATCAAGAAGGGGATCCTCATTCACCACGTGATGGTGGATGGTGGAGCCATGCATTTTGGTTGGCATACAAAGTTGGAGGAAAGAATACAAGCGAATACTACCGTAAATGGGCACCAGATATTTATAGAGATCGTTATTTTCGAATGCTGGAATATGCGTTTATTCCACTCAATGTTGGCCTGTCTGTGATACTTGGCTTGCTAGGATACTATCTGGGAGGCTCTACCTTGGCGGTTTCGTGGTTAGTATGGGCCGTTGCCGTTCGCATGGTGTTTGTTCTGCATTCAACTTGGTTTGTGAATTCTGCAAGCCATATGTGGGGCTATCGAAACTACGAAACTCGAGATGATAGCAGAAACAATTGGTGGGTAGCCCTTTTGACGTATGGTGAAGGATGGCATAACAACCACCACGCGCACCCACGAATGGCTTTGCATGGACATAAATGGTGGGAAGTGGATGTAACTTACCGTACTATTTTGCTCATGAAAAAACTTGGTTTGGCCTGGGAAATCGTCGACTATAAGACCCGCACAGACAAACCGTAGATCAAATGATATGAGAATCTGTTGGGAGGCAGTAAACAAGGTTAGCCGCCTTGTTGCTGCGTTCCACATAGCTGTTCCAAAGGGACTTCAGGTTCGATTTCTGATTGAGATTCCAGTTGAATGTGCATCCAACGGCGATTGCATTTTCAACAGTCGTTTGGGCTAGCACCTCACACAGATCGGGTGATCGATTTCGTCCTAATATCACAGTGCCCGGTGGGCATGCGAATCGCTACCCGCTCGCGTTGCTCGCGACCTTCCCAACTTGGGAAGGTAAGTTGTTACCACAGGTAAGATCTTACCACAGTGTTGCATTTCTGATGCGCAGCCAGTTTGAGTCATAGGCGTTCGATTTGAATGGAACTGGCATAGATCCAAGTCATTTCACCATCTGCACTTATCGAGAGCGGAATGTAGTCGCTACCACACTCTATTCCTGTCGTAGGATCGATCATTTGCCATTTACCATCTACGAGCACATCGTTCCACACGTGGCCTTCGCCATTTTGAAGCCACCCATAGACTTCACGACACGGTAGACTCATTGCACGGGCGAGGGTATTGAACAAGTCCGCATAATCCCAGCAGTGTCCATAACCTTGGGAAAGAACGTTCATCGTTCCATATCTCGATCCAGTTACGCCCGCGTACCTGATATTTGCTGAATCCTGAAACCAGTCTAGCAGGCAAGATAGTTTTGTTTTTGGTGTATCGTTCGGCTGACAGATGGTTTCTACCACTTTACGAATGGCGGGAGCATCAATCGGGAAATGCTTGGTTGGACTCAACCATTGGGAGAGATCTTCCGTTTCGCTAATGGTTCGAATTGCGTCGCTGTTGATTTGAATCCTGGCAGAGAGATGAACAACAGGCAAAGTATGGCGAAGCGGTAAGTTCTCAAAAGAAAAAACGAATGTGTCACTTGCAGACCGCCTGGAAACTTCGTGTGCTGGCAGGCTGACCCAACTAGCTTCAGCTGCTCCTTCCAAACTCCGCAAAACACGGATTTGGCTGCCATAATCAAAACTCTGCGCCAGCTTATCGAATGCTTCGCTTGGCGCCGTTTGGGGTGGTTGTAAAAGTAAATTGAACAATTGATTTCGACCGTCAGGTGGGCCCCCAGGCTTATCCGCGCTAACCGGTACAGCGTCAAATTCGACCAAGTATTTCATTGTGCGTGGTATAATTGGAAATGCATATCGGGCCAGATTGGCAAGCCGAGTTTCCGACTCTTGGCGTACCACAAACTCATAAACGATGCCCTCGCTGTCGACGATCCAGCGAGGATTGGATTTAGATTTCCGCAAGAGTGTTGCGAGCTTTGCTGCGTCCGTGGACCGAAGAGTGGTCAACGTATTGATTTGCAGCTTTTCCCCTCTGCGACTGAGAAATGTGTTCACTAACGACTTCAGTTCGAAGCCCAATTTTTGTGAAAACTGTTCGAGCTGCTTTCGAGGGACTTCAATTTCTCGTTCCATAGTCCAACCGTTTGGCAGGGACTGAAACGCCGGAACGGAACTTTTGCTGTTGGCAGTTTGAAAAACGAAAAGCGGATGTATGGCTGTAAATGGCAATCCAATGAGAATAACTATTGCCAGGATCCAAGCCAACCAATGACCTAGGCTCGTTGGCTGTGGCGAAACAATAGTAGACCTGTTCAGATCACGTTCGATCCGAAGCCAACGCATACGGCGGCATTCTCGGCACCAACCCAAAGTTAATTTTCCATAGGAACGTGCGCCAATTCGCGTCACGCCAACTTTCGCAAGCGGAGCGCTTCGGCCACATTTGGGACAATAGATGCGCCAATTGGGGGCACAACCAGGCAGCTCTCGGTTTCTTTTCTGATTAGATGACTGATATGCTTCGGCTACCGAACTGGGCGTACCGTAGGTTCGAACAAAATGTTTAAAGATGGCAGAGTCCTGTAAATTGGGTTCAACCTGGAGTAAACATTCCAAGTCACGTGATAGATGAGATTCCGCATCGTCAAGAATCTCAGCTGGAATTACGCCAATTTGTTGCTTGGCTGCCAATTCAAGTTGAATTAGGTATCGTTCGACGGCCAAGGGACGGTCGGATGTTCTGGGCATGAGCTGGATCCGGTACAAAACGATTTACGACTGAAACGGAAAAATACCAAGCATCACTCCAATGCTTAAACGCCAATTCACCCGCCGGCGTAACACGATAATACTTTCGTGGTGGTCCAGCTTCGGAGGGCTGAAGCCTGCTTATGAGTAGTTTCTGCTTTTCAAGTGACCGTAATACTGGGTAAACTGCTCCCTGGGTCATGGGGAAAGCCTCTCCGTCCTCACTGGTGATCATCCTGACAAGGTCGTACCCATATTGCTCTCCCTGCACTCGCAATATGCTCAAAACTATTAAGCTGAGAATTCCAGAATTCAATTCCTTCTGAAACTTCCCAGTGTCTGCTACCGCGTTATCTCGTGGCATCTATTCAAATCCATTACACATTAGGGAAGTGCTTTCAATCTCATTAGCATAACTCACTACTGTGAACTTAACAATACTAGTTCAATACGATGGGTAGGAGGAAGAAATGGAAGTCCGCTAAAACTTTGCACAACCAGGAATGCGGACATTGCTTGGGCACAATAATGCTTACATTCTGCGACAAGAAAACATGTTTGTACAAATGCAGTCGCGTATTTACGGCCCGTCGATCTCCTGTTCGAGTTGGCCTGAATATGATATTCAGTTCGGAGATTGAGCCGGAGAGCAGCTCTTGAAAACGGAGTAGGAATATTTTGCAGAACAACTTAATGAGCTATTTGTCTACGACGTTGTGCGATAGAAGCAATCAGCTTCCTTTGTGGCTCAGCAAATTTCAATATTCCTTCGGCCATTAAAGTGTCCTGAAGTCTTTCGAAATCAACTAATTCGTCGATTTCATCCAGCACTTCCTTAGCGGGCCAACGATCTACGTTACGAATGAAACCAATTTCCGAGTCCGCGATAGCTTGATTTGTGGCAGGCGGGTTCGTTTGAATATCGCTACCTGCCAGGGCGGCCACATATTTTTCAGGTGGATCGGCCGGGTCCTTGGTTCCTGTGCTTGCGAAAATGATCTCTTGTTCGAGCGCTGTTGGGTGTTCTGACCAAAAGCTCTGATTTGCCTGCCAAATTCGTTTTGCATTGACGATACCTACAGCACCCTGAGCGACGGCAAGATTAGGTACATGCTTGGCTGTGAATTGGTCCACTCGGGAGACGAAGATGCTATAAACGCTCTTGAATTTCTCCAGCGAAGCTCGTCGCTGAGCACCTAGCCAGACTTGATTTCTAGCTTGCTCGTACTGGCCAAGCGTAAAAACAAGTGTCACATTGACAGTGACTCCTTCGGCAACCAGTGTCTCGAGGCAGTCAATACCGGCTGGCGTGGCCGGTATTTTAATCATGCGATTCACGTGTCCTGCAGACCATCTGCGCCCTAGTTCAATGTAGCGCTCAACACGTGTATCGTGCGGTAAGTTTAATGCAGGATCTTCTATAAGAGGATCCAATTCAAAGCTGACCCAGCCTTCGTTACCGTCGCTGGATTCCCAGATCGGCCGGAATTTTTCTTGAGCACCACGAACCAATTGATCAGTCAAGTCCCAAGCGATGCTCTCATCGTCAGCGCCTGCTTCAATCTTAGCCTGCAACAGTGTGTCGAAGCGGCCACTGGAAAGCAAGTCTTGGACGATAATCGGATTGCTGGTGGCTCCAACAGCTCCCCACCCGATATTCTTGTCAACTAAAGTCGGATCAATCGAATCCAAGTAAAGTTTTGTGCCGCAGTTGATCAGACTTGATATGGAAAGGTTTCCCACAGTTCCTCCCTATTCAACTTGAACCCTAGCCACCAAGAACCACTTTTTGTCCCGTCCTCGCACTTTCGTAGATGGCCAGGATGAGTTCCACACTGCGACGTCCTTCTACTCCGTCGATAGCTGGAGCGCGATTTTCGTTAATCGCACCCAAAAAATCTCGGAATAACTCAGCGTGAGCATGGTGACCGATGGCGCTTGGATCTGCTGCGCCACCTCCGGTTTTCGTTCTACCTTGCATTTCGGCTCTCAACCGTTCATCGTCGGGTAGTACCTCTGCAAAGTCCCACTTAATAATATCTTCTTCCTCAAGAATAGCCGTACCGTGGGAGCCTGTTAGCTCAATCTTCTTCAACGATCCTGGAAATCCTGCGGTCGTGGCTTCAATCACTCCCAGTGCACCGTTGGCAAATTTTACGGTGGCTGTAGCTACATCTTCAACCTCGATTCTCTCGTGAGCTAAGGTTGCGGTGTGGGCCATGACTTCTACAGCAGGTCCCATCAGCCACAGTAGCAAATCCACGCTATGAATCGCCTGATTCATCAGCGCTCCCCCACCGTCCAGCTTCCACGTACCACGCCACGCACCGCTATCGTAATACTCCTGAGTCCGAAACCATTTAACATATGCGTCCCCAAGTGCCAGCTTTCCGAATCTACCAGACTCGATCGCTGCCTTCATCAACTGGCTTGATCGGTGAAAACGCGATGGGAAGATCGTGGCTAGTTTAACCCCAGCCTTGTTGCACGCGTCAATCATTGCATTGCAACGCTCCAGAGTTACATCCAGCGGTTTCTCGACAATCACATGTTTGCCTGCCGCAGCGGCAGACAAGCCAGGTTCCATGTGGGCTCCACTAGGAGTGCAAATGGTGACGATGTGCAAATCATCACGTGCCAACATTGCGTCTAAGTTGTCATATGCAGTGCCGCCAAATTCTGCTGCCAAAGCTTCCGCTCTTGGTGCAGCACAATCGAAACAGGCAACTAATTGAGCATCCGGGATATCTGCGATCGCGAGCGAGTGGAATTTCGCAATCATTCCACAACCAACGATACCAAAGCCAGTTTTCATACTATTCATATTCCATGCAGAAAAAGGTTAGTTGGAATTCTTGTGCTGCCTCGACATTGAAATCAATTTTCAACAAGCGGTGCCGTAATCTTTTTTAATTCCTCGGCCGGAATTTTGACTACTTTTCGATCGTATGTCAGCAGACCATTTATCTCGCCTTCCACATCGGTTGTTTGAGTGTAGACGCCTGCGGCAATTCCCTGCGATTTAAGTTCGATCAACAGGCGAATAGATTCGACAAACCGATCTTTGTACTCGTCCGCGTTTTGCGGCAATCCACCGTAGCCCCAGTTTCGTCGATTGGGGTCCCACAAATGTCCATCAACCGGCCACCCGTGCCCACCAAACTCACCTACTACCAGCACGAAGTCTTTAAATCGTTCCGCATCAAAGGGGAACCCAGGGTGGGGATACTGGTGCCAATCGGCGATATCCCCCACCGGCCAGAAGTTTCCGCCACTGGCGATATTGATTAAGCGCGTAGGATCACGTTTTACAGCCCACTGCCCTACTTCCATCGTCAAGTGTTGCCCCCAGGCTTCGTTGTATGGAGTCCAGATAACAATCGCCGGGTGGTGGTCCAGTTGTTGGATCATGGCCTCGAATTCGGCCATGAATTGCTGGTGTTCCTCCGGGGTCCATTGAGCTTCTTCTGGATTGGTTTCAAATCGCGTCCATTTTGGATTTTTGATCGCACTCACCTGATCCTGCCAGACCATCATGCCCAGTCTATCGCAGTGATAATAATAGCGTCGAGGTTCAACTTTAATATGCTTGCGGATCATATTGAAGCCAGCCTCTTTGAGCCAATTAATCTCCCATTGCATGGCTTCATCACTTGGCGGAGTTAAGAGGCCGTCCGGCCACCAACCTTGATCAAGCGGACCCCAATGAAAGATTGGCTTGTGGTTAAGTGTTAAGATCCAGTTTCCTTTCGCATCCTTTGATTTCCCGACCTCACGGAAGGCAAAGTAGGATTTCACCGAATCCAGCAATTGTCCGCCGCGTTGAATTTGGATCTGTACATCATACAAATGTGGTGATTGCGGTGACCACAGCTTTGGAGAGAGCACCTTCACTTTTGCGATCGGTCCATTGGCATCTCCGCGAGCAACAACCATGTCACCATCAGAGACGATCACTTGCAGTAGATCTGAGGTTTGCATTTCCCCATCGAGAGCCAAAGTCACGGTTGCTTCGCCTGTTGTGATATCGGTTTTAAAGTCAATATCGCGAACGGCGGTCTTGGAAACTTCTTCCAGCCAAACAGTCTGCCATATTCCTGACACTCGCGTGTACCAAATCCCTTGCGGGTCCAAACGCTGTTTGCCACGAAGTTGCGTATTACCGGTCGCATCCAAAACCTTGATTACAATTTCATTGGAACCTGCTTTAACTGCAGTACTGATATCAAAGGAAAAAGCAATGTTACCTCCAACATGCTTTCCAACGGATTGATTGTTTACCCAAACCTCGCATTCGAAATCCACTGCTTCGAAATTCAAGAGCATTCGTCCTGCTGGCATCTGATCCAGAAGAAATGTTCTGTGATACCACAATGCTTCATTGGGCGCCAGTAACCGCTGTACACCAGACAATTTGGATTCCAGGGCAAACGGAACCAGAATATGACCACTCCACTGCGATGGTCTATTGCCAGCCAATTCCGTGATGGCATAATCCCAATTTCCATTCAAATTGGTCCAGTGAGACCGCTGAAGTTCCGGACGCGGATACTCAGTCCAAGCGTTTTCAGCCGTTACCTCGGAACCCCATTGAGTTATAAGAGGAGAAATAGTGGGTTGCGTTTCTGGAGGCGGTTCGGGCAACTTCGGGACCGCGTTGGCGTCAATCACATGCACGTCGATAAATTGCCCGCCTCCCGATTGGCGGCAGTGAACTGCCAAAAGGTTTTCCCCGGTCTTCAGCTGAGCTATAGATTCAGCATTTAACTCAACTACTTTGTACTCGGTAATATAGCCGTCAAATTTAGCGATCAGCTTCCCGTTGAGATAAACTTGTGCATCTTCATCATGATAAATTAACAACGCGGGCTTAGTGGGTAACTCGTCGAACTTAAGCTTCTTTCGCATCCATATGTTGTTTGTCGACCACTCTGTAAATACCCGAGCATTTGGAGTTTCCCGCGTACCGAATCCACCAGGCGCAGTCCGCCATTGACCGTCGTCAAAGTCCGGCAACATCCAATTTTCATCTGGTTGGCGAAGGATAAATTGCCACGGCCCGGAGATATTCCTATCTTGGCCGAATGCAGATTCGGGAATCAAGCTGCCGCATAGAAATATAAGTAAACATACAGACAAACAACGACTCATCTTCATCTCTTTAATAAACGGTACGTTTAACTGAAACGCGGTCTTGTTAGTGATCTCAATTTGCGCAGGTCAATTCAAGCACTACACGAATTCCATTGCTTTGGCGGTTATAAAATGCCAAGTATACCCAAATTACCTTTTCTGTCTTGACCCATGCTCACTTGTGCTGAGTCTCGTAACTCTTCGCATGCCGTCATTTCTAAGGTGGTCCGTGGGGCGGGTCCGTCAGCTGTGCCTGCAATCCGGGTTGATATACAAAATGCCTATTTCGGGTAACCTCCTCAGGCCGTGAATCGAATGCACTGGAAACGTTTCTTTGAACTGGAACATCTGTTTGGAGATTTCCGGAAAAGGTTGATAGCCTGCCACCACCTTCATGTGGTTTTGAACGTTCCATCCCAGTGTAAATTTGGTTCAGACGCTCTCTCGACTCTGGCGCAGACGGTATCCGCGATTGGGAGGCATATTCAGGCTGCATCAAATGTCCTGTATCGGCGGGGGAGAATGCGTTGCCTGCGATTGCCCCTTGGTCAAGCGACGGAAATCTTTCGTCAGGCCAAAAACGAGGAGAATCTGACGACTCCCAGCGAGGTGTTTTCTGATTTTCAACAACTGAACTCGAGGAATCAAACGGTTCAAATGAGTCCCACGATGTTACCTCAGTTGCCACGTCTGGGATTTCTGTACTCACACGAGTGCGGCGCTCCACCTGATTATTCGTGTCATTTGGCCTCCACGATTTCAGTTTCTGCATCTGAAATGGGATACTGTCTCCAGCAGATTGTGTAAGTGTATTCGTTGCTGGTGGTTGCTGTATTAGTTTGTCGATAGGCCTCAAGGGAGTGACAAAACGAGATTCGTCAATTACGGAATCCACAATTAACGTTTCAGTGACAGTTGGCGATGAATGCTGATCATTTTCGCCGGCTGAGCTGGTTGCAAGTGAAGCCTTGAATTGATGGGCAGGAGAGGCTGTAGACGGGAAGCCAGACGTTGACAGTTGGCCTACTGTACTGAATCGTTTCAATACCTGGAAGGGAGTTGTCTGAGAATCGATTACCGGACAGATCTCTTGAGTTTCATTGGTAAGCCCCATCTGGTTGTGGTGTGGGTTTTCCGACGATGGGAACACCAGTTTGGGCTTGCGTTGCGGATTAAAAAAGGGAATGGAGCAAGCGCAGCCCAAAATGAGAACAACGAGGGCCCAACTCCGAGGGCCAATCAACGGACTTTTCTCACTTGTCATAGCACTATGGAACCTGCTGTGAAACAGGCTAGGGTGTTTTGCCGCGTGCCACGTCCATGCGAGAATCAGCGGTTGTTAACAAGTTGCCAAGTAGGCCTTCACCTGGCATACGTTGTCTCAAGATTAGCAAAAACCGTTGCATTGGTTCTTGCCGCCCGATGCGGCGCAAATGCACATGAGACTGAAAGGGTTATCGACTGTGGGCGATAAGAAAATCCCTACTAACTAAAGAATGTCGTTTCACGCTATGTACGAAGAATGACAGTATTTTCTGGAAAGATCCGATGGCATAAAGTTTTCATTTTATGTGTAACTAATTACTATCCTGAGGGCAGTAAAACCTTCATAGCAATTACATTTTCGCGCCTTAACTCGGTCGAGGTATACAATCATTGAGGAATACCGGTGGACGGCATGGTTCTTTTACCTTTGGTCCTTTGTCAGATCTATGGCCTTAGTAATTTCCGTTACAAGATAATCAAATTTATCGGATAAGTCCGATGTTTCGTTAGGGTCTACGGATAGATCAAAAAGCATCGGAGAATTTCCTGGAGATTGTACTAACTTCCATTTTCCATGCCTTGCAGCCAACCAAGCATTTCGCCCTAGTTCTTCATGCTTACCGGTCTGCCACCATAAAAGTCGCTCACTCAATTCCAGCCCGCTATCGATGTTTGGCCAGAGGCTTACTCCGTCAAGCCGTTGCTGGTCATTCGAAAAATCCACGCCTGCTGCCTCGCAAAAAGTTGGATACATGTCCATGGCCCAGCAAATGGAGTCGTTAATTGAATTGGCCCGAATTCGTTTGGGCCATCGAATAATACAAGGAACACGAATCCCCCCTTCAAATAGTGTCGCCTTGGTTCCTCGGAGTGGAAGATTGCTGCCTCCGAAATTAGGATCGCCGCCATGGTCCGTCATGAAGAAAACCAGTGTATTCTGAGCGAGTTTTGTGTCATCTAAGACATCTAGGAGTTTGCCGATGGATTCATCCATACCCATCACCGTAGCGGCAAATTCTCGGCGTAACGTGTCGCCAATGTAAGAACCCACCTTCGCTAAGTCCTCTGGCTTTGGTTGCATTACGTTGATGGCCTTTCCTGTCTTAGGATCTTCGGCCTTTCCGTAGTGAGGTGCATTGAAGGCGACGTGCAAATAGAACGGCTGGTCGGATGACGACTGCTGTTGCAAAAACGACATTGCTTCGTTTGTAATGGCGTCAGTTGCATATTGTTCAGGGCTTACTAGTTCTCGTCCCCGATACCAATCCGGTTGAGATCCATAGTGCAAAGTAAAGAAATCCACGCACCCTGCCGTGTGACCGAAGAACGAATCAAATCCATGTTCCGTTGGCCAGAACTCCTCTTCTCCATGCCCCAAATGCCACTTACCCACTAGTGCAGTTCGATACCCGTCTTGCTGCAAGAGCTGCACGTAGGTTCTCTCGCCTGCCCTCAGCCCACGCCTGGCGTCACTGGGAGATAAGAACATCAAAGCCTCTAGCAACTCGTCTTGACTGCGCGTAGGGTTTTGCCCTGTGAGCAATCCAAATCGACTGGGCGTACAGATGCTGCTAGCTGCATAGAACTGAGTAAATCGCATCCCCTCTTTTGCAAGGCGGTCGATACTTGGTGTTGGAATTTCGCTTCCGTAACATCCCACATCATGCCATCCTTGGTCGTCCGTAAATATGACAAGTATGTTAGGCCTGGCATCAGTCGGATTGGGAACTGTTTCGGCTCCATTCAGCCAGACTGACAACGTGCATATCGCCAATGGCACAGGCCCCAATAAACTTAAGTACTTTAACATGCAGGTTCCCTCTGTTGTAAACCGTCTTATGGCAATTAACGGTCATCACTGACTATATTCAATTGTCGGTCGCACTAGCAGGGTGATAAAAAAATCGATTTGCAAAATCTTGTGGACGATTGGTAACTCGAAGCGTCAGCGAGGGGCTGGGTACGTTTCCTCGCTGACGCTTCGGGTTACTTTTTCAGCAGCCTGCTAGCACAGTGTACACCACTTCGATTTCCGAAACTAAACTCCAACGCGACTGTGGACGGAGAGAGGCTTGAACCATGGAGTGGATCAAATAAATTCGCCTCTTTTTCGGGCAACGAAAGTTTGAAAAAACGTAGTGCAGATGCTCTTGCCGTAATTCCAGCTTTTTTGTAGCTATCGCTGTTAGCGCTTTTTGGGATGTTAATCTATCCGGGCAATCCTCAATTATGGATCGCAATATGATTCCCCGCTCTGTCGGTAGCTTTATGATCAATTACAAGGTACTCAGTTGTTGCCTAGCGTTTTTACTGGGATTAATACTAGTTGACCAGCTGTCCGCCCAAAATGCTGCAACCAATGGCGGAGCTTCAGAGTCATTAGCTGTAGGGGTAAACTACGTAGTTTACGTAAGCACTCAGCAGGCTATGCTGCACAGCGGGCCATCGAAGGAAGCATATCCAACTTCTGTTTTACGGCGAGGCCATTCGCTTGATGTTTATTCCCGCACCGAGGATGGATGGCTCGGCGTACGACCGCCACAGGGGAGTTTTAGTTGGGTTCGGGCTGCAGATGCTTATTTACTGCCTGGAGGCAAGATCATAGAAATCACATCCTCAACCGCAGTTAGTTGGATTGGAAGCTCCCTTGGATCGGCAAAGAGTTATCAATGGCAAGTACGCCTGAAGCCCGGCGAGCAACTGTCGCTGCAGGGAGAGACGACGGTGCAGGAAGATGGCAAACCAACTTTGTGGTACAAGGTCGCTCCACCGGCTGGAGAGTTTAGATTTATTGAGGAACGATTCACCAACAGAACGCCGCCAACGACCGAGAAACTTCGAAATAGGAACTTAGTTACTACAGCCGCCTATCAGGAAGAATTCGAAGCCCTGCCCTCTCCCGCATCACCATCTGAACCACGTCAACCTTCTAGTGTTCTAGAGAATCCCGAGTCAGTTGCGATTTTTCCCCAGAATACATCCAACTTAGAAGGTGAAACGATTTATGAAGGACAGTTACCTCCAGGTGGCACTTGGTACAACGGAGAATACGTCATTGGTGAACTGCCGGAGGAACTCCTAAACGACGAAGGGTACGTTGATGGAGATGTTATCTATGACGGAAATCCTGATTTTAGTGTAATCGATAGCGAAGTGCTGGCTTTTGAAAACAATTGTGAAACCCAGCCAGCCAAGAAGTTTGATCCGTTTCGAGGCTGGCAACTCTTTGAACTAACAGACGACGGCATGCGTATTAGCCTCTTTGATCGAATCACGGGCCGGACTCCAGTTGCTCATGACCCTCGAGACCATGACCCATTTAGTTTGGCAATGCCACAAAAATCTCTGCCGGTGAGCGAGCCTAGTCGTGATCTTGTACCTGGTCCTAATGCAGATAGGAGTCACGAGTCGTTGCATGGTAGTCATATGCAATCATCTATTTCTCATCCTTGGCGAGATCCACGTCTCCTACGTCAGAATCGCCTGAATGGACGTATTGGACAGACTCTCTCTTACGATGCAAGCCCAAGCCTGTCTCCAACAGCTAACCCAGAGAACGTTTCCGCCCGATCATTGGCCGATCTAGGGAGTCACATTGGAGACAATCTGCGGCAATTGAGAAGTCCCATATCCGAGGATTTTAGTCGCGGTACGTTTCACTCCGACTCTCTCTCTGCGACAGCTCGAACCCGCGAATTGCTGGATAAGCAACCTCTCAATGCCGAACAGTCTGGAAACCTCTTCCCTGCTGACGGCCAGCTCAATTCCGACGGTTGGTATGGCATTGGTGCTAGACCAACCGGCCCTGCCTCGACTGTCGTTGCCCAGCCGGTTGGTTTTTCGGGTCACACTAGGGACTATGATGCGATGCTGAATTACAGTGTTGGTGATCTACAATTGCAGCTTAGTGAGATGGTGGCATTGCCCATCACACAATGGGACTTTACGCAACTTGTGGCTCGTACTCAGCAAATAATTGACAACGGTTCGGATGCGATTATGCGGGGGCAAGCAAGATTACTGCTAGAGCGTATCGTCGAGTTCCAGACGGTAGCCAATCGCCAATTGTCGACCACGAATAATAGCTACGCCGGAACGATGCCCTTTACGAGCAACGCATCGACCAACGGAAATTCCTCGATTAGTCAAGCGAGTTGGACAACTCTTGGTGGAATGAACACTAATCAGTCTGCGAGCTTGGTATCCAATCAACATACTAACTTTGACGCCACAGGCTACTTGGTTGCGATTAAAACTTCCAGCCTTGATCAGCCACCCTATGCGCTTCAGGATAATTCAGGGCAGACTATCGCCTACGTCTCAACTCTGCCAGGCATGAAGCTAGACATGTACCTAAATCAAGCGATTGGAATATATGGTCTACGCGGCTATTTACCAAGTCTGCAAGCTAACCTGATCCAAGCGGAGCGAGTAGTTCGCATCCGTTAGTCGGCAGAGTCCATCGTTAGGATCCAAAATTTCAGGCTGATTGCGTTCTTGTCGGAGGGTCCCAGAGATTTTGAGAGAATCGAGAGAAATAACCTAAAAATGGATACTTCTTGTTGAACACTAGAACTGCCGAACGCAACTTACTCGTATTCGCCGCGACGTTCGAAAAGAGTGGCGCAGCTCCAATGACGGGGAGGTCAATCCCCCTCCCACAGCTTGCGTTGGTCGCATTTCTCCCCGGCGGAGGTGTTGGGGCAAGCGGTGTTCCATAAGAAGTGACAAAAAACGCTCAAATACGCCGAGCAATTGAACCGAAACTGCAACAGATACGTAAACCAAGCGTCACGGCAGGATCTGATATGGCAATTGGAACATTCTTGGTTGCCACGCAAAGGTTGTCTCTCACCAATTACTTCCACATGGTTACACGGAATCGCAACATGAGTATTCAGCTGTGGGCAGTATTCTGCTTACAGCTTTTTGTTGTTTCTCCGGTTCTCTGGGGAAGTTTGGCAGAAACCTTTGTCGAGATATGCGAAGTCCAGGAGCTTACTCCCGAAGGGCAAGAACCGGAAACAAATAGAGTTTCGGATTTTTCTAGCCGACGTATACGTCGAGCCGAGATTGCTCATCCAGTTGAAATTAGTGCTTCGCAACGACTGATACGAAAAGTACTCGCGAATGTCTCAGGGACTTTTCGAAAAAGTTCACATTCTTTTGGACATTTCTGGTCCAACGGATCTTGTGCTCCAAGATTGATCTGAGCAACACCATTCGGCTTGAGGCTTACATTTATCAGATCTGCTACGGCCAGATAGTGTATACGCCTGGCCTTCTGTGTTCGACAAACGAGTTTTCTCCGATCACTCGTGCGGCTTGCATCTTATGGTCAACGTTCCCTCTTACCATCTTGCGTGACACTGATTTTGAATTTCGGACACGTTGCATTTGCTACCAGGATATTTCGCCCTGTTCGACGGTTTGAGGTTCAAGCCGAAAGACGGCTGCATACTCATTCCCAGTCAGAAACTGATCGATAAGGATCAAGAAATTGGTTAAACGACCTTACACCAGTTGGCTTAGCAGCCTTTCCTACGACGTAAATGCTTCGATATCAGTGGCTCTGGTGGCACTGCCACTGTGTTTAGGCATTGCCTATGCCAGCTCGGCGCCACCATTGGCAGGGCTGATCGCCGGCGTTGTGGGCGGGGTAGTCGTCGGGATTATTAGTAATTCTCACACCAGCGTGTCGGGGCCAGCCGCCGGTTTAACCGCCGTTATTGTAACCGCGATTGCAGCTTTAGATGGTCGGTTCGAAGTACTCTTGATTTCGGTAGTATTGGCAGGGCTCATTCAGATTGCCTTGGGGTGGGCGAAGGCAGGATTCTTGGCAAAGTACTTTCCAAACGCGATCGTACGAGGCCTACTTGCCGCGATCGGACTAATCCTAGTTTTCAAACAAATTCCACACGCCTTTGGAATTGATCGTGATCCGGAAGGTGACTTTTCCTTTTGGCAAATTGATCAGGAAGATACGTTTAGCGAAATCGTTCACATTGCATCAAGGGTTAGCCCCGGAGCCCTCACAATTTCCCTGTCCTGCCTTCTATTGATACTTGTATGGGATAACACTCGTCTGCGTCGATTGCGTTTGCCAAGTTCATTGCTGGCAGTAACCTTGGGTGCGTTCATCAATGCGTTGCTAAGCAGATATCATCCCGCTTGGGCTTTAAGCGGCGAGCATTTGGTCCAACTTCCGAAGTTCGAGTCCTTCGGAGATTTAGGTGCGCTGATGAGCTTTCCCTCTTGGTCTGCACTTGCGACGCCTCAGCTGAGCAAGATTGTCCTAATTGCCTTTGAAATTGCTATTGTGGCCTCATTGGAAACGCTGCTCAACATTGAGGCCATCGACAAACTGGATCCTCAACGTCGAACAACATCGCCCGATCGAGAGCTTATCGCTCAAGGAGTTGGGAATGCTGTTGCTGGACTGCTCGGTGGTTTGCCAGTTACAAGCGTGGTGGTTCGCAGTTCCATGAACGTCAGTAGTGGTGGACGTACGAAAACTGCAGCTATTTTGCATGGAGCCATTTTGTTTTTATCGATACTCGCAGTTCCTGGTCTCCTGAATCTGATTCCCCTTTCCGCTTTAGCGGCTGTGCTGCTGGTAACGGGATTCAAATTAGCATCTCCCAGAGTCTTCGCTCATTTTTACAAACGCGGTTGGAGCCAGTTCATGCCTTTTGTGGTGACTGTCGCTGCTATTTTGTTTTCGGACCTCCTCATAGGCATTGTGATCGGCATGCTGAGTGGAGTCTTCTTCATATTGCGAACTAACAGTCGTGTAGGAATTCGAGTTCGCAAAGAAAGTTACACGGCTGGGGATATCTATCGAGTGAAGTTTGGACAACAAGTTTCCTTCCTTAACAGAGCCTCCGTTATGGATGCCCTGGCACAAATACCCGATGACTCGGATTTGATTCTCGATGCCAGCGCTACTAATGATTTTGACCAGGATGTATTGGATCTATTGCTAGAATTTCGAGACGAAGAAGCTACCAAGCGGAATCTGCGTTTGAGTTTCGTGGGATTTCGAAGTGAGTTGATCGATGAACAAGTCGAGTATGTTAATGTGCTTACTAAGGAGACTCAAAATCAGTTGACCCCGACTCAAGTCCTGGAAAAGTTAAAGGAAGGAAATCGGCGTTTTGTAAACGGAGAGCGAAACGAAAACGACCTATTACGCCAAGTTGCCTTAACTGGCGGAAGTCAGGCACCCATGGCCGTGATTGTCGGTTGCATAGATTCACGCACAAGTAGCGAACTAATTTTTGATTTGGGCCTCGGGGATATATTCAGTGTTCGAGTTGCAGGCAATGTCATCAACGAAGATATAGTTGGCAGTCTAGAGTATGCAACGAGTGTGGTTGGAGCAAAGTTGATAGTAGTCAAGGGGCATAAAAACTGCGGTGCAATTAACGCTGCCTGCGATCATGTGCGACTTGGAAACGTGACGCAATTGCTCAACAAGATTGGGCGCGCCATCGAAAGGGAAACAGCGACAAAGACAGATCGTAACTCACAAAATGCAAAATATGTCGCCAATGTTACATGGTTGAATGTTGAGAACTCAATCCAGGACATATTCCGCATGAGTTCCATAGTTAGGAACGCCGTTGCGAGAGGCGAAGTTGCGATTGTAGGTGCGGTTTACGATACGTTCAGCGGAATTGTCGAGTTTTCCTCGAGCGCAGAGCCTTTAGATAAAGGGATGTCACAGAGTCAAGTTAATTGACAAAATCACATCGCGATAGAAAGTCGTAGGCGAGCATCATGCGCCGAACAAGGATGCTCCCTTCTGCACGGGTATCGACGTTGGAGCACGAGGAGGCTGCTAAAAAGAAAACCCAATTTTCGATCTTGAGTCACTTGGTTGCACTCAAGTCAACGCAAACGATCTCTTGATCATTTCGTGCAAAAATCTTTTGTTGAGAAAATGCAGGATGACTCCAAACAATATTGCGGTTATCCCACGTACCTGTTGGCTCTAGAATACGCATACGCCCACGCACCTTGTACGACTCTCGGGTCAGTTCGGCATCGATCAATTCCCCTGTCTCAGCGAAAAGGAAGAATCGATTAGTCAACTGACCGTAAGGCTGATGAGAAACTACGAAAGCCGTTCCGTGACTTGCGCGACGATCTCCACCGGTTGTCAGCTCAAATGTAGTCCAAAACTGGCGACCATCTGCTGGGTCAATAGCAGCAAAAAAACCAACGCCACAATCTGCCCCAAGAATCATACCGTCTGCAAATAGTGGAGTCCCGTTGCCAGCATACAAACCCATTTTCGGTTTGCCAGTCCAAAGAGTTCGAGCGGGTTGCCCACTTGCATCCAATTCAATCATGGCAGCTGTCTCTCCGATACCACAAACATACAGAAGGCGACCGAACAATCGAGGCGCGGCAATTGCCATTCCATAACGAGGTGCCAGAGGATAGGTCCAATTCAGAGAACCGGTGTCAGGGTCAAGCGAGTTTAATGATGTAGCATGCCAAATCAAAAGTTGTTCGCGTCCATCAACTGAAATGATCGTTGGCGGACAGTAGCCCATTTCTTCACTGCTTAACGCATGCCAAATTTCTTCGCCTGTATTCCTGTCAAGTGCTACTACTAAGTGGTCCATACCTCCGGTAAGTACGTACAGGAGGTCGCCTCGAACCAGCGGATGGGCCGCATGTCCCCAGAATGGAGTTTCGCCGTCAAAATCGATATTCAACTGCTTCGACCAAACAACTTGCCCGTCAGCTAGGCTCAGACACGTTAAGTTTCCTTCGGCACCCAGTACGTAAACCAGACCGTCCTGAATTGTCGGAGTGGCGCGAGGGCCGTTGGCAAACGACATGTTGTAGCTACAAGGGTATTCGTGCTTCCATAGCATTTCGCCTGTAGAAACATCTAAACATAGAATGCGTTCTCGACCGCTGATCTCGTCTTTTCCACCCGGGTTGTTAGTGCTTGTTCCCGATTCTACAACGTAATCCGTCACAACGACTTTGTCCTGAGCGACGGCTGGTCCCGAATATCCCTTGCCAATGGACACACGCCAACAAATGGGTAAACCCTCGTCGGGAATGCTCTCCACAATTCCGGCTTCCCGATACACGCCATCACGGTTAGGACCAAGCCACTGCGGCCAGTCATCGGCCTTAGCCGTACCTAACGCGCCTAGAACTAGATTGGCCACAAGCGTTGTTTGGAAACGCATTCGAGTCTTCCTATTGCAGAATTTTTTTAAGAGCCAATTGCCAAATCAATTGATTCGCAACCATGCTCATTATGAATTCTAGCGAATCAGTACAGCCTTAGACAGCGTGCTAATTGTCGTCTTCCTCAGTTGTTACCCCAACGGGTTTGGTGAACCAGGCAAACCATAAAAGTCCCACTATCAAGCACACAACACCGCCAGCCAGCCAAGTCAGTGGCAAATGGGAGGAATCTTCAACCAGGACACCATGCTCTTTCAGCCAATCTTGGTAAACACTCATCAACAATAACAGTCCGTTGTGTGAGGCATGAAGCAGCATTCCAGGCCAAATGGACGCTGTTCGATAAGCAATCCAACCGATTATCAATCCTAAGTACGTGGTTGGTAAAAAACGCTCGACTGCCAAAACATTGGAGGTTAGTACGTGCATTAGTCCGAATATGATCGCAGAATAAATGACAGCGGTCATTGGGCGCCTGCGGTGCAATGATGACAACACGAAACCGCGAAACAAGAATTCTTCACATACCGCTGGGCTTATCGCAAGCGTAATCAGTACGACGACAATTGAAATTTGGCTAAGCTGGTGCCGAAATTCTCGAACTTGGTCCATTTGATTGTCGCTAATGGTACCGATCCCAACGCTCTGCCCTAAAATGATGATCTCATGTGCAAGCATCCAGGCGGAGCTGGCGATCAAGCATATCCCCGGTAACCAAAGTAGCCATTGTTTGGCAGTAGGAAAACGCATCTTTAAGGTGCTAGCAAGCCGAATGCGACGCAGCCAACAAATCACAATTGGCAAAAGGAGTAGTAAGCCTACCGAGACTGCTGCGGATGCCCACAAGCGTTGCGTGAATGTTCCAGGTATCCATGGCAACAAACTTGAGAGTACAAAGTAGAGGGGGAACATGACGGCCATCGTAAGAGCAGCATGTTCAATTTCCGGTAATTTAAGCTCACGGTTAGGTCTACTGATCAAATCGCGCCAGCTTCCTTGACTGCCTTGGATGGAAGCGTCGTTTCCAAATAAACGGCTTGCCAACACCAACGCAGCCATGGCATACACTCCATTGCAAAGTACAGCCACTAACGCAGGATTCCAGTCTGCTCCGCCGGTTAAAACTTCTCGCGCTAGCAGCACAATGTTGATCAGTGGTGCAGTTGCCAAAATGCTATTGAATTCAATTCCCGGTAAAAGGCTCATTACGCCGGGAGCTAATGCCAGTAACATAAGTGGAATTAGGTATGCCTGAGCTTCTTTAAAACTTTTGGCGAAACTAGTGACTGCCAATAGCAACGCCGCGAAAAACATAGTGAACAACACCAGTAAAACCAGGACTGTTCCGATCATTCCTAGCGATAGAGCCTCAGTACCTAAGATGAGCTTGCCGAGTCCACTGACCCACAGGGTGATCGACATAGCAGCCAGATTAGCCAACGCCGTCAAGAGCGCCACGACGACAACTGCACTGTACTTTGCCAATAGTAGATAAGCGCTTGGAATGGGGGAAACTATCAAGGCTTCCATCGTTCCCCGTTCACGCTCCCCGGCTGTCAAATCGATTGCTGGATAGACGGCGCCGGCCATGGTCATTAAGACCAATACCAAAGGAATCATCGTCGAAAGCAAATCTGAATAACTGTTCTTGATCGCAATCGGCGTAGCTCGGAGCGCGAATGATGGCGCCAGTTCTCCACGACTGAGACCGGAAATCACCTGGTTGTTGACTGCCGTTAACATGCGTTCGAGTAATTGCAAGGCACGCTCGCTTTGCAGATCCCCAACTCGGTACCGAACTTCGTAAACGCCCATGGTTCGAATAAAGATCGATGGATCCTCTGGATTGGGACTAGGAACTTGCCAGCGCCTCCTCCGAGGACGAAGTCCGCTGGTACCCTGGCCATTATTAGCACCTGTAGTATTGTCTGAGCTTCCCAAACTTCCAGCACCGCCCTGGTTATTCGCTTGGCTACTACTTGCTGATGTGGAATTGGAGGACGATGGCGCGGTTTCCTGCGCCAAACTTGATTTAATTGAATCGTCAGTGCCCGTCGCCTCGCTGTCTTTGGGAATTGAGGCCTCATCATCACTTGGTTGAGAAGTGTCGGTGCCAGAAGGTGATGTTTGTGGCTCATTACTAGACGCTGTGACGCTAGACTGTTCGCGTTGAGCGGAGCCAGTCCCAGGCTGAACAATATTTTGAGGAGAGTCACCAGAGGAAGGTGTCGGAGAGTTTCCTTGTGCGCCAGAGTTCGTATTGGATGGAGGGGGCAATTGCACTCCCTCCAGCTGCTTGACTATGACCAAATCAACAATGCCGTTTTCTAGCTCGTGCCTTCCATCGGATACTACCGGCACAGACTGGACATTCAACAATTTATGCCCCGCTCCCTCGGCGGGGATTTTTATGTCATCACTCGTCGTCGCAGAAGAATTGAGGAATAGGGGAGCCGTGTAGGGGTCTTGCAACAATGCATAACCGTAACGCAGATAAAAATCGAGGTTCTCTTCGTTGATCTGAGAGCCGATCCCAATGGTAAGCGTTGGCTCACTTCGCCGCACGCCATTGTTGAGAATAACACGATTGAGTATCAAACTCAGCAGCGGGTAAACGAGCAATGGCATCAACACCAGAGTAACGATCGTCCGGCGGTCACGTAGCGATTCACGAAGCTCTTTCAGACACAACCGCAACATACGATCGGCAGTTACGCGGGTGTGCATGCTTGGTCCTTAGTAGCTTGGGTCTGTTGTTCAGAATTGTGCATCATAGTCAAGAACATATCAGTCAAATGACTTTGGCCTGTTGCCTTTCTAATCTCATCCAAGGTCCCCGCATACATTAAGGTGCCCCGGTGAAGCAGCCCAAAACGGTCGCATGTTCTTTCCGCTTCATCCAAACGATGCGTCGACAAGAGCACAGCTTTCCCGAGCTCTTTCAAGTGAGCGATGAACTCAAAAACAGTTTGACTTCCAACCACATCGAGACCGCGAGTGGGTTCGTCCAATAGCATGACGGGTGGGTCATGCATCAATCCTCGGGCAAGAATAACACGCTGCTTTTGGCCCGTACTGAGTGTGGCGCAACGCTGATTTAGGAACCGTTCGAGCTGCAACTTATTGGCAAGTTCCAACAGCCGCTCACGAGCCGTAGCGGCTGGCACAGCATACAAATCCGCGAAATACAACAGCATCTCGCGAACGGTCAGCCAAGGATATACGCCATCATTAGTCGAAACCATTCCAAGTCGATTTCTAACCAAGGAGGCATCACGGCCCGTGCGGACTCCATCAACTTCGGCGAAACCAGAGTCAGGCTTCAGTAAGCCCATAATGATTCTCAGGGTCGTAGTTTTTCCAGCTCCATTGGGGCCGAGCAGCCCAAAAACTTCACCTTTGCTCACAGTAAAAGAAATTCCCCTCAGGGCATATATGGAATTTCCAGCCCAATGGAACTGTTTGACTAGGTTAGACGCGACAATCAATGGATTTTCCAATCGGAGAATATCAAAACCGGTAAAGCTGTAGACAATCTTCCGCCTCGGGGCATGCTCAAACTTCATCCCGTTACATTTACGTCACTGATCGGGATTTGGTTTTTTGGGAGTAATATTTCGCATAACTTTACGTTGCCACGTGGTTAACAATGGAACGTCCCGTGAACATGTAACCTCAATTTGTGTCCACATTCTACGGCGAGATGAGGCAGCCTTGAAATGCTCCTGGTGCCTAATTTGCTATAGTCGAGAAATATTAGTCGAGAAATATTTTAGTCATTTGCCGACTCACAAACGAGGAACCCATGCATGCCCGAAGAAATCTGTATTCGCACTCGGCGCCTAGACTTGCGACCAATTCATGTCGAAGATTTTGATGGCTGGGCCGAATTTCACGCGCATGCAGAATCCATGAAATATATGGGGGGACAAAAATCTAGGTCCGAAGCATGGCGAAGCTTTTGCACCATGGCAGGAGCGTGGAGCTTGTATGGAGTCTCAATGTTTTCCGTGCTCGAGAGAGGGACTCGAAATTGGATTGGACGTGTAGGTGCTTGGCAACCAGAGGGCTGGCCCGGCCCAGAAGTTGGCTGGGGTATTCTCCATCGTTACCAAGGCCAAGGTTTGGCACTCGAGGCTGCCGTAGCAAGTATTGATTTCGTTTTTGACCGTCTGAAATGGGAACATATTATTCATACCATCAACCCAGATAACGTTGCCTCCATCCGACTTGCAGAGCGACTTGGATCTCGATTTGTCGGCCCAACTCGTTTGCCCGAACCACTCACCCAGTTTCAGGTTGATTGCTACCAGCAATCACGCTCGCAGTGGTCCGAAAACCGCTTGCGGTTTATGGATTTGGGAGCTTTGAGAGAACACTGGGAGTCTTACTATTAGGATCAGGAGCAAAGTGCTATGCGCCATCTTAGTGTAGCAAAACCCGCCAACCTTCTCGACAAACAGACTGACGGCTGTTCTGGTCGCGCGGCAGGTTAGCGCAATTGGAAGGTTGCCACTACAGGATAATGATCGCTGGTATCCAACTCGCCTAAGTCGATCGATTTTCTCCCGTTCCAATGTGCCTCA